>NZ_SMKD01000081.1 GCF_004348595.1 Micromonospora sp. KC723
GCCCCACCCCGACAACCACTTTCCCGCGGGCGGGCCCTCAAGGTGCGGCACACCGCGGCATCGATGCCACCGGCCGCCCGACCCGGCGAACGGAGCCGGTCGAGCCGTGGGCGGGTGGGTCAGGCGCGCGGGCGGATGATCTCGACGGTACGACCGGCGAACCCTGACCCGTCGGGCGCCTCGAAGCCGCTCGGCTCGCGGCGACCCGCGTCGAACGCGCGCAGCAGCCGGGCGCCGAGCCAGACGCCCACCGTGCCGACCGCCAACGCGACCAGTTCGACGGCCAGCAGCCCGCCGGTGGCCCCCCGCTGCGGCGCGTCGGCCCGGATCAGGCAACCGAGCAGGAACAGCGCGGTCATCCCGGCGTTGACCAGGTTGGCGGTGACCATGGTGCGGCGGTGCCGGCCGGCCGGCACGTCCCACAGGTCGATCATTCCGGCGACCCCGGAGAGCGCGGCGGCGACCAGGCCGGCGACCGCCGTCCAGTAGCCGACCTCGCCGAGGAACGCCAACCCGCTCAGCACGTCGGCCAGGTCGAGGACGGTGGCGCTGACGAAGAGCCCGAACGGGAACGTCACCAGCATCGGTTGGATGGGGTGCCCCCGCACCCGCAGACGGCTCTCCATCGTGTCCTCCCCAGGATCGTCAGGTGCTCACGAATCCAGGGTGCTACCCGGCCACCACGGGGACGAAACGACGCGCGGGTGGCGGCGGTCCGAAACCCGACGGTCAGCCCTCGCGGGGGCGGGAGACCGTGGTGACGAGACGCTCGGCGACCTCCCGCAGCGGGATGTCCAGTGAGGACGCGGCGCTGCGCAGCACCTGGAGGGCCTCCGGCGCCGGGCAGCCCCGCTGGGTCATGATGACCCCGACCGCCTGGCTGACCACGCCCTCGCCGAGTAGCGTCGCGTCGATCTCACCGGCACGCTCGGCCTGCTTCGCCCGGTCCCGCACCGCGGCCAGCAACAGCCCCGCGTGCTCGGCGAGCAGCATCGCGGTGAGCTGGTGCCGGGTGGAGAAGGTGCCGGCGGTGCCGGCGTACAGGTTGATCGCGCCGATCGCCCGGTCGTCGACGTCGACCGGCGCGGAGATCACCCCACGCACCCCCAGCCCGCGCGCCCGGGCCGTCCAGCCCGGCCAGCGCTGCTCGCCGCCGAGGTCCGGCGCGATGGTCATCTCCCGACGTTGGATGGCCGTCATCGCCGGCGACTCGGGACCGTGCCGCAACTCGTCCAGCTCGGCTAGGCGGGCGTCGGAGGCGGCCACCCCGGCCGGCTCGCCGGCCCGCAGCGCGGTGAAACCGCACCAGGACACCTCCGGTACGGCGTCGCGCGCGATCCGGACCAGGTGGCTCAGCGCCTCGTCGAAGTCGTCGACCGCGATCAGGCCCGCGGTCAGCTCCCGCAGCAGGGCGGCGGTCTCCAGCACACCGAGGGTGTTGGTGGTCGGCTCCCGCGTATCCAGGTTCACCGGGTCACGCCTTCCGCACACCGGGTGCCGTCCGCAGCCGGAACCGTTGCCTGTGTCATCGTCTTCCGATCTCCCCGAGTCGTGGGCCCCGGGCTACTACCCTCGCAAACCAGGATCGAAACCGCGTAAGGGATCCCTTCCGGCGGGAAGGTCGGAAGGGATCCCCCGCTGGGACGGTCAGCGCGAGCCGGCGAGCCGACGGCCGACCGAGGCGATCAGCCGGTCCAGCTCCGAGCCGAACGGGTTGTCGTGGACCAGGTACGTCCAGGTGGCGCTGGGCCGGACCAGCTTCGCGGCATCCGGCTCCCAGTCGTCGGCGAACTCGGTCTCCTCGAAGGTGGCGATGGTCCGCCGCTCGATCTCCGGAATGAGATTGGTGAACGCCGGCACCGCCGCCCGGTGGAACTCGTCGAGCGGGTCGAGCCGGCCCAGCGCGCGCAGGTGCACACCCTCCCGGACCTCCGACAGCTCGGCCAGGTGCTCGGCCCAGAGCCGGTCCAGATGGTAGAGGGCGATCGAGCGGGCCACCCGGGCCAGCAGGTCCTCGTCCATCTCGCCGGCCTTCTCCGGCATCCGGTCCAGCAGCATCAGCGCGGCCACGTCGCTGGTGAGCAGCCGCTCGCGCCGCTCGGCGAGCGCCTTGCGCTGCTGCTCGATCACCACGCTGTAGCGCCAGGTGTTGCGGTGGATCTCGTGGTTGACCCCCTCGGCGACCCGCTGCGCGTGCTCCACCGCGTAGTCGACCTGCTCGTCGGTGACCAGACCGTCGGCGTTCATCCGGGGCGAGGCCGGGATGGTGTCTCCGGCGTGCCGGACCACCAGGTCGTCCTCCAGGCTGACGAAGAAGACCGAGCCGCCCGGGTCGCCCTGCCGGCCGGCCCGACCGCGCAGCTGGTCGTCGACCCGGCGGCTGTCGTGCCGCCCACTGCCGATCACGTACAGGCCACCCAGCTCCGCGACCCGCTCCCGGTCGGCCTGGTCGCTGCCGCCGAGGCGGATGTCGACGCCACGCCCGGCCATCTGGGTGGAGACGGTGACCGCGCCGTACGCGCCCGCCTCCGCGATGATCGCCGCCTCCTCGTCGTCGTTCTTGGCGTTGAGCACCACGCAGGGCACCCCGGCGGCGCTCAGGCCGGCGGCCAGGCCCTCGGACTCCTTGACGTCGAGGGTGCCGACCAGCACCGGGCGACCGCGCTCGTGGTTGCGCGTGATCTCGTCGATCAGCGCCTCCTCCTTCTCCGCGCGGGTGGCGTAGATGCGGTCCGGCTCGTCCTCGCGGACGCACGGGGTGTTGGGCGGGATGACCGCCACCTCCAGGCCGAAGAACTCGCGCAGCTGGTCGCCGACGAGCACCGCGGTCGCGGTCATCCCGCAGACCTTCGGGTAGAGGGCGATGTACGCCTGCACGGCGACGGTGCCCAGCACCTCCCCCTCGGCGGTGGCGTCCAGGCCCTCCTTGGCCTCGACCGCCGCCTGCAGGCCGTCGGGCCAGCGGCGGCGCTGGGCGACCCGGCCACGCATCTCGTCGATCAGCTCGACGCTGCCGTCCCGCACGATGTAGTCGACGTCGCGGTGCAGCAGGGCGTACGCGTGCAGGGCCACGTTGACCGCGGAGAGCTGCCCCACGTGCTCGCTGTCGTACAGGTCGATGCCGCCGAGCTTGGCCTCGACGGTGGCCAGGCCGGCGCTGGTGAAGGCCACGCTGCGGCCGTCCTCGGCGACGGTGTAGTGCTTGCCCTTGCGCAGCCCGCGCACCAGCGCCGCGGCGGCGTGCACCGGGTCCTGCTCACCGGCGACCGCGCCGGCGAGGACCATCGGCACCCGCGCCTCGTCGATCAGGATCGAGTCGGCCTCGTCCACGATCGCGGTCTTCAGCGGCGGCTGGACCCGCTCGGCGAGGTCGGTGACGAGCTGGTCGCGGAGGAAGTCGAAACCGGCCTCGCTGACCGAGACGTAGGTGACGTCGCAGGCGTACGCGGCACGCCGCTCGTCGGGGGTGGAAGCCTCGTTGACCCAGCCCACGGTGAGGCCGAGCAGCCGGTAGACCGGCGCCATCCACTCGGCGTCGCGGCGGGCCAGGTAGTCGTTGACGGTCAGCACGTGCACCGGGCCGTTGCCGAGCCGGACGTGCCCGTACGCGGCGATCGTGGCGGTGAGCGTCTTGCCCTCACCGGTGGCCATCTCGGCGACCTTGCCGGAGAGCAGGGACATCGCGCCGAGCAGCTGCACGTCGTACGGCCGTTGGTCCAGGCCCCGCCGGGCGGCCTCGCGGCCGACGGCGCAGATCTCGACGTAGCCCGAGGCGGCCCCGGCGGCCTCGGTGAGCTCGGCGTCGTCGAGGGCGGACAGCTCCTCCTCGCGCGCGGCGATCTGCGGCAGCAGCTTCTCCAGCGGGGCCAGGTCGACCGTCGTCCCCGGGCGCTGGAGGAACCGCCGGAACCTGCTCTTGAACCGTTGCGACACACCCATGAGCGGCAACGGTACGCGAAGCGGCGCCTCGATCGCTGCCCGGCTCGTCGCCGATCGTCCCCGTGTCCCCTCCGTCGGTCGCCACCGCAGCTCAGTGCCGTGGTACGGGTGGCTCACCGGCGGCTTGCGGGCGGCCGATCCCACTGGTGGGGATCGATTCCGCGAGGACGACCTGGAGTTCGCGCCGGCGGCCCTCGGCCAGGTCGGTCAGAATCGCCGGAGCCTGGTCGAACGACGCCACCGCCGAGACCAGGTGCGCGCGGATCAGGTCGCCGTGCTCCCGCAGCAACTCGATCGTCTCGGCCGACAGCCGCTCCCGGTCCCAGGTCGGGGCGAGCCCGCGCGGCACCCGGCCGATCTGCGCGCAGCGCAGCGCGAGACCGTTGTGGTGGAACTCCTCGCCGAACCGGACCGCGTCCGCGCCGGCCTGGTAGAAGGCCAGGTCGATCACGGTGCCCTGGGGGCGCAGCAGACGCAGCGCCAGGTGCAGCGCCCACGCCTGCCCCCGGCACTGGAACACCACGTCGGCGCCCCGGTCCCCGGCGGCGTGGTTCCAGCGGGTCTTGAGCAGCACCGCCGGGTCGTCGGCCTGCGGGTCGAGGGCCTCCAGGCCGAGCGCCCCGGCGACCCGACGCCGCTGCGGCGTCGGATCCAACACGACCACCGAGCCGGCGCCGTGCCGCCTGGCGAACAGGGCGGTGATCAGTCCCACCACCCCACCGCCGACGACCGCCACCCGGCGTCCCCGCACCCCGTCGCCGAGCGAACGGACGTCGCTGCCGTACAGGTCGGCGGCGGCGTGCAGCAGGCCGTTGGCGCAGATCGGGCCCAGGTGGGCGACGTAGACCCCGAGCAGCGGGTCGAGGTCGTCCGGCAGCGGGACGAACCGTTCGGCGACCGGGTCGGCCACCCAGCCGGTGCGGTGGCCGTACGTCATGGCGCCGACCGTGCCCACGGCGACGGTCGGGGCCCGGCTCTCCACCACCCGGCCGACCTGCATGTACCCGAGCCGGGTCACCGGGTACGGAGTGCTCGCCGCGCCCGGCTGGAACAGCCCCAGCTCGGGGTTCCAGGCGACGTGGAGGTACGGGTTGGTGCCCTTGACGTAGCTCAGCTCGGTGCCGGCGGAGATTCCGCTGAAGAGCGTCCGTACCCGGAACGATCCGTCGGAAAGCTCGCCGGCGTCCTGCTCGACCAGCTCGACCCGGCCGGGGCCGCTGACCACCACGACCGCGTCACGCATCGATGGTCATCCCGGTGGCGGCGGCCGGCGCGGTGGCGGCCGGTCCGGTGGGCAGGGTGACGCTGCGGCCGGTACGCGCGCTCCCGGCGACGGCGAGCGCGAGTCGCTGGGTGCGCAGCGCCTCGGCGTACGGGACCCGGACGTCGTCGCCGACGCCGGTGACCGCGTCGACGAAGGCCCGGTCCACGGCGACCCGGGCGCCCTCCGGGTCGGCCCCGACCCGGCGTTGCCCGTCGGCGTCCCGGACGAGCAGGCCGTCCTCGGCCAGCGACAGGGCCAGCCCGTCGGCGAGGATCTCCAGCCCGGCACGGTGCTTCCAGGTCAGCACGCAGGCCGCGGCGAGCGTGCCGACGGCCCCGTTGGCGAAGCGGAGGGTGGCCGCGGTGACCGAGTCGATGTCGGCGCCGTCGACCGGTGGCGGCGTGCCGTCGCCGTACGCGGTCACCTCGACCACCTCGCCGACCAGCGTGCGGACCAGGTCCAACACGTGCGCGGCCTGCTCGACGACGGGGCCGCCGGAGCGGTCCCGCACCGCCCACCAGGGCACCGGCGGCACTGCGTCCAGCCATGCGCCGTTGACCATCCGCACCCGGCGGCCGGCGAGCAACCGGCGGGCCTGCTCCACCACGTGCAGGTAGCGCCAGTGGTGCCCGACGGCGGTGAGCAGCCGCTTCTCCTCCACCAGCGCGGCGATCCGTTCGGCGGTGTCCAGGTCGACCGCGACCGGCTTCTCCACGAACATCGGCACCCCGGCGGTGATCACCGCCTCCTCCACCGGGCCGTGGGCGAACGGCGGCACACAGACGTAGACCGCGTCCGGGCCGGCGGCGAGCAACTCCTCGACGTCGGTGAAGGGGCGGCCACCGTACGCATCGGTCAGCTCCGTCGCCGCGCCCCGGGACACGTCGGTCACCCCGAGCAGTTCCACGTCCTCGAATCCGGTCAACAGGCGGGCATGGCGTCGGGCCACCCCACCGGCCCCCACCAGGGCCACCCGGCACCTTCGCATCACACCGACCCTCTCGACGCCGATTCACGACCAACGGAACGGTTCTCCCCGGACCGCCGGAACGCGAAACCCCGACGCGGCGCGCAACGAAGCGTTCACGTGCCGGGAACCCGAGAAAGCACCCGCCGTGATCAAGCTGTTAGGCACGGTCCGGTTAGCCTGCGGTCGCGGTTGGGAAAACCAGCTGCGGGTTTCCGCCACGATCTGGGGGTGCGTCAGTGCGGGAAACAGAACCGATCGTCTCACCCGTGGTGGAGGCGTGGGCCACGTATCGGACGACGTCGGCGCGGGACTGGCCGGCGCGTCGGCTCGTCGGGGCCAAGGGCGGCAGCCGGGTCAGCGTGGTGCTGCCCGCCCGCAACGAGGAGGCCACCGTCGGGGCGATCGTCGCGACCATCCGGGACCACCTGATGGACCGGGTCGCCCTGATCGACGAGCTCATCGTGGTCGACTCCCGATCGACCGACCGTACCGCCCAGGTGGCCCGGGCCGCCGGCGCCGAGGTGGTCAGCCAGGACGACATGACCCGGGGGCTGCCCCGGCTGGCCGGCAAGGGCGACGCCCTCTGGGCCGGCCTGGCCGCCGCCGGAGGCGACATCGTCGCGTTCGTCGACGCCGACCTGCGCGAGTTCCGGCCCCACTTCGTGACCGGCCTGCTCGGGCCGCTGCTGGTCGACTCCTCGGTGGAGTTCGTGAAGGGTTTCTACCATCGGCCGCTGGTCGGCGCCCACAGCGTGGAGCCCGACGGCGGTGGCCGGGTGACGGAGCTGATGGCCCGGCCGCTGCTGAACCTCTTCTGGCCAGAGCTGGCCGGTTTCGTGCAGCCGCTGGCCGGCGAGTACGCCGGCCGGCGGGAGGTGCTGGAGCAGGTGCCGTTCGTTTCCGGCTACGGCGTCGAGACGGCCATGCTCATCGATCTGCTGGAGCTGGTGGGATTGGACGCCCTGGCCCAGGTGGATCTCGGCGAACGCAAACACCGCCACCAGGACACCGCCGCGCTGGGGCGGATGTCCGCCCAGATCATGCAGACCGCCTGGTCGCGGTTGCAGCGGCGCGGCTGGGCCAGCCCGGGCACCGTGCCGGCGACGCTGCTCACCCAGTTCCGCCGGGGCGGCTCCGACACGTTGCCCCACCTGGACCGGGAGATCGTGGTCAGCGATGTCTCGGTGCAGGAGCGTCCGCCGCTGGCGCAGTTGCGCCACCGGGTGCCCCGGCGGCGGGTGGCGGCGTAACCCGCCCGGTCGCGGGTGGCCGGAGCGCGCCGGCCGGCGTGGGACCGGTCGACGGTGCGGCACGGGAGCCCGACGGGGGCCCCGCCGAGGGAAGGAAGACAGCGTCATGCGTCTGACGGTCCTGATGAACGCCGGTCCCTGGCTGTCCGTACCGCCCCCCGGCTACGGCGGCATCGAGAATGTCGTCGCCACCCTGGTGCCGGAACTGCGGCGCCTGGGGGTGCGGGTGGTGCTCGCCTCGGTCGGCACCAGCGCCCTACCCGTGGACGAAAGGTTCTCCGTCTTCCCCGACGGGCAGTTCTCCGCCCTCCAGCGGCCGTACAACCAGGTCTGCGGCGTCTCCCAGGCGCACCTCGACGGCGTGGTCCGGCAGTTGCGCGCCCGCGACGACATCGACCTGGTGCACGACCACGTGGAGGCGGTCGGTCTGGCCACCCTCGCGGCCATGGGGTCGGACGCCCCGCCGACGCTGCACACCCTGCACTGGGATCTGACCAAGCACCCGGAGCTCTACGGCAACCTGGACGCCGGCGGGCGGGTCCGGGTCAACGGGGTCTCCGCCTCGCAGCTCGCCCGCGCCCCCCGGGCGTTGCGGGAGCACTCGGTGGGCCACGTGCACCTGTCCACCCCGCTGGCCGTCGACGCGGACCGCGCGCCCCGGCGGGAGAAGGGCGACTACGCGATCATCCTGGGCCGGATCACCCCGGGCAAGGGGCAGGAGGTCGGTGCCCGGCTGGCCCGGCGGGTCGGCGTCCCGCTGGTCCTCGCCGGCCCCGTCGGGCCGTACCACCGGCCGCGGGACCTGGCCGCCGCCGGGGACGAGGCCCGGCAGAACCCCGACGTGCGGTTCTTCCACGACGAGGTCGCCCCGCACGTCGACGGCGACCTCGTGCGCTGGGTCGGCACGGTGGCCGGACAGGAACGCGACGACCTGCTGGCCGGAGCGAGGGCCGCGTTGTTCCCGCTGCGGTGGGAGGAACCCGGCGGCACCGCCGTGGTGGAGTCCCTCGCGCTGGGTACCCCGGTGGTGGCGACCGCCCGTGGCTGCCTGCCCGAGCTGGTCGACCAGAACCGCACCGGCCTGCTCACCGACGACGAGGAGGAGCTGGGCGAGCTGCTGCTGGCGGCCAGCCTGCTCGACCCCGTCGAGTGCCGCCGGGAGGCCGCCGCGCGGTTCACCCCCACGGTCATGGCGGAGAAGTACGTCGACCTGTACGAGAAGGTCCGGCAGGAGGCGTCGGCGCCCAGCCTGCGGGCCGCCTGAGCCGGCTGCCGGACCACACCCGGGGGCGGTCGGCGGCGGCACGCGTCCGGTTTCACCCTGGTCGGCCCCGGGTACCTGCCTGGTCTGCCAGCCCATGAGCGGAATTGAGGGGCCGATGCCGAGCCGGATCAGCTGTGCGGTCGACGACGGGTCACCGGTGACCGTCGTGCGTCTCGTCGGTGCGCTCGACGTGACCACCATGCGTGCCGTGCACACCGTGCTGGACCGCTGCCTGACCAGCCAGCCCGACGCGCTCGTGGTCGACCTGGACGGCGTCAGCGTCGTCGACCGGCTGGCGCTGTCGGTCTTCGCCGCCGCCTGCCGGCGGGCCGCCGACTGGCCGGCCGTGCCGATAGTGCTCTGCGCACCCCCGCCCGACGCGGCGGCCTGGCTCGCCCAGTCCACCGCCTGCCAGGTGGTGCCGGTGCGCCCCAGTCGCGCGGAGGCGGCCGAGCTGGCCGGGGCCGCCGCGTCGCCGCGGCTGCGGGCCCGGCTGGAGCCGGTGGCGACCGCCTGTCGCCGCGCCCGGGAGCTGGTGGCGGACGCCTGTGCCCGGTGGAACGTGCCGGAGCTGGTCGGGCCGGCCTCGCTGGTGCTCACCGAGCTGGTCGGCAACGTGGTCCGGCACGCGCAGACGCCGATGCAGGTGACGCTCACGCTGCGCAGGCCGTACCTGCAGGTGGCGGTGGCCGACGGCAGTCGTACGGCGGCCCGCGCGGGCTGCCCCGACCTGCGGGCCGAGGGTGGCCGCGGCCTGCTGCTGGTCCGCGAGATGGCACAGCGGTGGGGCACCTCGCCGCTGGTTGACGGCAAGGTGGTCTGGGCCCTCGTGCCCGCCGGTTGACCCGCTGGTCCCGGAGCCCGCCGGCTCCTCCGGCCCGCCGTCCGCAGGACGCCCTGACGGACGGCCCGCGTTCCGCAGGACGCCCCGGCGACGGCTCAGGCGTCGGCGCTGGCGGGCAGGCCCGCGGCGGTGAGCGACCGGCGTACCGCGGGCTGCACCCGGGTCAGCCGCAGCGGGACACCGGTACGGGCGGCGGCGTCCCGTCCGGCCATCAGCGCGGCGATCCCGCCGGCGTCGACGCCACCGGCGCCGTCCAGGTCGACCACCACCTCCCGGGGATGGCCGGTGACCGCCTCCAGCATCACCCGACGCAGCTGGTCCGCGCCGTCCCGGTCGATCTCCCCGCCGACCTCCACCACCACCCGGTCGCCGGTCCGCCTCAGGGCGATCCGGTTGCGTCCCGTCTCCGACTCGGCCGCCCCGTTCTGCCAGGGCGGCGGGGCGTCGGCCAGCATCGCCTGACGCAGCCAGGTCAGCGCGCGCGACAGCAGCCGGGAGACGTGCATCTGCGAGATGCCGAACCGGGCTGCGATCTCCGCCTGCGTCTGGTTGCCGTAGAAACGCATGGCCAGGATGCGCCGCTCCCGCCAGGGCAGCCGGTGCAGCAGCCCGCTGACCGTCACCCGGTCGTCGACCGACTCCAGCGCGTTGTCCGACTCGCCGACCAGGTCGCCGAACTCGGCGGAGCTCTCGCCGCCGACCGGGGCGTTGAGCGAGGCCGGACTGTAGCCGGCCGCCGACTCCAGCGCGGCGAGGATCTCCTCCTCCGGGGTCTCCAGCCGCTCGGCCAGTTCGGCCACGCTCGGCGCCCGGGACAGCTCGCTGGTCAACGCGGCGGTGGCCTGACCGACCTCCAGGATCAGGTCGCGCAGCCGGCGGGGCACGTGCACGCCCCAGGTGCGGTCCCGGAAGTGTCGCTTGATCTCACCCACGATGGTGATCGCCGCGTACGCGGTGAACGACCCCCGCTCGGGGTCGTACCGGTCGACGGCGTTGACCAGGCCGAGCCGGGCCACCTGCTCCAGGTCCTCCAGCGGTTCGCCCCGTCCCCGGTAGCGGCGGGCCAGCCGACCGGCGAAGGGCAGGGCGAACCGGACCAGGTCGTCCCGCGCCTCCTGCCGCCGCTCGGGGGGCAGTCCCTCGATCCGTGCCGCGTACGCCAGCGCGGCCGCGTCCAGGTCCTCCAGGCCGCGCTCGGTCGGCGGTGGTGGTGTGGTTGTGGTCGTCTGTCCGAACATCCGCGCCTCCCTCAGGAAGGTCCCCGCCCGGAATCGGAGCCGGTCGTGCGCGTGGTCGAGCCACGCACCGGGCCGGAAGGTGGTCACGTGCCGCGCCGGTGTCACCGGACGCGTGGGAGCGACGGCAGCACGCCGCACGGCATGGGTGGCCGCCGCAGCGAGCGGTGTTCCCGCTCCGTAGGTACTCAATCACGGCACGTCAGGTTCGCGAGGATGTTTCGGCAGCTCCGTCCGCCGGGCCGGTACAACGACCGCCCCGGCGTCCCGTTTCCGCCGGTCAGGTCACGGCGAGGCCGAGCGGAGCGCCCTCGGACCGCAGCGCGGCGAGCGCCTCGGCGGCGGTCAGCGCCGGCGGCGCCGGCAGGTCGTACGGCTGGTTGCGCAGCACCTCGGTGGCCCGTCTGGTGGGCACCGTCGCGACCGGGTAGCCGCGGGCGGCGGTCCGGTCCAACGCCCGACGGCGGCGACCGAACGCGGCGACCGCCAGCCACTGGGGCAGCCCGGCCAGCGCCGGCGAACGCATGCCGGGCGAGTCCGGCAGCACGTCCACCGAGCTGAACGGGGCGCTGCCGGCGAGCCACCACTCCGCCTGCTCGACGCTGCGTCGGGTGGCGTTCTCGCACCAGTAGGGCACCAGTCCCGCCCGTACCACCTGCCACGGGTCGAGCAACCGGCCACACTCCACCACCAACCGGTCACCGGTCTTGCCGGCCCGGCGCAGCCAGTGCCGGTAGAGGTCCGCCACGGCGGCGCTGAGCGCCCCCGGGTGCGGGTAGAAGACCTCGTGCAGGCCGTGGCCGTGGCGTCCGGCCCACTGCCGGGCGGAGTCCGCGAAAGCGGCTTCCACCCCGTGCTCGGCCTGCTCGCGGGCGGCGGAGACGCCGGGCGGTTCCCAGCGGGCAGCGTCACCACCGGCGGAGCGCAGTACCTGGCGCAGGGCGTGCGCGTCCGGGTGGAAGTCCACCGGGTCCAGGCCGCTGGACGGGCTGCCGACCTGGAAGCTGTGGCCGCGCCCCTCGTCCAGCACCGGCCAGGTACGGGCGTCGCGCACCAGCAGCAGCGGCGCGCCGGGCGTCACCCGGTCGGCCAGGAAACGCGCGTACGCCCGCGGCAGCGCCCGCCACCGGGCCACCAGCGACACGGTCGCCCCGGCGAGCGCGCCCCGGCTGGCCGGGCAGTGGACCTGCCGTACGTGCAGGTCGGGGTTGCCGGACAGGATCCGGGCGGTGATCGTCGCGCCGTGGTCCAGGGCGGCCGACGGGTGGTCCACCGCTCCCTGGCTCCAGTGCGCGGTCATCTCGAAGGCCGCCGGCAGCCACGGCACGCCGAGCGCGACCGCGAGGTGCACCGCCGCGGCGTGCGGTGAGCCGAGAACGGCCCCCGGGTAGCGCCGCTGGGGGTACTGGTCGACCATCCACCGGGCCGCCCGCTCGGCGTCGACCTCGGCGGCCTGCTCGGCGGTGAGCGCGACCCGGGCGGCGGCGCGGGCGGCTGCCGCCCGGCGGACCGGCTCGGGAGCGGCGGTGAACCGGGACAGCGGGGTGAACTGGCCGAGGTCGCCGCAGTCGTCGCCGCGTAGCGCCCGGGCGGCCACCGCCACCAGTAGCCGGGCGGCGCTGCCCGCCGCCACGACCCGGTCCCCGGCCAGCCCGGCACCCTTCGCCGTCGGTCTCCTGTGCACTCCGGGCGTGGGCCCCGCACTGCCTCGTTCGCTCGCCACGCGGGCCGGCTTCCCCTCCCGATGGGGTCTAAACCGGGCATTGAGGGCAATCCTCGGGATGCGGACCTTCCCCCACTCCGTTCCCCCCGCCGCCCGTCCGGCGGCGGGTGCGGATCAGGCCAGATCCTCCACCTCGTCGGCGGTCGCCAGCACGCGGTCCCGGACCCGCCGCGCGGCGTCCCCGGCGGCGGCGACCCACCGCAGGTCGGCCAGGGCCGGCTCCGGCGGGCGCAGGGGCACCGCCGGATCCACCACCGCCTCGAACACGCAGGGACGGTCCGCGGCGAGCGCCTCATCCCAGGCCGCACCCACCAGGTCCGGCCGGTCCACCCGGACGCCGTGCAGGCCGAGCAGTCGGGCCCACCCGGCGTACGGCACGTCCCGCCGGTCGGGGACGACGCCGGCCGGCATCCGCCCGTCACCGATGCCGGACTGGTCGCGGTTGTTGAGCACCAGCACCACCAACCGCGGGTCGGTCCAGTCCCGCCAGCGGTGCGCCACCGTGATCAGTTCGGCCAGGCCGTTGAGCTGCATCGCCCCGTCGCCCAACAGCGCCACCACCGGCTCGTCCGGCCGGGCGAGCTTGGCCGCCACCGCGTACGACAGGGCACAGCCCATCGAGCCGAGCGTGCCGCACAGCTGCGCGTTCACCCCCGGCGGCAGCTCCAGGTGGCGGGCGTACCAGTAGATGACCGAGCCGACGTCCACGGCGACCGCGCCAGCCTGGGGCAGCCGGGCGGACAGCTCGCGCAACACCAGCTGCGGGTTGACCGGCTCGGCGGGCGCGGCGGCGCGTATCGCGGCGTCCTGGCGCCAGCGGTCGACCGAGCCCTCGACGGTGGCCCGCCACTGCCGGTTGGGCAGGTCGGGCACCCGGGCGAGCAAGGCGCGCAGCGTGTCGGCGGCGTCGCCGACCAGCGGGACGTCCACGGGGTAACGGTTGCCGATCCGCCGCCCGTCGATGTCGATCTGCACCGTGCGGGTCTGCCCCGGCACCGGGAAGTAGTCGGTCCACGGGTCGTTGGTGCCCACCAGCAGCAGCGTGTCCGCCCCACCCATGAGCTGGGCGGCCGCCGGGGTGCCCACCTCGCCGAGCACCCCGGTGTGAAACGGCAGCCGCTCGTCGAGCACCGGCTTGCCGAGCAGCGAGGTGGCCACCCCGGCGCCGAGCCGGTCGGCGAGCGCGACGATCTCGTCGTCCGCGCCCCGGGCACCCTGGCCCACCAGGATCGCCACCCGGTGCCCCACGGTGAGCAACGACGCCGCCGCGTCCAGGTCGGCGTCGTGCGGCAGCACCCGGGCCAGCGGCTCCCCCGGTGTGGCGGTCTGCACGCCGGCCGCGTGCGGTTGCAGGTCGGGTACGCGCGCCTGCTGCACCGCCCGGGGCAGCACCACACAGGTGGGGCTGCGGGTCGCGGCGGCGGTACGGAAGGCCTGGTCGAGCAGGGCCGGCAACTGCGCGCCGGAGCGGACGTGGCGGACGAACTGGTTGCAGACATCACCGAAGAGCCGGCTCAGTCCGATCTCCTCGTGCGCGCCACCGAGCGGCCCGCCGACGTCCTCGCCCACGATCGCCACCACCGGCTTGCTGTCCAGCTTGGCGTCGTACAGGCCGTTGAGCAGATGCAGCGCGCCGGGCCCGTGGGTGGCCAGGCAGACGCCGATGCCGCCGGTGAACTTGGCGTGCCCGGTCGCCATGAAGGCGGCCGTCGCCTCGTGCCGGGCCGGGACGAACTCCGGGTCGCCGCCGGCGGCGCCGAGCGCCCGTACGACCGGGGCGATCGCCTCGCCGGGGTAGCCGAACACCCGAGGCACCCGCCAGGCGCGGAGCCGGTCGACGAGCAGGTCCGCGCCGGTCCGGTCAGCCTCGGCCATCGCCCCGCCCGGGAGTGGACGCGTCGACGTACCGCAGCACCGCGCCGACGCCGTCGGTCAGCTCCGGCGCCTCGTCCGGCCCGAGCACGGTCAGCGCGGCGTCGGTGCCGACCAGAGCCCGGACCAGGGCCGCGTCGGCGCGTACCCGCTGCGGTTCGCGGACCGCGGCGAGCTGGTCGGGGGCGGTGGCGATGTCGGTGGGTTCGGGGCCGACCCACAGTTCCCCGGTTGCCGACGGGTCGTCGACGATCAGCATGGTGTCGACCTGGCTGCGTCGCAGTGCGGAGACCACCGCCTCCAGGCCGGCCCCGACGTCCTCCTGCATGCCGAAGCGGTCCAGCACCGCGGCGACGCGCTGCTCGGCGGCCTCGGCGATGGTCTGCACGGTGATGTCGTCCATTAGGGTCTCGTCGGCACCGGCGTTGCGGGCGCCGGCGTCGGTGCGGACCACCATGTCCTGCCAGCGCGGGGGCAGCTGGGCGGCGACCATGCCGGTGGCCCGGACGTCCCCGGCCACCACGAGCACGTCCGCGCCGACCTTCTCGGCAAGTTCCACGGTGGCCGCGGCGACGTCGCCGGCGTTGTGGTGCCAGGCCTCCACCGCCGCCCGCTGGTAGCGGGACTGGGACCAGCCGCCGGGCTGGACGCGGCGCAACTGCGTGCCCTCCCGCCCCTGGACGTGGGCCCGGCGGGGCACACCGCCCGCGCTGACCGCCATCGCGTCGGCCCCGGTGCGGTCGGCCAGCACGCGCACCCAGGCGATCTGCTCACCGCGCTGGGCGACCAGCGGCATGGTGTGCGGCAGGGTGGCCCAGACGGCCAGGTCGTTGAGCGGTGGCGCGGCGAGGTACTCGGTGAGCACCACCCGGCCGCCGGTGGCGAAGATCGCCACCCCGTAGTCCCCGGGCCGTGGCTCGTGCCCGCGCACCACCCGCGCGACCGCGTCGATGGTGGCCGCGTCGGCGCCCTGCTCCAGCAGGTGCCCCTTGAGGGCCCGCCAACGCAGGTCGACCTGCGGATGCGCGTCGTGGGTGTCCCGGGAGGCGTCGAGATAGACCGAGCACCACGGCCCGGGACGGTCGTAGAGCGGGCGCAGGAAGGACAGCTGCATGCTCGGGACCCCTTTCCAGCTCGGCCGCTCGCTTACCCGCGCCGCCTGGGATGTCACCTCGCCGGGCCGGAGTTCATTCACGACGCTCGACCGGCGACGCCGGTACGATCAGCGGCAGCGAACCGGACTCTCGGTGGTGAACATGGACAGCGACCTCGCGCCCCGCGTGGTGCATCCGACGCAGCGGATCCTCACCGGGCGGGTCGTCCGGTTGCGGGACGGTTATCCCCGGGAGGTGCGCGTCGGCCAGCCGGTGCTGGTGGCGGTGGTGACGGCGGCGAGCGTGGTGGGGCTGCTGATGCTGCTGGTCCGCACGCTGGTGACCAGCGGCGGCGGGGGCGGCGCGCGGCGTAAGTGGAAGGACCTGAAGAAGGGCCCGGAGTTCCTGGTCACCCCGTTGCGGGTGCGGGACGAGACCGGTCGGCTCTACGAGGTGGAGCTGCACGGGCACCTGCCGCAGAGCGCCCTGCACCCCGGCGACCACGTGCAGCTGACCCTGCGCCGGCAGCCCGACCCGGATCTGGCACCCAAGGTGGAGCGGATCGTCAACCTGACCACCGCGCAGCCGCTGCGCCCGCGCACCGCGACGGTCTGGTCGCACCTGGGGCCGCCACTGCTGTTGCAGGCGATGCTGGGGGCGCTGCTCTTGGTCGGCCTGGGCGCCTGCTCCGTGCTCACCGGCTGAGCACTCCGGCCATCACCCGATAGAGGAGGAGGCACCGGAGCGGTTCGCCGCCGTGCCGGGCGCCGTCCTGCCGCGCGCCGGTGGCTCAGCCGACCGGCGTGAGCGGTCGTTCCGGCCGTGCGGTCGCGCCCAGCAGGCCCCGGCGCACCGCCCAGCGCTCGAAGACGACGGTGGCGAAGGGCGGCACGGAGCAGACCAGCGCGACGAGGGTGACTCCCGGGCTCCACCGGTGCATCCGAGCCATGACCAGCACCAACAGCCCGTACGCGACGAACAGGGCGCCGTGGATCGGGCCGAAGATCTTGACGCCGATCTCGTTGGCCGGCGGACCGTACTTGACGGCCATGCCGACCAGCAGGGCCAGCCAGGAACACGCCTCGGCGATCGCCGACGCCACGAACAGCCGGGTGGTCTTCTCACGCATCGGGCCATCGTAGCCAGCCACGGTCACCGGCCCGGGACACCACGACGACCGGCGGGCCGGGGATCACCCGGCCCGGCGCGGGTAGGTAAAGGTTCTTCGGGTCTTCCCCGCCCGCGCCGATCCGTGCGAGGTTGGGAGGACCAACGGTGACAGGGTGGTGACCATGGGCGAGGAGGTCGGCGCGCGCACCTTCAGTCGGGAGGACCGGGCCCGCTACCGGGAGAAGGTCCGCCGCTGCCTGGACGTGTTCGCCGAGATGCTGCGCGAGTCCCGTTTCGACGTCGAACGGCCGATGACCGGGCTGGAGATCGAGCTGAACCTTGTCGACGACGGGTCGCTGCCGGCCATGCGCAACGCCGAGGTGCTCGCCGCCGTCGCCGATCCCAGTTTCCAGACCGAGCTGGGCCAGTTCAACGTGGAGATCAACGTGGCGCCGCGGCGCCTCGCCGGCATCGGCACCGCCGAGTTCGAGCGGCACGTGCGGGCCAGTCTCAACGCGGCCGAGGAGAAGGCCCGTACGGTCGGGGCGCACATGGTCATGATCGGCATCCTGCCCACCCTGCGCCCGGAGCACCTGACCGCCGCCACGCTGTCGGCGAACCCGCGCTACGAACTGCTCAACGAGCAGATCTTCGCCGCCCGCGGCGAGGACCTGCGGATCTCGATCAGCGGGGTGGAGCGCCTGGTCACCACGGCGGACACCATCACCCCCGAGGCCGCCTGCACCAGTACCCAGTTCCACCTCCAGGTCAGCCCGGGCCAGTTCGCCGACTACTGGAACGCCGCGCAGGCGATCGCGGGCGTCCAACTGGCGCTGGGCGCGAACTCCCCGCTGTTCTTCGGCCGGGAGCTGTGGCGGGAGACCCGCATCCCGCTGTTCCAGCAGGCCACCGACACCCGCCCGGACGAGATCAAGGCTCAGGGGGTACGCCCCCGCGTCTGGTTCGGGGAACGCTGGATCACCTCCGTGTTCGACCTGTTCGAGGAGAACGTCCGCTACTTTCCGGCGCTGCTGCCGGTGTGCGACCCGGAGGACCCGGCTGAGACGCTCGCCGCCGGCGGGGTGCCGAAGCTAACCGAGCTGCGCCTGCACAACGGCACCGTCTACCGCTGGAACCGCCCCGTCTACGACGTGCTCCGGGGCCGTCCGCACCTGCGGGTGGAGAACCGGGTGCTGCCCGCCGGGCCGACCGTGGTGGACACGGTCGCCAACGGGGCGTTCTACTTCGGGCTGGTGCGTGCCCTGGCCGAGTCGGACCGGCCACTGTGGTCGCAGATGTCGTTCAGCGCCGCCGAGGAGAACTTCACCAGCTGCGCCCGGTACGGCATCGACGCCCAGGTGTTCTGGCCGGGGCTGGGCTACCTGCCGGCGACCGAGTTGGTGCTGCGGCGGCTGCTGCCGCTGGCCCATCAGGGGCTGGACCGGTGGGGGGTGGACCCGACCGAGCGGGACCGGCTGCTCGGCATCGTCGAGCGGCGCTGCCTGACCGGACGCAACGGCGCGACCTGGCAGGTGGAGACGTTGCACCGGTTGGAGTCCGCCGACCACCTGGACCGCCCGGAGGCCCTGCGCGAGGTGGTCCGGCACTACGTGGACCTGATGCACAGCAACCGCCCGGTCCACGAGTGGCCGCTGCCCTGACCCCTGGTGGCCGCCGGCCGAGCGGCGCGGTTGCGCACGACAGAAGAACCGGGGCCGGCCGCGCCCACCGATGATGAGACGCGGACATCGACCCGCCGGGCGCGGCCCGGGACGGGCCGGTCGGCCCGGTCCGGGTCGGCCGGGGTCGTGGCCGGGGGTCCCCCGCGCCGGCATCGGGTCCCTCCCTGACTGTGAGGAGCGCAGCGTGACGCAGACCCGCCGGTCACCCCGGCCGCCCGACGCCCCCGTCCGGATCCGCCTCGATTCCCCGCAGGCCGGCACCTCGACCTTCGTCAACGGCCACTTCCCCCGGCGGCGGGGACTGATCGTCGCACTCAGTGTCCTGGCCGGTTTCCTGCTGACGGTGGTCTGGTCGGCGGAGTTCGTGGACCGGACCATCGGCGACAACGTGGCCAACACGCTGCTCGGCCACGACGCCAAGGAGACCCCCATCCAGGGCATCGCCGCCGGGGTGCTGTTCGCCTTCGTCTCCGGCGTCGCCGGCACCTTCACCGCCTGCAACATCGCCGCCTTCGGCGCGCTGGCCCCACTGACCGGCACCAACGACGGCCGGTTGCGCCGGTTCACCGCGCCGCTGCGACCGCTGGGCTGGCTGTCGGTGGGCATGATCACCGTGTCGGCGGCGTACGGCGCGGTCGTCGGCCTGGTCGGCACGTCGATGCCGCAGTTCTCCACGGCCCCGAACACCCCGGGCGGGCTGTCGCCGCGCGGCGTCCAGTCCATGGTGGTCTTCGGCGTGATCGGGCTGATCATGATCTATCTCGGTCTGGCGTCGCTCGGCGTGGTGCCGGACCCGTTCGCCCGGATCGCCCGCCGGCATCCGAACGCCCCGATGGTGTTCATGGGCGCGTTGATCGCCGGTTTCCTGATCGGGCGGCCCTTCGCGCTGTTCAGGCAGATGTTCCGGGACGCCGCCGAGAGCGGCAACCCGCTCTACGGGGCGGCGGCGTTCACGTTGCAGTCCGTCGGCAACATCGTGATCATGGCGGTGCTGTTCCTGCTGCTGGCCTGGCTCGCCGGTTCCCGGCTGCAACGGTGGTTCGCCGCGCGTCCGAGCCGGCTGGCGACGCTGACCGCCGTCGCGTTCATCGTCGCCGGCGCCTTCACCTTCCTCTACTGGGACGTCCGGTTGCTGGCCCGCCGCGAGATCATCCCCTGGTATCCGACGGCGCCCTGGGCCTGACGGGTGACCGACGGCGCAGGGCCGGGGGCGTTCCCGGCTCCGCGTCGAGGCGGCCTCAGACCTTGAGCACGACCTTGGTGCAGTCGTCCTGCTTCTTCTGGAAGATCCGGTAGCCCTTCGCCGCGTCCTTCAGCGGCATCCGGTGGCTGATCACGAGACTCGGGTCGAGGTCGCCGCGGACGATGTGCTCCAGCAGCGGACGGGTGTAGCGCTGCACGTGGCACTGCCCGGTCCGCATGATCAGCGACCGGTTCATGAACGCGCCGATCGGGAACTTGTCCACGAAGCCGCCGTACGCGCCGATCACCGACACCACTCCCCCGCTGCGGCAGGCCAGGATCGCCTGGCGCAGGGCGGAGGGCCGCTCGGTCTCCAGCCGGACGGCCTGCTTCGCCCGGTCGTACGCGTACACCGCGGCGTTGCCGTGGTGCCCCTCCAGACCGACCGCGTCGATGCAGGCGTCCGGGCCCCGGCCGGCGGTGCGCTGGTTCAACTCGTCCAGCACGTCGAGTTCGGCGTAGTTGATGGTCTCCGCGCCGACGTGCTCGGCGGCCAGCCGCAACCGGTACGGGTACCGGTCGATCACGATCACCCGTTCCGCGCCGAGCAGCCGGGCGCTGGCGGCGGCGAGCAGCCCGACCGGTCCCGCGCCCCAGACGGCGATCACGTCGCCGGGCGTGATGTCGCACATCTCGGCGCCCATGTAACCGGTGGGGAAGACGTCGGCGAGCATCAGCGCCTGGTCGTCGGGCACCTCGTCGGGCACCTTAATCGGGCCGACGTCGGCGAACGGCACCCGGGCGTACTCGGCCTGTCCGCCGGCGTAGCCGCCCAGCAGGTGCGAGTAGCCGAAGATGCCGGCCGGCGAGTGTCCCATGATCTTCTCGGCGAGGCCGGCGTTGGGATTGGAGTTCTCGCAGACCGAGTAGCGACCCTGCTGGCAGGAGACGCAGTTGCCGCAGGCGATGGGGAACGGCACCACCACCCGGTCGCCGACGGCGAGGTTGTCCACCTCCGGGCCGACCTCCACCACCTCGCCCATGAACTCGTGGCCGAGGATGTCGCCCTTGCGCAGGGCGGGGATGTAACCGTGGTAGAGGTGCAGGTCCGAGCCGCAGATCGCGGTGGAGCTGATCTTCACGATCGCGTCCCGGGCGTTGAGGATGCGCGGGTCGGGCACGTCGACGACCTTGACGCTGTCCCTGCCCATCCAGGCGGTGGCCTTCATCGTCTCTCCTCGTCGGTCAGCCGCGGCGGCCGGCGGGCAGGGGCTGGGCGGGGCGCTGGAGGAACTCCTGACGCAGGGTGATGCCCGCCGGGCTGGCGTCGGAGCGGACCACCTCGCCGGTCTCCAACACCTGCTTGAACCGGCGCAGGTCGTCCCGGACCTGCTGCTCCGGCTCCTCGCCGAAGAGCTTGGCGACCACCCGGCCGAGCCGCCCGGCCGGCGGCGCGTACCCGAGCTCCACCCGGACCTCGGTGCCCCGGTCGCCGGGGGCGGGCACGAACCGGACCCTGCCGGCGTTGGGCACCGCCGCGCCGGGCAGTGACCGCCAGGTGATCCGCTCGTTCGGACGGTCCTCGACGATCTCGGCGTCCCAGCTCACCGGCTGTCCGGCCGGGCCGCGCGCCGTCCAGTGCGAGCGGCGCAGGTCGTCGGCGCGGACGGACTCCAGGTGGGCCATGAAGTGCGGCAGGTTCTCCAGGTCGCGCCAGAACCGGTACGCCTCCGACGCGGGCCGGTTGACGGTCACCCCGACCTCCACGGTGATGATCCGTTCCCGTGCCCGGTGTGCCCGCCCGGCCCGCAGCGCGGCGAGCAGGTCGACGGCGGCGATGCCGGCGACGACGCCGGTGGTGATCGCGGCGCGCCGCCGGCGCTCGCCCCGCCGGCCGGTCAGGGCCCGCCCGAGCAGGAGGAGGTCGCTGGCGTCACCGACGAGCCGGGTCCACGTCCAGCCGACCGGTCGCCGCCCGGCCAGCAGCCCGGCCGCGTGTCCCAGTTCCCGAGCGGCGACGGCCCGGATGACCGGGTACGCGCGCGGGGCGTCGTCGACCCCGGCCAGCCGGGCGAGCGCCCGGGGCGCCAGCAGGCCGCCCACGCCGAGGGCGAGGCTCACCACGCCCAGCAGCCGGGGCAGGCCGTCGCCCCGGCTGCGCCGCTCCAGTTCGTCCAGCACCGTCGGGTCGGTTCCGTCCACGTCACACCACCGTCGTCGGGCCCTGACCGCCCGCGGGGGCGGCCCGGCAGCGGGTAGCCGCCAGCCTGACGCTATGCCCCTCAAAGGCCGCAGGAACCCCGAATCCGTACATAGCCCGGGTGCAACGACGACAGGTCAGCGCAGCGCGCCGACGGCCAGCATCGCCGCCTCGGCGACCAGCGCGTCGTCGTACCGGGCGCCCTTCGTGTCGCGGCCGGACATCACCGCCAGCACGACCGGTGCGGCCTGCGGCAGCCAGGGCACGGCGATGTCGTTGCCGGGCCGCGCCGCGCGGCACCGGGGGGCCGGCCCCGGCCCGACGTTAACGGATCGGTGCGCGGCCCGCGGTGGACACCCGCGGGCGGTCGACGTACCACACGCAGTGGCCAGCCGATCGTTGGCGGAACCGGAGGGGACTACGGACTCCCTCCCATTCTGAACATATACCGCACCTGGGGTCTTGCGGCAAGACCCGGGCAAGGCCGCAGAATCATCCGCCGAGGCCGCAACCTGCGCAGATAGGGCTGTCCCTGATCGGAGCTGATGCCGTGAACCCGCCGACCACCAGCGCGTTCGACCTTCCCGACCATCTCGCCGCCAAGGCCGACCCGACGCTGGTCGCCGTCGACGAGCAGCACTTCGCGGCCATCGCGGCGAGCCTGGAGCAGTCCATCGCCGAACTGTCCGACCGCCTCGACGCCGAGCGCAGGGCGCCCGGTGGGAGAGGCCGCCAGGCGGTGGACCGTGACCAGGCGGTCCGCCGGCTGGCCGCGCGCCTGCGCGCCCTGCGTCGTTTCGGCATCGACCTGTGCCTGGGGCGCATGGTCGCCGCGGACAACCCCGAGCCCGTGTACGTCGGGCGACTCGGCCTCACCGACGGCTCGGGTCACCGGCTGCTGCTCGACTGGCGCTCCCCGGCGGCTGAACCGTTCTTCGCCGCGACCCACGCCAACCCGATGGGGCTGACCAGCCGCCGCAGGTATCGCTGGACCCGCGGCCGGATCACCGACTACTGGGACGAGGTCTTCACTCCGGGCGGGCTCGACGGGCACGCCGCGCTCGACGACCAGTCCGCCTTCATCGCCAGCCTGGGCGGACACCGCTCGGCCCGGATGCGAGACGTGCTCGGCACCATCCAGGCCGACCAGGACGCCATCATCCGGGCGGGGTCGCGCGGCGCTCTCGTCATCGACGGCGGCCCGGGTACGGGCAAGACGGTTGTCGCTCTGCACCGCACCGCGTACCTGCTCTACGCCGATCCTCGACTCGGTGACCGCCGGGGCGGCGTGCTGTTCGTCGGTCCGCACCATCCCTACCTCGCCTACGTCGCCGACGTCCTGCCGAACCTCGGCGAAGAGGACGTGCAGACGTGCACCCTGCGGGACCTGGTCGCCGAGGGAGGCTCGGCGGAGGCCGAGACCGACCCGGAGGTCGCCCGCCTGAAGTCGTCCGCGGATCTGGTGAAGGCGATCGCGGCGGCCGTCCGGTTCTACGAGGAGCCGCCCGACACTCCGATGACGGTCTGCACCGACGAGTCCGAGATCCGCGTAGGCGTCGATGACTGGACCGAGGCGTTCGATGCGGCACTCGGAACCCCGCACAACGAGGCGCGCGACCAGATCTGGACGGAACTGCTGACGGTCCTGGTCAGCAAGCACGCCGGCGACGAACCGGCGGAGCCGCTCCGCAGGTCGCTGGAGCGCAACAGGGAGCTGCGCGCGGCCCTCCACCGCGCCTGGCCCCTGCTCGACGCGACCGACATCGTCGGTGACCTGTGGTCGGTGCCCGCCTTCCTGCGCAGGTGCGCTCCGTGGCTCAGCCGCGACGATGTGCAGAAGCTGCAGCGCACGAACGCGCGGGCATGGACGGTGTCCGACCTGCCACTCCTGGACGCCGCACGGCAGCGGCTCGGTGACCCGGAGGCGTCCGGGCGCAAGCGCCGGCAGGACGCCATTGTCGCCGCCGAACGCGCGCGTATGTCCCTGGTCGTCGACGACCTGATCGCGGCCGACACCTATGACGACGGTGAGGGCGTGCTGTCGAGCCTGCGCCAACTGGATCTCCAGGATGCCCTGGTCGACGAGGCCGCGCTGCCCGGCGCCGAACCGGACCGGCTCGCCGGCCCGTTCGCGCACATCGTGGTGGACGAGGCTCAGGAACTGACCGACGCCGAGTGGCAGATGTTGCTGCCGCGCTGCCCGTCGCGGAGTTTCACCATCGTCGGGGACCGCGCTCAGGCCAGGCACGGGTTCACGGAGTCGTGGCGGGAACGGCTCACCCGGATCGGGCTCGACCAGATCAACCTGGCCCGTCTGAGTGTCAACTACCGGACGCCGAAGGAGGTCATGGCGGAAGCCGAGCCCGTCATCCGGGCCGTGCTCCCGGACGCCAACGTGCCGACCTCGATCCGCAGCGGTGGCGCCCCCGTCGTCCACGGACGCACCTCGGAGCTGGGCTCGATCCTCGACACCTGGCTCGCCGCGCACGCCGAGGGAACCGCCTGCGTCATCGGCGATCCCACCTTCCGGGCGACGCGCCGCGTCCGGTCGCTGACTCCGGAGTTGTCGAAGGGGCTCGAGTTCGACCTGGTCATCCTCATCGACCCGGAGGCGTTCGGCGATGGCATCGAAGGAACCGTCGACCGCTATGTCGCGATGACCCGTGCCACCCAGCGACTGGTCATCCTCACCAGCGCCTGACACGGCCTGTTGCCGCTGACCCGGTGACCGGGCGGACCGCGACCCGCACTGGACTCGTCCCGCATCGACTGATCGCTACGCTTGCGTAGCTACGCATCCGTAGCTAGCATGCTTCTCATGGTTGCCGATCATGGACAGGGAAGAACCCGACGCTCCCTGGCCGACGTCATGACCACGTGCCGGGCGGCGGTGCTCGCCGAGGTCGCAGACGTCGGCCTTGGTCGACTCGCCGTCGAGGGCGTGGCCCGACGCGCGGGAATCGCGAAGACCTCGATCTACCGGCACTGGGCGTCGGTCGACGAGCTGCTACTCGACGCGCTCAGCCACGCCCATCCCGTCGAGGTGGCCACACCCGGCGGCGGCAACCTGCGCTCGGACCTGCTGCGCTCCCTGGAGCAGCTGGTCGGCTGGCTCGGCGGGCCCACCGCGCCGGCCGTCGCGGCGATCCTCAGCGAGCGGCAACGCCGGCCGGATCTCGTGGAGGCCCTCTACACCCGGGTTTTCGACACGCACGGCGGCCGGTTCACCCGCACCGTGATCGAGCACTACGCCGAGCGCGGCGAAGTCGACGCCCGGCTGGTCACACCGATCGTCGTCGACATCGGTGAGGCATTGGTGATCAAACACCAGATCGACACCGGGGAGCTCCCCGACGCCGAGGTCCGGACGGCGATCGTCGACCAGGCGATCCTGCCCGCCCTCGGTTTCCC
>NZ_SMKD01000082.1 GCF_004348595.1 Micromonospora sp. KC723
GTCCGGCACCGCCGGGTAGGACAGGGTCGGTGGCGGCGGGGGGACGTGGTGGTCGTCAAGCTCCCAGGTTCCGGTGTCCACGCCCGCCCACGGGTCCACCGGTGTGCGGTGCTCCGGCGGCTCCGTGGGAGCCGCCGGCGGTACCGGGGTGGAGTCGGCCGACTCGCCCCAGGCGCGTCGGCGCGGCAGCGGGGGCGGGACCGCGGCGGACCCGCTCCAGCGCGGCGCGGGCGGCGGCTCGTGGTCCACCCGGGTGCGGTCGCGTGGCGCATCGGCCTCGACCCGGGTGCGGTCCGGCGGTGGGACGGCCTCGACCCGGGTGCGGTCCGGCGTGGCCGGGGCCGGCGCGGTGGCGGGCTCGGGCTTGCCGGTGGCTGTGGGGTCGGAGCCGGTGACGACCGGGTCCCGGTCCGGACCGGTGACGGCCGGTTCCTGGTCCGGGTCGGTGACCGGCGTGCTTCCCTCGGCCGGCCGGTCCGGACCCGGCTGCGGCTGCGGCATCGCGGCAATCTCCTCTCGCGCCGCTAGCGAGGTTAGTACCGGGCCGCCAGGCACCGCGATCCGCGTCACCGGTGTGGCCCGGCACACCCCGGGCCGAAGGGCGTGGACGGTGCGGCGCGGTGCCCGACCGGGAGGCGCGTACCCTTGGGCATCATGAGTGTCCCGTCCACGACGCCGCGCCCCGCCGCGGCCAATTCGGTCTGGCCCCGGCTGGAGCCGCTGCTGCCCCAGGTGACCAAGCCCATCCAGTACGTCGGTGGCGAGCTGGGTGCGGTGGTCAAGGACTGGGACACGGCGGCCGTGCGCTGGGCGCTGATGTACCCCGACGCGTACGAGGTGGGCCTGCCCAACCAGGGTGTGCAGATCCTCTACGAGGTGCTCAACGAACTGCCCGACGTGCTCGCCGAGCGGACGTACGCGGTCTGGCCGGACCTGGAGAAGCTGATGCGCGCCCACGGGGTGCCGCAGTTCACCGTCGACGCGCACCGCCCGGTACGCGACTTCGACGTGTTCGGCGTCTCGTTCTCCACCGAGCTGGGTTACACCAACCTGCTCACCGCGATCGACCTGGCCGGCATCCCGCTGCTCGCCGCGGACCGCACCGACGCCGACCCGGTGATCGTGGCCGGCGGCCACGCCGCGTTCAACCCGGAGCCGATCGCCGACTTCGTCGACGCCGCGGTGCTCGGCGACGGTGAGGAGGCGGTCCTGGAGATCACCACGATCGTCCGGGAGTGGAAGGCCGAGGGCTCGCCCGGGGGCCGGGACGAGCTGCTGCTGCGGCTGGCCCGCACCGAGAGCGTCTACGTGCCGCGTTTCTACGACGTGGACTACCTGCCCGACGGCCGGATCCAGCGAATCGTGCCGAACCGCCCGGACGTGCCGTTCCGGGTGCACAAGCGCACCACGATGGACCTGGACGCCTGGCCGTACCCGAAGAAGCCGCTGGTGCCGCTGGCCGAGACGGTGCACGAGCGGTACGCGGTGGAGATCTTCCGGGGCTGCACCCGGGGCTGCCGGTTCTGCCAGGCCGGCATGATCACCCGCCCGGTGCGGGAGCGGTCGATCACCACCGTGGGGCAGATGGTGCAGCAGGGGTTGGAGTTCTCCGGCTTCCACGAGGTGGGTCTGCTGTCGCTGTCGTCGGCCGACCACTCGGAGATCGGCGACATGTGCTCCGGCCTGGCCCAGCAGTACGAGGGCACGAACGTCTCGCTGTCGCTGCCGTCGACCCGGGTGGACGCCTTCAACATCGACCTCGCGCAGGAGTTGTCCCGCAACGGCCGGCGTACCGGTCTGACCTTCGCCCCGGAGGGCGGCTCGGAACGGATCCGCAAGGTCATCAACAAGATGGTGTCGAAGGAAGACCTGATCCGCACCGTCGTCACCGCGTACACCAACGGCTGGCGGCAGGTGAAGCTGTACTTCATGTGCGGCCTGCCCACCGAGACCGACGCCGACGTCCTGGAGATCGCGGACATGGCGCACGAGGTGATCAGGGCGGGCCGGGCCGCCACCGGCAGCAAGGACATCCGCTGCACGGTCTCCATCGGTGGTTTCGTGCCGAAACCGCACACCCCGTTCCAGTGGGCCTCGATGGAGCGCCCGGAGGTGATCGACCACCGGCTCAAGCTGCTCAAGCAGGCGATCAACGCGGACCGCTCGCTGGGCCGGGCGATCGGCTTCCGCTACCACGACGGCGAGCCGTCGCTGATCGAGGGCCTGCTGTCCCGGGGTGACCGGCGGGTCGGCGCGGTGATCCGCCGGGTGTGGGAGAACGGCGGCCGGTTCGACGGCTGGAGCGAGCACTTCTCGTACCAGCGCTGGGTGGACGCCGCCGCCGAGGTGTTGCCGGCTTTCGGGGTCGACCTGGACTGGTACACCATTCGGGAGCGCGACGAGCTGGAGGTCCTGCCCTGGGACCATCTCGACTCCGGCCTGGACAAGGACTGGCTCTGGCAGGACTGGCAGGACGCCCTCGTCGAGTACGAGCAGGACGACTGCCGCTGGACCCCGTGCTTCGACTGCGGCGTGTGCCCGTCCATGGACACCGAGATCCAGATCGGTCCGACCGGGCGGAAGCTGCTCCCGCTCACTCCGGTCAACGGCCTGAAGGTCCCCACCGCTGCCCCGCAGTGACCCCGGAGCGGGCTCGCGCCGCATCGTCCGCGCGCCGCCCGCCCCCGCCCGGTGATCATGAAGTTATCGTCTCCGGCACGGCGTGTCGCCGCCGGTAACTCATGATCAACCGGTTCTGACCGAACGAGGAGCACGACGATCAGCAGGAAACCACAGCCGGAGGGCGGGCAGGCGCCGGTCGTCCAGCGCGTCCGGATCCGGTACGCCAAGCGCGGCCCGCTGCGCTTCACCTCGCACCGGGACTTCGCCCGGGCCTTCGAGCGGGCGTTGCGCCGTGCCGGCGTACCCATCGCCTTCTCCCAGGGCTTCACCCCACACCCCAAGATCTCGTACGCCAGCGCTGCCCCGACCGGCGTGGCCAGCGAGGCCGAGTACCTGGAGATCGGCCTGCGTGAGCCGGTCGACCCGGAGCAGCTGCGGGCCGCGCTGGACGCCGCGCTCTCGCCCGGCCTGGACGTGCTCGACGCGGTGGTGGCCCAGGGTGGCAGCCTGGCCGACCGGATCGAGGCCTCGCACTGGCGGATCGAGCTGCCCGAGGTGGAACCAGCCGCGCTGGAACGGGCGGTGGCCGCGTTCACCGCCGCCGAGGAGGTTCTCGTCGAGCGGATGACCAAGCAGGGGCGGCGGACCTTCGACGCGCGCGCGGCGGTGATGAGCATCGATCTGATCCCCCCTGTGGCGACGCCTTCCGAGGCTCCGGGCGTGTCGTGTGCGATACTTGAACTGGTCGTACGGCAGGTCACCCCGTCCGTACGGCCCGATGACGTCCTTTCCGGCCTCCGCGTGGCGGCCGACCTGGAGCCGCCGGTTTCGCCCAGAGTGACCCGGCTGGCGCAGGGCACGCTGACCGCGCAGGGCGCGATCGTGGATCCGTTGGACGCGGACCGCGACGGGGCATCCATCGGAGGGCGCTGACCGTCGGTCAGTGCTCTGGGCAGGCAGACTTCGGCGGTCGCGTACCTCGCGCGTCCGGCGGAAACACTTTTGCGGCGACCCTGCGTGGCAGCGCTCACCCGCGCCCGGGGCAGCCAGAACTGGAGAACGTCCATGCTCGAGAACGAGCCCGAGGGCGGCGAACGGCCCGGCACGCAGCCGGCCGGCGACACCGCCGAGAGCACCACCGCCGGCAACCCGGAGGCCACCCCGCCCGAGGCGCCTGCCGAGGCGCCGAAGCGTCGACGCGTCACCCGGCGCAAGGTGGCCCCGCTGAACCAGCCGGAGCAGGTTGGCGCCCCCGCCGAGGCGTCGCCCACCGTCGCGTCCGGCACCGACGAGGCACACCACGCCGAGGTGCTCGCCCCGGTCGCCGGGGAACTGGACACCGCCCCCAAGACCACCCGTCGCCGGCGTAAGGCGGCACCGGCCAAGGCGGCGGAGCACGTCGTGGCGGCCGACCCGCAGGATGGCCAGGCCGAGGTCGTACCCCCGGTGAAGGCGACCCGTACGCGCCGCCGCAAGGTCGCCGAACCGGTGGTCGAGGCTGCCGCCGAGCCCACCCCGTCGGCCGACGACGCCGCACTCGCCGCCGAGGAGGAGCCGCCCGTCGAGGCGGCGGCACCGACCGAGCCCACCGTCGTCGACGAGGAAGCCACCGACGAGGAGAAGGTCGCACCCGAGGCGGCCGTTGAGTCGGAGGCCACCGAGCCCGCCGCCACCGACTCCGGCGCCGCCGTGCCGGTCGTCGCCGCGTCCGGCGCCGAGAGTCGGGCGGGCGAGGTCCCGCCGGGCGTCGCGGTGCCCGGCGGCGAGCAGCCGGCGGAGCCGGCGCCGCGTACCCGCCGCCGGCGGGCCGCGCTCTCCGCGCCGACCGTCCTGTTCATGGCCCCGCAGCCGGAGGAACTGCCGGTCTTCCGCCTGGTCGAGCCCGGCCCGGCCGCCGAGGTCGTCGAGGAGGAGCCGGCCGAGACCGGGCGCCGACGCCGCCGGGGCCGCCGGGAGGCCGAGGTCGTCGAGGTCGTCGAGGTCGTCGAGGAGGAGCCCACCGCCGAGGCGGACGAGGCCGTGGACGCCGAGGACGAGGACGACGACGAGACCGCCGCCGGCCGTCGCCGTCGCCGCCGCGGTCGCCGGGGCCGCGGTCGCGGCAAGGGCGGCGCCGAGGAGGCCGACGAGGAGGAGGCCGAGGAGGCCGCCCAGGCCGAGGACGAGACGGGTGAGGCCGAGGAGGCCGACGAGGAGGGCGAGGGCGACGGGATGACCCGCCGTCGGCGCCGTCGGCGCCGTCGCGGCGCCGGTGACGTCGAGGCGGGCGCCGACGACGGCGTGCCGACCGTCGTCAAGATCCGTGAGCCGCGCAAGGCCGTCGACGAGGTGCAGGGCGTCTCCGGCTCGACCCGGCTGGAGGCCAAGCGTCAGCGCCGCCGGGACGGCCGCGAGCAGCGGCGTACCCGTCCGCCGATCCTGAGCGAGTCGGAGTTTCTGGCCCGCCGGGAGGCGGTCGACCGGGTGATGGCGGTCCGCCAGCGCGGCGACCGTACCCAGATCGCCGTCCTCGAGGACGGTGTGCTGGTCGAGCACTACGTCACGCGCAACTCCTCCGGCACCATGGCCGGCAACGTCTACCTGGGCAAGGTGCAGAACGTCCTGCCCAGCATGGAGGCGGCCTTCGTCGACATCGGGCGCGGTCGTAACGCCGTGCTGTACGCCGGCGAGGTCAACTGGGACACCACCGGACTGGAGGGCCGGGCCCGCTCGATCGAGCAGGCGTTGCGTTCCGGCGACTCGGTGCTGGTCCAGGTCACCAAGGACCCGATCGGGCACAAGGGTGCCCGGCTGACCAGCCACATCGCGCTCTCCGGCCGGCACCTGGTCTACGTGCCCAACGGCAACGCCTCCGGGATCAGTCGCAAGCTGCCCGACACCGAGCGCAAGCGGCTGCGTGACGTGCTGAAGAAGTTGGTGCCGGACGGCGCCGGGGTGATCGTCCGGACGGCCGCCGAGGGCGCCAGCGAGGACGAGCTGGCCCGCGACGTCAAGCGGCTGCAGGCGCAGTGGGAGGACATCCAGGCCAAGGCCGCCGAGGGTGGCGCCCCGGTGCTGCTCTACGAGGAGCCGGACCTGGTCATCCGGGTGGTCCGGGACCTGTTCAACGAGGACTTCCGCGAGCTGGTCATCGAGGGCGCCCAGTCGTACGACATGGTCGAGTCGTACCTGTCGCACGTCTCACCGGATTTGGTCGCCCGGCTGCGCCGGCACGTCGGCGCGGCCGACGTCTTCGCCGAGTACCGGATCGACGAGCAGATCATCAAGGGCCTGGACCGCAAGGTCTTCCTCCCCTCCGGCGGCTCGCTGGTGATCGACCGCACCGAGGCGATGACCGTCATCGACGTCAACACCGGCAAGTACACCGGTTCCGGGGGCAACCTGGAGGAGACGGTCACCCGCAACAACCTGGAGGCGGCCGAGGAGATCGTGCGCCAGCTCCGGCTGCGTGACATCGGCGGCATCGTGGTCATCGACTTCATCGACATGGTGCTGGAGTCGAACCGCGAGCTGGTGTTGCGCCGGCTGACCGAGTGTCTCGGCCGGGACCGGACCAAGCACCAGGTCACCGAGATCACCTCGCTGGGCCTGGTGCAGATGACCCGCAAGCGCATCGGCGCGGGCCTGCTGGAGGCGTTCAGCGAGACCTGCGAGTGCTGCAAGGGCCGCGGCCTGATCGTCCACACCGAGCCGGTGCCGGAGAAGCCTCGCTCCGGCGGCACGGGGGAGAAGGTCAGGGCGGTCGCCTCGGCGGTGGCCCCCACGTCGGTCGAGCAGCCCGCCGCGTCGTCCCGGCGGCGTGCCCGCAAGGGCGCGCCGGCCGAGCGGGCGGTGGTGGAGACGACGGACGCCCCCGAGGTCGCCGGCCCGGACACCGACTCCGAGTACCACGACACCATGGGCTACGACCTGACCCGGTACGAGGCGGACACCGGGGCCGCGCCGGCGGTCGCCGACGCCCAGGAGGGTGAGTCGGCGCGGCTGGCCGGCGCGGACGACCCGGACGCGCTGGGCGACGGCGACACCGACGGCGAGGGTGGCGCCGGCCGGCGTCGGTCCCGGAGGGCGGGCGCCCGTCGGCGTACCCGCCCGTGACCTGCTGACGACGTTCACAGGGCCCCTGCGCCGGCGTGCTGCCGGGGCAGGGGCCTGTCGCGTCGTTCGGGTTCGGTCTTACGATCGGTCCCCCCGGACAGGAGAAGACGTATGCGCCGCCTGCTCACCGCCACCGTGGTGACCACCGTCCTGCTCACCGGCTCCGGCTGCTCCGGCGATCGGGCCGACGACGCCCCTCCCGGCAGGTCCGGCAGCACCGTCGCGGCCCGGCCGTCGGCCCCCGCCACGCTGCTGCCGTCCGCTCCGGTCAGCGTCGCGCCGGCCGGTGGCAACGGCCCCCAGGTCTGCGCTGAGGCCGAGGCGGCCGCCTCCTCCGCGGTGCGTACGTACGTCGAGGAACTGGGCAAGATGATCGCGGCGGTGGGCGCGAGCGACAGCACCGGGGCGCGGACCGCCCGTCAGCGGGCGGAGTCGGCGCTGACCACCTGGCGTACCGCGTTGCGGCAGCAGTCCGCCCGGGCCACCGATCCGCAGCTGAAGACCCTGCTCGCCGACCTGGCAGCCGAGGTGGGCAGGCTCGGTGCCGACGTCGAGTCGATCGACGAGACCGAGCTGGACCGCCTCCAGCAGCGCCTCGACCAGCTCTGCGGGCGCTGACCGGGCGGGGCCGGTTTGGGTCTCGGCCCGTTCATGGCGTACTCTTTCCTGCGGCGCACTTTGGTGTGCCGAGTTCCCGCGTGCCCGCGCCGCCGGTGTCACTGCTGCCCGGCGAGTTGCCGTGGGAACAACCGACCGGTAACGGTGGGAAAGACGCTAGCAGCCTCAACGACAGGGAGTCCGCCTCCGATGTACGCGATCGTCAAGACCGGCGGCAAGCAGTACAAGGTCGCCGAGGGCGACGTGATCGAGGTCGAGAAGCTCGCCGGCGCCCCCGGCGACGCGGTGAAGCTCACCGCGGTGCTCCTCGTCGACGGTGACGACCTGGTGACCGACGCGGCGAAGCTTGCCGAGGTCGCGGTGTCCGGCGAGATCGCCGCGCACACCAAGGGCCCGAAGATCCGGATCCACAAGTTCAAGAACAAGACCGGCTACCACAAGCGCCAGGGTCACCGCCAGCCGTTGACCCAGGTCAAGGTGACCGGCATCTCCAGCGGGAAGTAGGTCGTCCTCCAATGGCTCACAAAAAGGGTGCGTCCAGCTCGCGTAACGGCCGTGACTCCGCGGCCCAGCGGCTCGGCGTGAAGCGCTTCGGTGGTCAGGTCGTCAGCGCGGGTGAGATCATCATCCGGCAGCGTGGCACCAAGTTCCACCCCGGTGACCTGGTCGGCCGTGGTGGCGACGACACGCTCTTCGCGCTGGCCGCCGGCTCGGTCCAGTTCGGCACCAAGCGCGGCCGCAAGACCGTCAGCATCGTGCCCCAGCAGTAGTTGTCCGGCGAAGCGGGCCGTGGACCTTCGGTCCCGGCCCGCTTCGCCTTTTTCGCGTGCGGGGGCGGACCTCGCTGGAAGGATTGGCGTCGTGACGACGTTCGTTGACCGGGTCGTCCTGCACCTGCAGGCCGGCGACGGCGGGCACGGCTGTGTCTCGATCCACCGGGAGAAGTTCAAGCCCTTCGGCGGGCCGGACGGCGGCGACGGCGGGCACGGCGGCAGTGTGTCGCTGGTGGTCGACCCGCAGGTGACCACCCTGCTGGACTTCCACTTCCGCCCGCACCTGAAGGCCGAGAACGGCAAGGGAGGCGCCGGGTCGAACCGGGACGGCGCCAACGGTCGCGACCTCGTGATCAAGGTGCCCAACGGCACCGTGGTGCAGACCCTCGACGGCACGGTCCTGGCCGACCTGGTCGGGGCGGGCACCACCTTCGAGGCGGCCCGCGGCGGGCGCGGCGGGCGGGGCAACGCCTCGCTGGCCAACGCCCGGCGCAAGGCGCCCGGCTTCGCCGAACTCGGCGAGCCCGGTGACCGACTGGATGTGGTGCTCGAGCTCAAGAGCGTCGCCGACGTCGGCCTGGTCGGGTTCCCGTCGGCCGGCAAGTCGTCACTGATCTCGGTGATCTCCGCGGCCAAGCCGAAGATCGCCGACTACCCGTTCACCACCCTGGTGCCCAACCTGGGCGTGGTCCGGGTGGACAACCACACCTTCACCGTCGCCGACGTGCCGGGTCTGATTCCCGGCGCGGCCACCGGCAGGGGGTTGGGCCTGGAGTTCCTCCGCCACGTGGAGCGGTGCGCCGTGCTGGTGCACGTGGTCGACACGGCGACGCTGGAGCCTGGCCGCGACCCGCTGGCCGACATCGACACCATCGAGGCCGAACTGACCGAGTACGGCGGGCTGGCCGACCGGCCCCGGCTGGTCGCCCTCAACAAGATCGACGTGCCGGATGGACGTGACCTCGCCGAGATCGTCCGGCCCGACCTGGAGGCACGTGGCTTTCGCGTCTACGAGGTTTCCACGGCCACCCGGGAAGGCCTCAAGGAACTCACCTACGCGATGGCCGAACTGGTGGAGCAGTCCCGGGCCGCCGCGCCGCCGGCCGAGCCGACCCGGATCGTGATCCGGCCGAAGGCGGTCGACGACGCCGGCTTCACCATCGAGCAGGAGCCCGACGGCTCGTACACGGTGCGCGGCGTGCGGCCGGAGCGGTGGGTACGGCAGACCAACTTCGACAACGACGAGGCCGTGGGCTTTCTCGCCGACCGGCTGGCCCGGCTCGGGGTGGAGGAGAAACTGGCCAAGGCCGGTGCCAACCCGGGCGACCTGGTCCGCATCGGCGACCGCGAGTTCGACTGGCAGCCGACGCTCTACGCCGGGGTCGACTTCGTCCCGGGCAGCCGGGGCACCGACATCCGGCTGGAGGAGAAGTCGACCCGTCCGGCGGCGGCCGAGCGGCTGGCCGCCCGCAAGGCACGCCGGCAGCGGCCGGCCGACGAGCTGGAGGCCGCGCCACAGGAGCCGGTCGACGACGAGGACTGGGAGTAGCCGGATTCCGGACGTGTCGGGGTCGTTCACCGGAAACCTTCGTGAAACGACCCCGGCATAGCGTGGGCACATGCTGATCGAGTCCCGTCCCGCCACCGATCCCGAGATCGACGCCCTGGTCACGGCCCAGCAGCGGGAGCTGCGGGAAGCTGACGGGGGCTTGGACGGCCAGGTCACCGTGACCCACGACGACATCCGCTACCTGGCGGTGGTCGCCGACGGCCGCGCGGTCGCCTGCGGTGGCATCCAGGCCCTCGACGCGACCACCGGCGAGCTCAAGCGGATGTACGTCCGGCCGGCGTACCGGGGGCGGGGGATCGCCCGGCAGTTGCTGACCGCGCTGGAGGAGTTGGCGTTCCAGCGGGGACACTCGGTGGTCTGCCTGGAGACCGGCGTCTACCTGCCGGCCGCGATCAGTCTCTACACGTCCTGCGGGTACGAGCCGATCCCGCTCTACGGCGAGTACGTGCACAACCCGTACAGCGTCTGTTTCGCCAAGCGCCTGCCGGTCGCGGCCTGAGCCTTCGACGGTGCCGCCGCTTCCGGCCGGCGAGGCGTGCGGGACGGCGCTCAGGCCCCGGTCTCGGCGTGCGCGGCGGTGACCGGCTTGGACTCCGGGGAGGCGTGCTGACGCAGGAAGATGCTCAGCAGGATCAGCGCCCCGACGGCGAGGAACTCGCTCTGCCAGTTCTGCATGGACTGGAACCAGAACTCGCTGGTGCCGAGGAAGTCCCAGACGCTGATCGGCGGGGCCCCGGCGGACAGCGCCTGCTGCTGGTTGTACTCGGCGGTGCCGCCGAGGAGGTGGCCGACGAACGAGCCGAGGAAGATCAGCAGCAGGGCGAGGGACAGGCTGTTGCGGTACAGCACCAGCGGCAGGTCACCCAGGCGTACCGGCCAGGGGGAGTCCGGCCCGGCCCGGCGTTCGTCGTCGGCCGGCCGGTCGGTTTGGCCCTGCGGCTTGGACTCGGCCGAGCCCCGTTGCGTCAGGTACGCGGTCAGCAGCACGTAGCCGCCCATCTGGAGGAACTCCGACTCCCAGTTCTCGAAAACGGACTCGGCGAAGTGCCCGCTGCCGACGTACGCCAGCCAGCCGATCGGCCGGGCTCCGTACTCGGCCAGTTCGTCGTTGTAGGTGTGCCAGCCGAAGATGCTCTGTAACACCAGGAAGACGACGAACGCGCCGAGCATCACCACGCTCAGCGCGTTGTCCCGGACCCACCGTGGCATCATGACCTCCTCGTCACCATCACCCGTCAGCTACCCGATGCCCTGTCGGCAGAACGATCAAACCCGGACACGCCGGGCGCTTCGGGTGCGCTGGTTCAGGGGCGGTCGAACGGGGTGTCCAGCTGGTCGCCGGTGCCCGCGGCGTTGAAGAGCAGCAGGCCGAGGGCGAGCATGCCGAAGCCCAGCGCCAGGTGCAGCCAGTTGTCGGCGGCGTTGACCGGGATGAGGTTGGCCGCGCTCTCCCGGTCGACGGCCAGGCCGTAGATCCACAGCCCGAGGTAGAGAGCGCCGCCGCCGGCGAGGAAGAGCCGGGCACCGCCGACGGTACGGACCAGCGCCAGCCCGACCAGGCCGAACATCAGGTGCAGCAGGTTGTGCAGGATCGACACCTGGAACAGTCCGAGCAGTTTCGCGCCCGAGTGGTGACCGGCGAAGGTCATCTCCCCGTACCCGGTGGTGACGCCCGGGACGAAGCCGAGCACGCCGACCAGGACGAAGACCCCCGCCACCACGGCGGCGACCATCATGATCCGGCGTCCGGGACCGGCCTGGCCACGCCGGCGCGCGTCACGTGCCATCGCTTGTCACCTCCGTGAAGCGTCGCCGGCGGTAGCCCGGACACTGCTCACATTCTGTGACGAGTCGACAGCGGGTAACGGAGAAATGGCGAATCAGGTATGGACCCGACAGCCAGGGGTAGGGCTGAGGTCGTGCCGACGTGGCGGTCGGCGATCTTCCAGCACGCGACCACGACCAGAAGTCCGAGCGGAAGGGAAACCATGACCTACGATCTCTCGCCCACGACCTCCACGTACGGACACGAGCAGAAGCAGGTGATCCGGCGGAGGTCCGAGGGTAGTCCGCTGGCCGCCGGCGTGATCGCGTTCGGCGTGGGCATGCTGGTCTCCTCGCTGGTCCCGGCGAGCCGCCGCGAGCAGGAGTTGGCCACCCAGGTCAGGGAGAAGGCCGACGAGCACGGCGGCGTGGTGAAGGAGAAGCTCGGCGAGGTCGCCACCGAGCTCGGGGACGAGCTGCGCGGGCCGGCGCGGCAGGCCACCGAGGCGGTACGGGACACCGCGCAGGACGCCGTGCGGACCGTCAGGGACGACACGAGGTCGGCCGCCCACGACGTGAAGGACCAGGCGCGCCAGTCCCGCGACCAGGTGCGGCACTGAGGGAACCGGACACCGCGCGGCTCGCGGCCGTGCCCGGCGTCCGCCGGGCACGGCCGCGAGCCGTTCGTGCCGGCCAGACCGGTCCGTTTCGGGGAACTCTCCCGGGGTAGCGCTTCGGTTACCGGTGTCCATCCCCGGACACCCGGGCGGAGGAGACGTGATGACCAGCAACGGAACGAGGTGGGCGCTGCTCGGCGCCACCACGGTGACCGCGCTCGGCGTCGGCGCGATGGCTGCCCGGCGACGGCGTCGCCACCAGCCGGACCGGCAGGACGGCTGGTACGTGGTACGGCGCGGCATCACCGTGGACCGGCCGATGGACGCCGTGGTCGGCTTCTGGACCGACCGGGAGCGGCTGGACCGTGCCCTGGCCGGATGGGCCACCCTCGATCAGCTCGACGACAACCGGTGGCGCTGCGTGGCGAGCGACGCGGCCGCCGGCGGCAGCGAGTGGCGGGCCGAACTCACGGTGACCGGACCGGGCCGGCTGAGCTGGCGGGTCGACGAGGGGCCGGTCCCGCAGCAGGGGCACGTGGACCTGCTGCCCGCGCCCCAGGACCGGGGCACCGAGATCCGCGCCGAGCTGCGCTACCGGATCGGTGGCCCGCTGCGCCGCGCGCTCGGCCTGACCCGTGGTGACGATCCCGACCAGGGGCTTCGGGACGCGCTGCGGCGGATCAAGTCGTTGATCGAGTGCGGGCAGATGATCGACACCAGACGGGACCCGTCCGGCCGTGACCACAGGCAGGAAGCGGTGACCGACCAGCTCCGGGAGAAGCTGACGACGGGAGGACGGGCGTGAGGGCGCTCTGCTGGGAAGGGGTCGGCAAGCTGGCGGTGCGGGACGTGCCCGAGCCCCGCATCCGGGCCGAGGGGGACATCATCGTCAAGGTCCGGGCCAGCAGTGTCTGCGGCTCCGACCTGCATCTGATCAACGGTTTCCTGCCGGCGATGCGGGAGGGGGACATCCTCGGCCACGAGTTCATGGGCGAGGTGGTGGAGACCGGGCCCGGCGTGCGGCGGCTGCGGGTCGGCGACCGGGTGGTGGTCGGCTCGGTCGTGGCCTGCGGCGGCTGCTGGTACTGCCGCACCGAGCAGTACTCGCTCTGCGACAACTCCAACCCCCAGCCCGTCTTCACCGAGAAGCTCTGGGGCCACTCGCCGGCCGGCATCCTCGGGTACTCGCACGCCGCCGGTGGCTACTCCGGCAGCCACGCCGAGTACATCCGGGTGCCGTTCGGCGACGTCGGGGCCTTCACGGTTCCCGAGGGGGTGCCCGACGACGCGGTGGTCTTCGCCTCCGACGCCATGCCGACCGGCTGGATGGCCGCGGACTTCTGTGGGCTCAAGGGCGGGGAGGTCGTCGCCGTCTGGGGCGCGGGCGGGGTCGGGCAGATGGCCGCCCGTTCGGCGCAGATCCTCGGCGCCGAACGGGTCATCGTCATCGACCGGCTGCCGGAGCGGCTCGCCACCGCCGCCGACCGGCTCGGCGTGGAGACGGTCAACTACGCCGACACCGACGTGCTGGAGGCGCTGCGGGAGATGACCGCCGGCCGGGGCCCGGACGCCTGTATCGAGGCGGTCGGGATGGAGGCGCACGACGTCGGGCCGATCTACGCGTACGACAAGGCGAAGCAGACCGCCCGGCTGTCCACCGACCGCCCCACCTCCGTACGCCAGGCGATCATGGCCTGCCGCAAGGGCGGGACGGTCAGCATCGTCGGCGTCTACGGCGGACTCGTCGACAAGTTCCCGCTCGGCGCGGCGATGAACAAGGCCCTGGTGTTGCGGATGGGGCAGATGCACGCCCAGCGCTACATCCCGATGCTGCTGGACCGGCTCGCGACCGGGGAGATAGACCCCGGCTACCTGGCCACCCACCCGATGTCGCTGGAGGACGGCGTGCGCGGGTACGAACTGTTCGAGAAGAAGCAGGACGCCTGCCTGCGCAGCGTCCTGCACCCGGCGAGCTGATCGCCGGGCACACCGCCGCCTACCGACAGCAGTGCCGGTGCCGCGGAGCGACACGGCGTACAGGTGCCGTCCTCTCCGGACCGGGCGGCGTGGACGTCGGCGACCGGGCCGGGAGGGCGTGCGGGTTAGCTACGGCGGTGCCTGGCCCCCCCGGTCTTCGTGCCCACGCACCGACCGCCTCCGCCGGGCGACGGCATCCCCCTCCGGCCGGAGCCGATCGGGGAGGCGGCGGCCGTGGACCCGGTGTGAGGTTGCCCGCCACCGATCTCGGCCTCGAGGTGGCCCGGTAGCCTCCGGTCAGTCGGCGCGGCGCACGTCGTCCAAGGCGACACCGCTGGGCGGCAGGGTCGGCATCCGGCCCAGGTCCAGCGCCAGGTCCTGCGGCGGCATCCGGTAACGCATCGCGGTGGTCAGCAGGGTCACCGCCTGCTTCATCAGCTCGATGGTGACCCACTCGCCGGCGCAGCGGTGCCCGGCCAGGTGCTCGCCGCCGCCCTGCGCGACGAAGCCGTACGGGTCGTCGCGCCAGCCGGCGAAGCGTTCCGGGCGGAACCGCTCGGGCTCCGGCCACAGCTGTGGGTGGTGGTTGGTGCCGTACAGGTCGAGCAGCACCCGCCGGCCGGCCGGGAAGTGGTGGCCCTGCCAGTCGAAGGCGTGCCGGACCCGGGCGGCGGCCACCGGGAAGAACGGGTAGTGGCGGCGGACCTCCTGCACGAACCACTCGGTGGCCTCGTCGCTGGTGCGGACCCGCTCGGCCCAGGCCGGGTGGTCGTGCAGGGCGAGGGCGGCGAAGGCCACGTACCGGTCGACGGCCACGGTCGGGCGCAGCACGTTGAGCAGCTCCACCGCGGCGATCCGGCGGGGCAGCAGCCGCCCCCGCGCGTCCCGGTGCTCGGCGATGACCCGCAGCGCGCTGCCCTCCGGCACGGGAAGGGCACCCAGCCGGGTCCGCTCCACCAGGTCACCGATCCAGTGCTCGGCGCGGCGACGACCGAGCAGCCCGCGCAGGTGCCGGGGGCCGATCGCCGCGGCGCTGGTGATCATCGCGTGCATCTCGCCGGTACGCCGGGCCACCTCGCGCTCGGCCAGCGGCACCCCGGCCCAGGCGCAGACCGTCCGCATGAGGACGCGGGCCACCTCGTCGTACAGGACCACCCGTCCGGCGGCCGTCCAGGTCGGGATCCGGGCCCGCCACTCGTCGGCGAAGAGCTGCCCGAGCTGGCGCACCGCAGCCGGTGTCATGAACGACAGGAACATGGCCTTGCGGTCGTGGTGCGCGTCCCCGTCCAGCCCCTGCACGCCGCCGCGGCCGGTCAGCGTCCGCTGCGCCCGCTTCGGCATCGCCCCGGCCCGCTGGAAGCGCTCGGTGTCGTAGAAGAGCACCGCCGCCGGCCGGCCGCGTAGGCAGATGGTCGGCTCCAGTAGGAGCCGGGCGGTGAAGATGTCGCTGCCGAGGCGCTCGCAGCGGGTGCTGATGAACCGGTACCCCTCGCGCAGGAAGGCCAGAGTGCTCTCCGGGCTGCGGTCGGCGGGAGTGGCGGCCATCGGTTCTCCTGACACGGTGACGGGTGGCCGACAACCGGGCGGCCTGGCCGGTTCTACCCCGGTTCCGGGCGAACATTCCTCGGCCGGGGCCTCCGGGCGTGGTTGCGGTACGGGGGTGTGGGCCCGCGACGGCACAGCCAGCTGGCCCCTCCCCGGGTGCCGAGAACCTGGTTTCCTCGTCAGCGGGCCGGCCGCGACCGCGGCCGCCGGATCACCACGGGGAGGACAGATGCGGGAGAACACGCCGCCGTACTGGCGTCAGCGCAAGGTGGCCGAGGCGATGGGCCGGGCCGGTGGCGCCGGCCCGCATTCGACGGATCCGCCGCTGGTCGCGCCGCCCCGGCGGGTGCCAAGGCCGCCCCGGCACTTCACCGCCCACCTGGGTTTCGCCGCCGACGGGCCGGAGCAGGCCCGCGAGTTGGCCGTGGCGTACGCCGAGGCGTTGAGCCTGCTCCGCCCGGAGCTGGTGCTCGCCGCGGCGGCTCTCTCCCCGGCGGACGCCTGGCACCGGGCGGAGCGGCTCTTCTGTGCCGCGGTCGGTCCCGACGGTGAGCGCTGCGCCGACGTGACCGGCCACCCCGGCTTCCACCACGCCCCGGGCCCAGGTGGCCTGGGCTGGGGCGAGGGGGACGGGTGACGGGCCGCTCAGTCCAGGTCGAACTCGCCGTCCCGGGCGCCCGCGACGAAGGCGTCCCACTCGGCCTGGGTGAAGACCAGCACCGGGCCGTCCGGCTCGGCGGAGTTGCGCATGCCGATCAGATCGTCGACGAAGGCCACCTCGACCGCGCTGTCAGAGGTGTCGCCCTCGGCCCGTTGCCAGACCGCTCGGGACAGGTCGAAGTCGCCCTTGGGGTGCTGACCCATTGTTGGTCCTCCATCGCCATGCGTATCGGAAGAGCCCGTCCGGCTCCCCGTCCGGCAGGATAAGCGGATGCCCAGCCTTACCCGTGCAGAGGCGACCGCGCGTCGCGCACTGATCACCGTGGTGTCCTACGAAGTGGACCTCGACCTGACCGGTGGTGGTGACCGGTTCGGCTCCACCGTCACCATCCGGTTCCGGGCCACCCCCGGCACCGCGACCTTCGTCGAGGTCAAGCCCGCGGCCCTGCGCGGCGTACGCCTCAACGACCGTGACCTCGATCCGGGTACGCTGACGGAGAACCGGCTGCCGTTGGCCGGTCTGGCCGGGCAGAACACGCTCACCGTCAGCGCGGAGATGGCGTACTCGAACACCGGCGAGGGGATGCACCGCTTCGTCGACCCGGCCGACGGCGAGACCTACCTCTACGCGATGTCCTTCCTGGACGACGTGCAGCGGATCTTCGCCGCCTTCGACCAGCCGGACCTGAAGGCGCCGGTGACGCTGTCGGTCACCGCCCCTCCGCAGTGGACGGTCGCGGCCAACGGGCAACTCGCCGCCCGCCCCCGCCCGGGGCGCTGGGAGTTCGCCACGACCCCGCCGCTGGCCACCTACCTCGTGTCGCTGATCGCTGGCCCGTGGCACGTCCGACGCGACTCGCACGACGGCATCCCGCTGGCGGTCTACTGCCGCCGCTCGCTCGCCGCGCACCTGGACGCCGACCTCGACGAGGTGTTCACCGTCACGAAGCAGTGTCTGGACCGGTTCCACCAGCTCTTCGCCGAGCGTTATCCGTTCGCCAAGTACGACCAGGCGTTCGTGCCCGAGTTCAACGCCGGCGCGATGGAGAACCCGGGCCTGGTCACCCTCCGCGACGACTACGTCTTCCGCTCGGCGGTCACCGACACCCAGCGGGAGTTGCGCGCCACCACCATCGCCCACGAGATGGCGCACATGTGGTTCGGCGACCTGGTCACCATGCGCTGGTGGGACGACCTGTGGCTCAACGAGTCCTTCGCCGAGTACCTCGGCACCCGGGTCGCCGCGGAGGCGACCCGCTTCGACCGGGCCTGGACGACCTTCGCGATCCGCCGCAAGGCGTGGGGCTACACCGCCGACCAGCGGCCGTCGACCCACCCGGTCGCCCCCGAGGAGGTCGCCGACGCCGCCCAGGGCCTGCTCAACTTCGACGGCATCTCGTACGCCAAGGGCGCCAGCGTGCTCCGCCAGCTCGTCGCCTGGCTCGGCGACGACGCCTTCCTCGCCGGGCTCAACGCCCACTTCGCCGCCCACCGGTTCGGCAACGCCACCCTGGCCGACCTGCTCGCCGCCCTCGGTGCCGCCAGCGGCCGGGACCTCAGCGGCTGGGCGGAGCGCTGGCTGCGCCAGGCCCAGGTCAACACACTGCGGATGGAGACGGCGGTGGCCGCCGACGGCTGCTGGACGGCTGTCGCCGTGACACAGACCGCACCCACGTCGCACCCGGTGCTCCGCCCGCACCGCATCGCCGTCGGGCGGTACGCCGCCGACGGGACGGTGACCCGGGTCGAGCTGGACCTCGACCCGGACACCGACCGGGGCCGTACCGAGGTGCGCGCGCTGGTCGGCCAGCCGGCAACCGGCCTGTTGCTGCCCAACGACGGTGACCTGACCTTCGCCAAGATCCGTCTCGATCCGGCCTCCGCGGACGCGGTGCCGACGGTGCTGCCCGGGTTGGCCGACCCGCTGGCGCGGGCGCTGCTGTGGGGCGAGGCGCTGGACGCCGCCCGTGACGGGGAGCGGCCGGTCCCCGCGTTGGTGTCGCTGATCGCGGCGGCACTGCCCGCCGAGACCGAGGTGGTCATCGCGGAGGAGGTGCTGGGGCTCAGCCTGGCCTCATCGACCGCTACCTCGACCCGCTCGCCCGCGACGCCGCCCTGCTGCGGGTCGCCGGGGCGTGCGCCGACCTGCTCGCCGGAGCACCGGCCGGCAGTTCGACGCAACTCGCCGCCGCCCGGGGCCTGATCGCCGCCACCACCGACACCGGGCTGCTCATCGGCTGGTTGGCCGGGCACGGCGTACCGGAAGGGTTGGCCGTCGACGCCGACCTGCGCTGGGCGCTGCTGCTGCGTCTGGTGGTGCTGGGCGGCGCCGGCGAGGCCGAGATCGCCGCCGAGGCGGCCGTCGACCGCAGCGCCGTCGGGGCCGAGCGGGCCGCCCGCTGCCGGGCCGCGCTGCCGGACGCCGACGCCAAACGGGCCGCCTGGGAGATCGTCACCCGCAGTACCGAGCTGTCCAACCGCCTGGTGGAGGCCACCGCGGAGGGTTTCTGGCAGCCCGAGCAGGCCGAGCTGACCGCACCGTACGTCGAGCGGTACTTCGCCGACATGCCGGCCACGGCCCGACTGCGTACCCCGTGGGTGGCGGACCGGATCACCACTCTGGCCTTTCCCCGCTACGCCGTGGCGCAGTCCACCCGGGAGTTGGCCGCGGCGCTGCTGGCCCGTGACGACCTCACGCCCGGCCTGCGCCGCTGGGTGACCGACCTCGACGACGACCTGCGGCGCGCGCTGGTGGCCCGGACGGCGGTCGCCGCCGCGTCGGCCTGACCCGGCGGGCAGCGGTGGGCCACCGTGTGGGGTGGGCACCCGGACCGGGGCGCCCACCCCACCTGGCAGCTCAGCGGTCGATCCGCCCCGCCGTCACCGGGGCGCCCCAGTCGATGACGTAGCGCTGCTCCGGGCCGATCGTCTTCTCCGGGTTCATCGCGGTCTTCACCAGTAGCGGCATCATCACCGGCAGCAGTGCGCGGGCGACCGGGCCGGCGGCCTTGGTCTGGTTGATCCGCGCCGCCCGGGCGGCGACCTTTTCCACCCGGTCGCGCCGCAACCGGTCGAAGGCGGCGTACGCCGACCGGACGTCGGGCAGGTCGCGCAGGCAGCGCGCCAACTGCACCGCACTCTCGATGGCCAGCGAGGCACCCTGGCCGGAACTGTTGGAGGGCGCGTGCGCCGCGTCACCGACCAGCACCATGCGCCCCCGGTGCCAGTGCCGCAGCGGCGGCATGATGTGCAACGAGCCCACGGCCTGGAGCTCGTCGGCGCTACTGGTCAGCAACAGGTCGCGGCCGGGGTCGTCGTCGGCGTGGGCGGCCCGCAGGATCCGCATCCAGTGGGCCGGGGGCACCGCGCGGGCCTCGCGGAGACCCAACGGCCGGGCCTGGGGGAGGTTGACGCCCCACCGGGTGCCGCCGCCCGGCTCCGGCCAGTAGAGGTAGTAGCCGCGCCGGCCGAACGCGAAGGTCATGGTGCCCGGTGCGACGTCGACCTCGTGCCGGGCGACCGCCTCGAAGCCGAGCAGCCCGGTGAATTGTGGGCCGGGGGCGTCGGGGTCGATCAGGGTGCGTACGGTCGAGTGGACGCCGTCGGCCCCGACGAGGACGTCGGCGGTGGCGGTGCCGCCGTCGGCGAACCGGGCCGTGATGCCGACCTCCGTCTCCTGCGCGTCGACCAGACGCCTGCCGTGCTCGACAGGCACACCCTCGGCGGCGGCGAGGTCGTGCAGCACGCGGTGGAGCTGGCTGCGGTGCACCACGCGTAGCGGGGGTACACCCTCCAGGGCCGGCAGATCGACGCGCCGGTGCCCGACGGCCATCACGGTCCGGTGGATCGGGGTGGCGATCGCGGTCACGGCCTGGTCCGCGGCGACGGCGCGCAGGGCCGCGATGCCGTTTGGCGCGAGCGCGAGGGCGCCGCCGACGCCGTCGGTGGTGCTCGGATACGCCTCGTAGACGGTGGCGGTGATGCCCGCGCGGCGCAGCGCCAGCGCGGCGACCGGGCCGGCGATTCCGCCGCCGATCACGATCGCGGTCCTCACTGTGGTCATGGTGTCCCTCCTGGGGATGGTCGGTCGTCGTCGCGTCCGAACCGACCTGGAGAGAGCCCGGCTATCCTCGTGGTTGCCGCTTCGGGCCGGGCACCTGTCCAGGTGCGGTTCGAGGTAACAGGCCCCGGCGCGGTGTTGGCGCACCGTGCCGGGGCCGCCTGTCACTGGTTGGGGCTGCTCCTTCCCCGCGCCTCGGTCGGCTCCGTGGGTGGCAGGCCGGCCTCGTGGTAGGCCCGCCACTCGGCCAGGCCCGGGTAGCCGCCGGAGGTGAGTTCGGCCAGCAGCGAGCGGATCCAGGCGGCTTCCGCCTCGCGGACGGTCAGGTCGTAGTCCGACTCGACCAGAAACAGCCGGGGCACGGTCCGCAGGTGCTCGGCGAGCGTGTCACGGCCGGCCCTGATTCCTTCCTCCAGCAGCGCCAGTCGCTGCCGCAGCAGCGTCACCGCCTCGTCAGGGTGCAGGGCGGCGAGCACCGACAGGCCGGCGCGGAACCGGGAGTGCTCGGCGCTCGGGGTGGCAACCAGTTCCCGGGCCCAGTCGACCAGCTCTTCCCGACCGGAGTCGGTGATGCGGTAGACGGTGCGCTCGGGACGGCGGCCGTCGCGGACGCTCTGCACGGCCGCGATCAGGCCGTGCCGGTCCATGTTGCGCACGACCGTGTAGAAGGAACCCCACTTGAGCTCCATGTCCTGGTCCTTGCCCCAGGCGCGCAGCGTCGTGGCGATCTCGTACGGGTGCATCGGCCGTTGGGTGAGGACGGAGAGCACGGCCAGGGCGAGCAGGTTCCCGACCCTGCGTTGTCGGGGCATGCCGACCTCCCCTCGATGCTCGTATACGAATACTCGTGTCCGAGCATAAGGGGCGGGCGCCCGGCCCGGAACCCCCGCCACGGCGGTGGGCGCCCGACGGACCGCGAACCGGCGGCGGGGGCGGGCGGCCTACGATCATGGAATGGAGGAGCGAAGCCGGCGGGTCGGGATCATGGGCGGCACCTTCGATCCCATCCACCACGGGCACCTCGTGGCGGCCAGCGAGGTGGCGGACCGGTTCGGCCTGGACGAGGTGGTGTTCGTCCCGACCGGTCAGCCCTGGCAGAAGGCGGACCAGCCGGTCACCCCGGCGGAGGACCGCTACCTCATGACGGTGATAGCCACCGCCTCCAACCCGCGCTTCCAGGTCAGCCGCGTCGACATCGACCGCGGTGGCCCCACCTACACCGTCGACACCCTCCGTGACCTGCACGCCCAGTACGGCCCGAAGGTGCAGTTGTACTTCATCACCGGCGCGGACGCGCTGGCGCGCATCCTGTCCTGGAAGGATCTGGACGAGGTTCTCGAACTGACCCACTTCATCGGGGTCACCCGGCCCGGCTTCACGCTCTCCGGCAAGCACCTGCCGGCCGACACGGTGAGCCTGGTGCAGGTGCCGGCGATGGCGATCTCCTCCACCGACTGCCGCGACCGGGTGGCCCGGGGCGAGCCGGTCTGGTACCTGGTGCCCGACGGTGTGGTGCAGTACATCGCCAAACGTGGCCTCTATCGGCAGTGATCTCGACGGTTTTGGGTGCTTCGTACCCGTAGTCGACCAGAACTGACGAGTCGGCACGCCGCCGGGTGTGAGACGCTGGGAGGGTCGCACGGTTGATCGAAGGAGAACGGTGACAGTTTCCGAACGCGCTCACGAGCTGGCGATGGCCGCCGCGCAGGCCGCGGCTGACAAGAAGGCCCAGGACATCGTCATCATCGACGTGGGCGACCAGCTCGCCATCACCGACGCGTTCCTGCTCGCCTCCGCTCCCAACGAGCGGCAGGTGCTGGCCATCGTCGACGCCATCGAGGAGCGCCTGCTGGAGCTGCCCGAGAAGGCCAAGCCGGTGCGCCGCGAGGGCGAACGCGGAGGCCGGTGGGTGCTGCTCGACTACGTCGACATCGTCATCCACGTGCAGCACACCGAGGAGCGCGAGTTCTACGCCCTCGACCGGCTCTGGAAGGACTGCCCACAGGTCCCGTTCGTCGACCGGGACCTGGTCGAGGCCGACGCCTCCGCCGCCGAATGACCCGCCTGGTCGTCTGGCGGCACGGCAACACCGACTGGAACGCCGCCGGCCGGGTGCAGGGGCAGACCGACGTGCCCCTCAACGACCTGGGCCGGGAACAGGCGCGCACCGCCGCGCCGCTGCTCGCCGGGCTGCGGCCCGACGTCATCGTCGCCTCGGACCTCCGCCGGGCCGTGGACACCGCCGCCGCCCTCGCCGAGGTCACCGGCCTCCCGGTACGCACCGACGCCCGGCTGCGCGAGCGGCACTTCGGCCAGTGGCAGGGGCTGCTGCTCACCGAGGCCGCCGAGCGGTTCCCGGACGAGTACGCCCGCTGGCGGGCCGGTGACCCCGACCCCGGCGCCGGCATCGAAACCCTCGAAGACCTCGGCAAGCGGCTCGGCGCGGCGTTCCAGGACGCCGCCGACCTCGCCGCCGGTGGCACCGTGGTGGTGACCACCCACGGCGGAGCCGCCCGGCAGGGTGTCGGTTACCTGCTCGGCTGGGACCACAGGGTCATGCGCACCGTCGGCTCGCTGGGCAACTGCCACTGGACGGAGCTGCGGCACGGCGACGCCCGGGGCTGGCACCTGCGTACCCACAATGTCGGCCTGATCACGCGGCCGGCGCTCGCCGAGCCCGTCTGAGCCGTCCGGCCCGGGCGGTCGACCCCGACATGGGCTAGCGTGCCGGGCATGCCCGTCGCGGTCGTCACCGACTCCACCGCCTACCTCCCGCCCGAGCTGGTGTCGGCGCACCGGCTCACCGTCGTGCCGTTGACCGTCGTGCTCAACGGCGCCGAAGGGCTGGAGGGGGTGGAGACCCTCCCGGCCGACGCCACCCGCGCGCTCGGCGGGCGGCGAGTCTCCGTCAGCACCTCCCGCCCGGCGCCGGAGCAGTTCGTCCGGACGTACCGGGAACTGCTGGCCGGCGGCGCGGACGGGGTGGTCTCGGTGCACCTGTCGGCGGAACTCTCCGGCACCGTCGAGGCCGCCCGGCTGGCCGCCGCCGAGGTCGGCGACTCGGTAGCGGTGGTGGACAGCCGCTCCACCGGGATGGGCCTCGGCTTCCCGGTGCTCGCCGCCGCCACCGCCGCCCGGGCCGGCGCAGACCTGGCCACCGTCCGCGACGCGGCAACGGCCGCCGTCGCCCGCACCAGCATCTTCTTCTACGTCGACACGTTGGAGTTCCTGCGCCGGGGCGGCCGGATCAACGCGGCGGAGGCGCTGCTCGGCACCGCCCTGTCGGTCAAACCGATCATGCACATGCCGGACGGCGCGATCGTGCTCCGGGACAAGGTGCGCACGGCCAGCCGCGGCCTCGCCCGACTGGTGGACCTCGCCGTCGAGGCGGCCGACGACGCCGACGTCGACCTGGGCGTGCACCACCTCGCCGCGCCGCAGCGCGCCGAACAGCTCGTCGCGGCGCTCACCGACCGCTTCGGCGCACGGCTGCACGACACGTACGTCTCGGAGGCCGGCGCCGTGGTCGCCGCGCACGCCGGCCCCGGGCTGGCCAGCGTGGTGGTCCACCGCCGCGCCGATCCGGCGGACTGAGCCACCGGCCCGTACCAGATCGGGCCATGATCAGGCGGTTGTCCACAGAGCCCCCCGGCTGTCCACAGCGGAAGATGGCGGCCCCGTGCCGGCCACGGTCTACCGGATAGCTTCCCGTCGTGGCGGACGACGAGGAGACGAGGGTGCGGCGGCGGCTGCTCCGGCTGGTCGGGGCCGGCCCGGCGGAGCCGGCCGAGGTGCCGTCGGTCCCGGTGCCCCACCCCGGAGACGATCGGGGCATCCGGGCGACGGGGGCGGGTGCGACACAGCCCCCGGGAAGCGGATCGTTCCCGGTCGCCGGGTGGCCCGCCGTCCGGGCCGACGAGGGCCCGGCCGCGCCGGCGGACGGCGGCGACGTCGTGCCCGCACCGCCGGTCTCCCGACTTCCCGGGCCGGGTGCGTTCGATCCGGGCCGTCGGGGCGTAAGGGCGCTGGCCGCCGTCGCCGTGGTGGTGGTGCTCGGCGCCGGCCTCTGGGCGTGGCGGTCCCGGCCGGACGCCGAGCCGCTCCGGCCGTCGGCACCGGCCCTGCCCGAGACGTCGACCCTGGCCGGGGCGCCCGCCGTGCCCGAGGCGACCACGAGTCCCACCGGTGAGCTGGTCGTCGCGGTCGCCGGCAAGGTCCGTCGTCCGGGCCTGGTCCGGGTGCCGGCCGGCGCCCGGGTGGCCGACGCGGTGCACGCCGCCGGTGGTGCGCTGCCCGGTGTGGACGTCGCGCTGCTCAACCCGGCCCGCAAGGTCGCCGACGGGGAGCTGATCCTGGTCGGCGTCGCGGCGCCCCCGGGCACCCCCGCCC
>NZ_SMKD01000083.1 GCF_004348595.1 Micromonospora sp. KC723
GTTACGGCGGTCATGGCGGAGGGGAAACGCCCGGTCACATTCCGAACCCGGAAGCTAAGCCCTCCAGCGCCGATGGTACTGCACTCGGGAGGGTGTGGGAGAGTAGGACACCGCCGGACAATCTTTCGGTTCAGGGCCATCCCCCTATGGGGGATGGCCCTGAACCATTTCCCACACCAACCGATGCGAGGGCGTGATCTCCCGCGTGACGACCTTCGAAAGCGTTGACGGCACCCGGCTCGCATACCACCGGACCGGGCAGGGCGACCCGTTGGTCTGCCTGCCGGGCGGTCCGATGCAGGCATGGACCTACCTCGGTGACCTGGGCGGCTTGTCCGCGCACCGGTCTTTGGTGCGGCTGGACCTGCGGGGCACCGGAGAATCCGCGATCCCGGCGGACCCGGCGACCTACCGGTGCGACCGGCAGGTCGCCGACGTGGAGGCGGCGCGGGTGGCGCTGGGGTTGGAGCGACTCGACCTGCTCGGGCATTCCGCCGGCGCGAGCCTCGCCCTGCTGTACGCCGCCCGCCACCCCGAGCGGGTCGGTGCTCTGGTCCTGGTCACGCCCAGCCCGATCGCGGTCGGCTTGGAGGTCACCGACCGGGACCGGCGGGAGGTGGCCGAGACGCGCCGCGGTGAGCCCTGGTACCCGGAGGCGTTCGCCGCCTTGCGGCGGATCTGGTCAGGCCGGGCGACGGCCGACGACTGGGCGGCGATCACCCCGTTCACCTGGGGCCGGTGGGACGACGCCAGCCGGGCCGAGGCCGCCCGGCAGGCGAAGGAACGGAACACGGAGGCGGCGGGAACCTACTACTCCGACTCGGTGTTCGAACCGATGGCCGTCCGCGGCGCGCTGGCCGATCTCGATGCGCCGGTGCTGCTCGTCGCGGGTGAGTACGACGTCGCCCTGCCACCGAAGCGGATCGTCGAGTACGCGACGCTGTTTCCCCGTGGCGAGTCGGTGGTGCTGGCGGGCTGCGGACACCAACCATGGTTCGACGAGCCCGAGACTTTCGTGCGGGCGCTGACGGCGTTCCCGGCGTGAGCGGCGGGGCGTACCGGCGGTGATGGCCGACGCGGCGCGGTACACCGGCTGCCGCGAGCGGTGGCGTCCGGTGCCGGGGAGGCCACGAGCTGCGGCGAGCCGTGTCGACCAACTGCTTCCGGGCGACGCCGCGGCTCCAGGGTTCACCGGCGGTGCAGGCGCCGGTAGACCGGGGCCAGCCGCTTGTGCAGATCCTGGTAGGTGTCGAAGATCTCGTCGTAGGTGGCGCGGTGGGCGGCAGTCGGTTCGAAGACCTGGTCGCTGCGCATCAGGTCCGGGATGTCGGCGAAGGAGAGCATCCCGGTACCGACCGCACCGATCCAGCCCGCGCCGCGGGCGTTGACCGCGAGCGGTTGGGCGTCACGGCGGATCTCGATCCCGAGCACGTCGGCGAAGATCTGGCACCACGAGTCCGAGAGTGCCCCGCCGCCGGTGATCGCCATCGAGGTGACGGGCACGCCGAGGAACCGGTCGACCGCCCGGGCGAGCCAACGGGTGTTGAGCGCGACGCCCTCGAAGACCGCCCGCAGCAGATCCGACCGGTTGGTGTCGAGGGAGATGTTGAGGAAGGCGGCGCGCAGGTTCGGGTCGTCTACGGGGGCGCGTTCGCCGTAGAGCCAGGGGGTGTAGAGCACGCCGTTGGCACCCGGCGGCACCGTCGGGATGATCTTGTCGAAGGCGTCGAAGATAGACCCCTCGTCGCGGGTGACGTGCCCGGCGCCGAGCAGTGGGTCGTCGTACTCCACGATCTTGTCGCGCAGCCAGGTGAGGTTGGCCCCGGCAGTGGCCTGTAACGCGGTCATCAGGTAGCGGTCCGGTATGGCGCACGGCACGGCCGCGATGCCGGCGACGACGTCGGTCTTCTTGCCGGGTACGTGGGCGGCGATCCACGACGAGGTGCCGAGGTAGAGGTGGGGTTCGTTGTCACCGGTGGTGCCGGCGCCGATCGCGGCGGCCGTGTTGTCGATCGCCCCGGCGACGACCCGCACGGACCCGGGCAGCCCCAGGTGGGCGGCGGCCGCCGGGGTGAGCGTGCCGATCACGTCGGTGCAGGCGACGATCGGGGGGAGCTTGTCACGGTCGATGCCGCAGTCGGCGACCAGGGCCGGGGCGTAGCGGATGTGGCCGGGCCGCCGGTTGTCGGTGACCCACGAGGTCAGGATCGAGTCGACAGTCGCCACGGTGCGTCCGGTCAGCTTCAGGTTGATCCAGTCGAGCACGTTGAGAAACGAGGCGGTCCGCTCGTACACCGCCGGCATCTCGTCACGGACCAGCAGCATGTGGGCGGCGGGATCCTTGCCCGTCACCGACGGCATCCCGCCGGTGAGGCGCAACCAGCGGACGATCCGGCGTACGGAGATCCCCTGGTACGCGGGGAAGCCGCCGAACTGCCGGCGCAGGTGCGGCGCGCCGCGCATGTCGAGCCAGCTGATGCAGGCGGTCAACGGCTCGCCGTCGGCGTCGACGGCGATCGTCCCCTCGCCCTGGGTGGAGGCGCACACGGTGGTGACCGCCCGCATCTGCTCGGGATGGGCGCGACCCAGGTCGGCGGTGACCTGCCCGAGGGCTTCCCACCACGCGCGGGGATCCTGTTCGGCGCCGCCGCCGGGCAGGATCCGCAGCGGGACGGCCCGTTCGGCCCAGCCGGTGACGGTGCCGTCGGCGGCGACGAGGGCGGCCTTCATCCCGGAGGTGCCGAGGTCGATCGCCAGGACCTGGGGTGTGGTGCCGCCCACCGGTCAGACTCCCTCGACGAGGGCGAACACCCGGTCGAACCGGTCGAGCGCGTCGTCGATGACCTCGTCGGTGTCGGCCATCGAGGTGTACATCCGGGAGCCGGCGAGGGTGATGATGCCGTGGGCGGCGTACGCGGCGCCCATCTGCTCCATCAGCCGCTTGCGGGCCTTGTTCTCCTTGAACAGCTTCAGCGGGTTGCGCATGTCCAGCAGCATGACGCCGCTGCACTCCAGGTGCACGATCGACCCCTGGTTGTACGCGACGTACGGCAGGCCGTACCGGTCGATGAGGCGTTGCAGGCCGCGGGTGAGGCGATCCCCGGCGCGACCGGCGATGACCGGGGCGTTGGTGCGGGCCATCTCCTGGATGGCGAAGTAGCCGGCGGCGCAGGACAGTGGGTTGGCCGAGAGGGTGCCGCCGACCTGGATGTGGGCGCCGCTCTTGCCGTCCAGGCCGGAGCCGAAGACGGCCATGATGTCGGCGCGTCCGCCCACGCCGCCGGCCATCGGGTAGCCGCCGGAGACGGCCTTGCCGAGGACGGTCAGGTCAGGGGTGACGCCGAAGTAGCCGGCGGCGCCGCCGAGGCCGACCCGGAAACCGGTGACCACCTCGTCGAAGATCAGCAGTGCGCCGAACTCGTCGCACAGCTCGCGGACCCTGGCGTTGTAGTCGCGCGGCACCGGGCGGGTGCCGGACTCCGGGCCGACAGGCTCGACGACGACCGCGGCGGTGCCGCCGCGCAGCCTATTCTCGATCAGTTTGCGCTTGAGCTGTCCCAGGTCGTGGGGGAAGGCCTCGCGGGTGCGGCTGGTCGCACCGAACGGGATGCCCTTGGCGTTCATCCGGTAGGTGCCGGGCACGCGCAGCCCGTACACCATGGTGTCGGACCATCCGTGGTACGCGCCACCGAGCTTGATCACCATCTTCTTGCCGGTGAAGGCGCGAGCTCCCCGTACGGCGGCCATCACCGCCTCGGTGCCGGAGCCGAGGGCCCGGTACATCTCGATGTGTGGCATGTACCGGTGGATGATCTCGGCGAGCTTGAGTTCGTACTCGTGGAACAGGCCGGTGACCGGGCCGGAGGCGCGGACGACCTCGGCGACCTGTTCGTTGACCGGCCCGTAGTTGCTGCCCAGGATGGTCGGGCCGCCGGCCTGGAGGAAGTCGATGTAGACGTTGCCGTCGCGGTCGACCAGGTGGGCACCCTCGGCCTTGTCGACGGCGAGCGGGAACGGGTAGTTGAACGCCAGGTTGTGCTGCACGCCGCCGGGGATGCGACGCTTGGCGCGCTCGGTGATCTCCTTGCTGGCCCGGCACTTGGTCTCGAAGTGGTTGAGCACGTCGAGCATCGCGTCGTGGCGCAGCCCGCGTACCGGCTGGGCGACCAGCGCCTTGAGCCGGCGCATGACGTCGGGGACGTCGGGGTACTCGCTGATGGCGTACCCGAGGCGGGCCGACTCGGCACCGGCCGTGTCCGGTGCGGCATCGGCGGCCGCGCCCGCGGTGGCGATCTCGGCGGCGGTGGTGTCGGCGCTGGGCAGTTCCTCGCCTGCGGGCACCCGTAGCGGCTCGACCGCCTGGGTGATCTGGGCCGCGATGCGCTTCTCGTCGGCGCGCAGCTTGCCGAAGGCGATCTCGCGGATCGGGGCGGGAATGGTGTAGACCTTGCCGGCCTCGGTGGTCAGGGCCAGCAGGTAGGCGATGGAGACCTTCTCCAGCAGCGCCATGTTGAACACCGCCCGGTCGGGGTCGGTGCCCAGGGCGACGATGCCGTGGTTGGCGATGATGAAGGCGTTGTCCCCGCCGGCCACCTTCTTCTGCACGTTCTTGGCGAGGAATCCGGTCCCGGACGGGGCGTAGTCGACGATCGCGACCTGCTTGCCGAGGAACCGCACCTGCTCGTCGGTGAGGGCGGGAATCGGTTTGCGGAGGAAGGCCAGCGCGGAGGCGTACGGCTGGTGGGTGTGCACGATCGCGTTGACGTCGGGCCGTTCCCGGTAGATGTTGGCGTGCATCCCGCACTCGATCGACGGCGCCAGGCCCGCGCCGGAGTCGTCGGGCACGTGCCTGCCGTCGAAGTCGACGACGCAGATGTCCTCGACGCGCATCCGGTCGTAGTCGTAGTTGCTCGGCGTCACCGCGTAGAGCCGATGCCCGGGGATGCGCACCGACACGTTGCCCTCGGTGGCCTTGAGGTAGCCCCGGTCGAGCATGGTCCGGCACATGTCGACGACGTGCTGGCGGGACATGCGGTGCTCCACGACGCTCTCCTCGCTCAGGGGGTGGTGCCCATCGTCGCCCGAGCGCCGGACCGGAGCACCGTCCCTACGACAGTGAGAATCACGGCCGGATCTATCACGGCGTGACAAAATCGCGCGGTGACCGCGACCCCGTGGCGGCGGCTGCCCGTCGACCTGTCCAGCGCGATGCGCCCGCACCTGCCCGCGTCCGTCGGAGCGGTCGCGGTCGCGGTGACCGAGGCGACCCCGGCCTTCGCCACCATCAAGGCGGCGAAGTTCGAAAGGGACGTCCGCACCGCGGTGCAGGTCGCGCTCGAACGTTTCCTCGACCTGGTCGGCACCGACGAGCCCGCGCTGCCGCCCCGGTTCCGGGAGGTCTTCGTCGCTCTCGGCGCGGCCGAGGCCCGTGAGGACCGGGGGCCGGAGGCACTGTTGGCGGCGTTGCGGATGGCGGCGCGACTGATGCTGCGGCTGGCGTCGGAGTCGCTGGCGCGGCTGCGCCCGGTCGACACCGGTGAGCTGATCGACCTCTCCGACGCGATCACCGCGTACGTCGACGAACTCGCCGCGGCGAGCACCGACGGGTACGCCCTCCAGCTGCGGGAGCAGGCGGGGGAGGGGGACCGGCGCCGGCACCAGTTCGCCGAGCTGTTGCTGCGCGGCGACGGCATGCCCAGCGCCGTCGAGGCGGCGGCGTCGCGGATCGGGTGGGCGGACCTCGACGAGGTGGTGCCCGTGCTGTTGCCGCCCGACCAGGTGCGTGACGCGCGGTTCCGGTACGGCGCCGACGGGCTGGTGACCGAGCGGCGGCACGACGCGGTGTTGCTGCTGCGCGCCGGTCCCCGTACGGCGCGCGCCCCCCTGTCGGAGACGCTGGCGGGGCGGCACGCGGTGGTGGGGCCGACGCTGGGATGGGCCCAGGTGCCGGCGGCGGTCCGGCTCGCCGAGTTGACCGCCGGGCTGGTCGGCGCCGAGCCGGGGCCGGTCTTCGTCGACGACCATCTGATCACCCTGACCCTGCGCGGGGAGACCGGCGCGCTGGCGGTGCTGACCACCCGGCGGCTGGCGCCGCTGGCGCACCTGCGCGCGGCCCAGCGGGAGAGTCTGCTGGTGACGCTCTACAGCTGGTTGCGGCACTGGGGTTCCCGCGCGGAGGTGTCGGCGGAGCTGTTCGTCCACCCGCAGACAGTCAGTTACCGGCTGAAGCGTCTGCGTGACCTGTACGGCGCGGACCTGGACGACCCTGCGGTCCGGTTCGAGCTGTTGCTGGTGTTGGCGAGACGACTCGACCGCCCCCCGATCCAGGGCCCCCGGTGAACACCGGTGCGTTGCGAGGCTGCCCGGCCGGTGGCTCCGGCCGGTGTGCCTCGTCCGGTCAGGCGCGGCAGAGGATCTCGCCGTGCAGGATCGCCACCCAGCCGTCGTCGGCGTCGGCCCAGCGCAGCCAGCCGTCCGCGATCCGGTCCAGGTCGGCCCGGGTGGCCGTACCTGTTTCCAGTGCCTGGCGGGCCAGGTCGGACTCCCGGACCCGCTGCGCCCACATGCCGGCCCACCACTGCCGGTCCGTGGGCGTCGCGAAGCACCAGGTGCTCGCCGTGGCGGTGACATCGGTGAAGCCGGCCGCGCGGGCCCAGGACAGGAGCCTGCGGCCGGCATCGGGCTCGCCGCCGTTGGCTCGGGCCAGCCGCCGGTACAGCGTCAACCACTCGTCGAGGGCCGGCACGGCGGGGAACCAGGTGAAGGCGGAGTAGTCGCTGTCGCGGGCCGCCACCACGCCCCCGGGTCGGCACACCCGTCGCATCTCCCGTAGCGCCCGCACCGGGTCCGCGACGTGTTGCAGAACCTGGTGGGCGTGGACGACGTCGAACGTGGCGTCGGGCAGGCGCAGCGCGTGGACGTCGCCCACGACGAAGTCCACGTTCGTCATCTGCCGGCGTGCCACCTCCTGGCGCGCCAGGTCGAGGACCGCCGCGTCCGGTTCCGCGGCGGTCACCCGGCCCGGGGTCAGACGGCTGGCCAGGTCGGCGGTCAGCGTGCCGGGGCCGCTGCCGACGTCGAGCAGGGACATTCCGGCGGCGAGGTGCGGCAGGAGATAGGCGGCGGAGTTCTCCGCCGTCCGCCACCGGTGCGATCGGAGGACGGAGTCGTGGTGGCCGTGGGTGTACCGGTTTCCCGTGCTCGTCATGCCGGCGACGGTACCCTTCCTGTCCCAGGATTCAGGAGGACAATCCCATTTCTTGAGAGGATGGATGCGCTGCCGGCGCCACGACCGCCGTCTCGCCCTACGACCAGGCGCCGGCCGCCGCGGCGCGCGACGCGTAGCGGTCGAAGTCGACGGGCTCGCGGCCGAGCACCCGACGCACCCCGTCGACGGGCTCGGCGGTGCCTCCCGCACGCATGTTGGCGAACATCGCCCCGAGGTCCGCCGCGACCTCCTCGGGAACGCCCTCGGCCAGGAGTTCGGCCCGGTACTTCCGCGCGGTGAGCTCCGCGTACCGCAGGGGTCGCCCGGCCGCCGCCGCCATCGTGGCGACGGCCTCCGCGAAGGTCAACGCCCGAGGCCCGGACAGCTCGTACACCTGCCCGTGGTGACCATCGGTGGTCAGCAGCGCCGCCGCGACGTCGGCGACGTCCTGGGCGTCGATGAACGGCTCCGGCACGGCCCCGATCGGCAGGGCCAACCGGCCGGCCCGCAACGGAGCGTGCCACAGGTCCTCGTCGAAGTTCTGGCAGAAGTTGTTGGGGCGGATGATCGTCCACTCCGCGTCCGACTCGCGTACCGCCCGCTCGGCGGCGGACATGCCCTGGAAGGAGTCCGCCGGGACCTGCTCGATGCCGCGTCCGGACAGCGCCACGACACGCCGGACCCCCGCCGCGGTGGCCTGCTGGACGAAGGGCCGGGCCAGCGCCGGGTCCTCGGGCGCGATGAGATAGAGCGCCGCCGCCCCCTCCAGCACCGCCGGCCAGCTGCCCTGGTCGGCCCAGTCGAAGCGGACCTCACCGGTACGCGACGCGGCCCGGACCGACCTGCCTGCCATCCGCAGGGTGCGTACCAGTCGGCGTCCGGTCTTGCCCGTCGCTCCCAGAACCACAATCGGATCACCATGTGCTGTCATGGCGACCAGTCAACCGGTGGCGGCCCCGGGCCGGACATGGCCAGTCGTACGCCTGTCATGTGTGATCGTCCGGGTCGTTATCGTGGGTTGCTGTGGACCCGATCGACGATGTGCTCCGGGGCGTACGCGCGAGCGGAGCCGACTTCACCCGCACCGAGCTGTCGCCGCCGTGGTCGCTGCGGATCGCCGACGCGGCCTCGCTGACCCTGTGGGCGCCGCTGCGGGGCGAGGGGTGGCTCTCCGTGGGTGACGACGAGGAGCCACGGCTGGTGCGGGCGGGAGACACGGCGATCGTGCGCGGGCCCGGTCCGGTCGTCCTCGCCGACCAGCCCCGGCCGGCCCCGTCGGCGGTGACGAGCCGGACCGCTCGCACGGTCCTGCTGACCGGCACGTACCACGTGCGCGGCGCCGTGGCCCAGCGGCTGCTCGAGGTGCTGCCGCCCGTGCTGGTGGTGCCCGACAGCGACGGCTGCGCGACGATACGCGAGTTCCTGGACACCCAGGCCGGCGCGTGCCCGCCGGGGCGGCAGATCGTGCGGGACCGCCTCGTCGACTGGCTGATGGTGTGCACGCTGCGCGAATGGCTCGACCAGCGGGAGACCGTGGCGGCCGGCTGGGTTCGCGGTCTCGACGACGACGTCGTCGGCCCGGTGCTGCGGGCGATGCACGCCGCACCCGGCAGGCCGTGGACGCTGGCCGCGCTGGCCCGTGAGGCGCGGGTCGCGCGCACCACGCTGGTCGACCGGTTCGGCAGGCTCGTCGGGGAGCCGCCGCTGACCTACCTGACCCACTGGCGGATGAGCCTGGCCGCCGACCTGCTCACCGGATCCGCCATGACCGTCGGCGCGGTCGCCCACGAGGTCGGCTACGCGGACCCGTTCGGCTTCAGCGCCGCCTTCAAACGGGTCCACGGCCTGAGCCCGACCGCCTACCGCAGGACCTGCCGGGCGGACCTCGCCTGCGCCGGTGTCGCCTGCGGAACGTGATCGGTGCCGGACACCGAGTCGCCCTCCTCGACCCGATGCGCGCGCCACCTCGGCGGCGGCGCGGGCGGGCGTACGCTGACCAGGTGGATCAAGAAGACCGCATCGCTCTGTTCCTCGACTACGAGAACCTGGCCCTCGGGGCGCGCGACCATCACGGCGGAAGACCCTTCGACTTCCGTCCGATCGCCGACGCGCTCGCCGAGCGCGGACGGGTGGTGGTGCGGCGGGCGTACGCGGACTGGTCGTACTTCGACGAGGACCGCCGGATGCTCACCCGCTCCCACGTCGAGCTGATCGAGATCCCGCAACGGATGGGTGCCTCCCGCAAGAACGCCGCCGACATCAAGATGGCGGTCGACGCGGTCGAGTTGGCCTTCGAGCGCGACTACATCTCCACCTTCGTCGTCTGCACCGGCGACAGCGACTTCACCCCGCTCGTACACAAGCTCCGCGAACTCAACAAACGGGTGATCGGGGTCGGCGTGGAGAAGTCCACCTCGGCGCTGTTGCCGCCCGCGTGTGACGAGTTCCTCTACTACGACCGGCTCGAAGGCGTCGACCTTCCGCCGGCCCGTGGCCGGCGGGGCCGACCGGCCCGGCTGCCGGACGCGCCGGCGCAGGCCGAGCAGGAGCTGGAGCGGGCGCCGGCCGCCGAGGAGGAGCGGGTCCGCGACGTGGACGCCCTCGCCGTGGTCGTCGCGCAGACCGTGGCCGGTCTGCAGGGCGGCGCGGGCGGCACGGTCACCGCGTCCCGCCTCAAGGTCACCCTGTTGCGTAAGGACCCGACCTTCAGTGAGTCGGACTACGGGTTCCGCACCTTCGGCGAGCTGCTGCGCCACCTCGCCGCGCACAACGTCGTCGAGCTGGCCGAAGGGCCGGCCAAGGGTGATCCCGAGGTGTCGCTGCCCGAGCACGGCGACCGGGAGGTGGCTTTCGGGCTGTTGCGGACCGTGGTGGCGGAGCTGGCCGCGGCGGGTGGCCCGGTCGCGCTCTCCGGCCTCAAGAACCAGCTGCGCCGGGCCCGGCCCGACTTCAGCGAGCAGAAACTCGGGTACCGCAGCTTCCTGCAGTTCTGCAAGGCCGCGGCCACGGCCGGGGTGGTCGGCCTGGCCTGGAGCGCCGACGCGGACGACTACCTGCTCACCCCGCGCTGAGCTCCCGCGTCCGGCGGTTGCTCGCCGGCCCGCGCGACCGGCTCACGCGGTCGCGCGGGCAACGGTGGCCCGGTGGGTCGTCCGGGGGGTCCTTTTCTTGCGCCGCCTGATGACGTGTTCGGCGACGGCCAGGTTGATCAGCCAGCCGGCGAGCATCAGCAGGGCGCGGCTGAGGCCGCGGGCCTCGCCGAACGCGAGGGTCCACGGCGCGAACGTCAGTACCTGCGTGCCAGCGCCCAGGCCGATCGCGTAGCCGCGGATCATCCAGGCCCGGTGCCGGGCGATGTCCCGCCGTCGCACCGTGGCGAAGCCGAGAGCGATGGACCCGACCATGGCAGCGCCGAACACCAGGCGGAATCCGCTCAGGAGTGCGCCGTCGCCCGGCGGCTGCGGGTAGAACACGGTCATCCAGAGACCCGACAGCGCGGCGGCGAGCCCGCACGGGATCAGCAGCAGCCCGGCGGCGCGGTGCCAGCCGGGTCGCCGGCGGCGGAGACCGGGCGCGAACTGGAAGGCCCCCACCAGGCAGTAGAGGCTCGCGGTCACGATGTGTACCGCCACCGGCCCGGGGGCGGCGAAGAACCGGGCGTCCTCCGGCTCGATCGGCGCCCCGTCGGCCAGCTCGGTCAACCGGAGGGCGCCGGCGAGCACCGGCACGACGCTGAGCGAGATCAACAGGGCGGGCGGGTACCACTCTCGTCGTGCGGAGGAGGTCACGGGGCCTTCTTTCTCTGCGTCGGCAGGCCGGCGCGTCGCCGACCACCCGAGGTGTACGCAGTACACCTTCGAGATCAGGTTAGGGTGTACGCCGTACGCGGTCAAGGGGTGGCCGGCGGTGGGCGGGAGGCGTCGGGCGACCGAGTCGGCGGGTGGCCCCCGGTGGTCACCGTCGAGCCGGGACCGGTGCCGCGCGCCGCTGTCGCGCTCGCCGACCGGTCCGGCGTCGACAGCGCGCCCAGGCGGTCGAAAATAGTTTCGAGAACTTCCACCGACAGCTCATGGTGTCGTGCGGTGACTCCTGTCGACCGGGTGCGCGGGTTCCCGTAGGGAGCGCCATGGGCAGGGCTGTTTTAAGATTGTGTTGCTGAAACATTTCCGGAAGTCGTTGACAGCCCGGCATCGCCGGTCGATGCTCTTCGATATATCGACAGACTTTCAGGGATGTCGATCCGGATCACCCGGCGGGGGGTCGGCCGTCGGTCGTCACCCGACCAGCCCCGCCGATGTGCGACGACGCCGGCGTGTGCTGTGCGACCGTCCCCGGCCACCACACGCCGCCGGCTCGCACCACGCTGCCCGCGAGAAGGAGGAAGACGCTCATGCCCGAAGCCACCGCCCACCCGAAGGGCCGCCGGCACGGTCGCCTCAGATCGCTCGTCAGCGGCGCCTGTGCCGCGCTGCTGGCCACCACCACGTTCTTGCCCGGCACCGCCCACGCGGCCGTCACCTCGAACCAGACCGGTAACCACGGCGGTTACTACTACTCGTTCTGGACCGACAGCCCCGGCACCGTCTCCATGGAACTGGGCTCCGGCGGCAACTACAGCACCTCGTGGCGCAACACCGGCAACTTCGTCGCGGGCAAGGGATGGAGCACCGGTGGACGCCGGACCGTGACCTACTCGGGCAGCTTCAACCCGTCCGGCAACGCGTACCTGACCCTCTACGGTTGGACGACGAGCCCGTTGGTGGAGTACTACGTCGTCGACAACTGGGGGACCTACCGGCCCACGGGCACCTACAAGGGTGCGGTCACCAGCGACGGCGGCACGTACGACATCTACGAGACGACGCGGCACAACGCCCCCTCCATCATCGGCATCGCGACGTTCAAGCAGTTCTGGAGCGTGCGGCAGGCCAAGCGAACGGGCGGCACCATCACCAGCGGCAACCACTTCGACGCCTGGGCGCGCAACGGCATGAGCCTGGGCACCCACAACTACATGATCCTCGCCACGGAGGGATATCGGAGCAGCGGCAGCTCCAACATCACGGTGGGGAGTTCCTCTGGCGGTGGCGGTGGCGGTGGTGGTAGCTGCACCGCGACCCTGTCCGCGGGCGAGCAGTGGAGCGACCGGTACAACCTGAACGTCTCGGTCTCCGGCGCCAGCGCCTGGACCGTGACGATGAGCATCCCCTCCCCGGCGAAGGTGCTTTCCACCTGGAACGTCGACGCCAGCTACCCCAGCGCGCAGGTGTTGACCGCCACGCCCAACGGAAGAGGCAACAACTGGGGGCTGACCATCCAGCACAACGGCAACCGGACCTGGCCGACGGCCTCGTGCCGCGCCGGCTGACCGTGGGCGGCGGGTTCCGCGGTGCCGGCTACCGCTGGCACCGCCCTCGGGGCGGCAACCCGCCCCCACGTCGATGGAGGACGTATGTCCGTTCTTGCCAGGCCGCGAGTTGCCGCCGTGGCGGCACGGGTGGCGCAGGTGGTGGCCTTCGTCGCCGGCGCGACCGCCCGGCGTGGCGCAAAGGTCTTTCCCGAGTGCCCGGGCACCATGCGGCAGGTCACGATCCCCACCTCGATCGCGCCCGCGCCCGCCGTCGTCTACCGCCCGGCGACGCGGGACCCGCACCCGCCGGTGCACGTCAACCTCCACGGCGGCGGGTACGTCATGCGGGGGGTGCGGTTCGACGACGCGCTGTGCCGGTACCTGGCCGCCGAGGCCGGTGTCGTGGTCGTCAACGTCGACTACGTGGTCGCACCGCAGCACCCGTTCCCCGCCGCGCCACGACAGGTCTTCGAGGTGGTGCGCTGGGTGGCCGGGCACGGTGCGGAACACGGTTGGGACGGCCGCCGGCTGACCGTCGGCGGGCAGAGCGCCGGTGGTGCGCTCGCCGCGGCGGCGGCACGCCAGGCGTGGGAGCAGGACGGGCCGGCGATCGCCCTGCAGGTGTTGCACTACCCGCCGTTGGACCTCACCACGGACGTCCGGGACAAGCGGTCAATGGTCGATCGGCCTGTGCTCCGACCGTGGATGGGGGAGGTCTTCGACAACGCGTACGTGCCGGACCCGGCCATGCGCGCCCATCCGCTGGTGTCCCCCGCCGGTTCGGCGGACACCGCGGACCTGACCGGGATCGCCCCCGCGCTGGTCATCACCGCCGAGTACGACGTCCTCCGCGCCGAGGGCCACCGGTACGCACAGCGGCTACGCGAGGTCAACGCCCTGGTCGCCCACCACGACGTGCCGCAGGCCGACCACGGCTACGACATGAACGACGTCGAGCGGGCCCGGCAGATGTACGCCGTGATCGCCCACCATCTCCGGCGGGCGACACGGCCCGCACCCCCCGCCACGACCTGACAGCCGGTGGGGACCAGGTGGTGCTGACGTGCCCGCGCGGCGGGTCCCCGGCCGGGGACCCGCCGGCCCGGCCTGCCACGCCGGCGGGCCGCCGGTTCAGCCGTTGACGGAGAAGGAGTTGGTGGTGAAGGTCTTGCCCCCGGCGGACGAGGTGATCTCGTAGCCGAGCTGCACGTCGCCGATGGTCACGTCACCGAACCAGCCCCGGCTCCGGATCCACTGGGCGACAGCGGTGACGTTGACCGTACCCGCGTTGGTGTTGCTGGTCCGGATGAACGAGTAGACCTGGTTGTGGCCGTTGGAGCCCCGGTAGACGTCCCAGGTGTGCCCACCCACCGTGGCCCGGGTCTGGTAGCTGCCCAGCGGGCCCACCGGGCCGTACTTGTTCATCCACAGCATGATCTCGTGGGCGTGGTCGCTGCTCCAGATGTCGTACGCCGTGGTGAAGGCGACCCCGCTGGTGGGCACGGTGACGTTGAAGTTGCTGGTGACCGTGCCCAACTGGCTGACCCGACGGCCGATGTGGCGGGTGGCGTTGGGGTAGGACTTGATACCCCCGGTGTTGGGGTGGTTGGCCCAGACCCACCAGTTGCTGGGGGAGTTGGCCGTGATGGTCTGCGGGCCGTGGCCGTTGCCCCAGATGTTGTTGTAGAGGGTGTAGCCGCCGCTGCTCCAGGTGCCCCAGCGGTCGGATGACGACCAGACGGCGGCCTGAGCGGGCGCGCCGGGCAGGACCGTGGCCGTGACGGCGAGCAGCAGCGCGGTCGCACCGGTGGTGAAGAGCCGGATCAGGCGCATGAGATTCCTCCCTGTGGAGCCGGTATCCGCTGGCTTTCACCCACATTAGTTTTCATTGACAACTATTTCAAGTTATGAAGGTCGATTTAGTCGGGCCGGAGCGGGTGGGTGCCCGTCCCGGCCCGACTGGGCTCACGCCGTCGCGGTGCAGCTGAGTGTCGGAGTGGAGTGGGGGCCGGAGCCGATGAAGCCGAAGCTGGCCTTGGCCCCGGCCGCCAGCGCGCCGTTGTAGCTGGCGTTCCTGGCGGTCGCCGTGGACCCGCTGGTGGTGACCGTGGCGTTCCACGACTGGGTGATCTGCTGGCCACTGCCCAGCGTCCAGGTGACCGTCCACCCGCGGATCGCGGTCCGGCCGGCGGTCACCTCGACGTCACCCTGGAAACCGCCGGACCACTGCCCGGTGGACCTGTAGGTGGCCGTGCAACCCGCGGTGACCGGCGGCGTGGTGGGCGACGGGCTTGTCGGCGGCGTCGTCGTGGGTGGCGGGCTGGTCGGCGGCGGCGGCGTCGTGGTGGGCGGGGTGCTGGGCCCGCCGCCGAACTCGACGTCGCTGCACAGGTAGTACGACTGGTCCGCGTGGCTGGCCTGCCAGATGGTGTAGACGATGTGCCGGCCGGTGCGGCCCGGCGCGTTGGCCGGGATCTGGATGGACACGCCCTGGCTCTCCGGGGTCCAGCGGGACGCCGGGGTGTTGCCGATCTGGCCGACCAGTTCCAGGTCGCTCCAGGCCAGTGGCTTGGACAGGGCGTCGAAGCCCTGCCTGGTCACGTACACCCGGATGTAGTCGGCCCCGTGGCTGGCCTGGTCCCAGAGCTTGACCCGGAAGCTGTTGGCCACGCTGGTCGTCTTCCAGGCTCCGACGGCGTCCAGCGAGTTGTACCGTCCGTCGCCGGTGCGCCCGGCGCTGCACAGTTGACCGTCGGGGATGGCGCCCTGGTGGTTGCCGGCGACACCCTCGCGGTACAGGCCGTTCCAGTTCCACATGGCCGAGGTGTTGTGCTGCCAGGCCTGCCAACACATCGGGTCCTGCGTGGCCATGGCCGGGTTCTGGAAGTCGTTGCCCCACCGCTGCCAACAGCCGTAGTTGCGGGACGCGGGGTCGACCACGGAACCGTGGGCGGAGGCCGGGGTGGCGAGGGTGGTGGCGAGCAGCAGTACGGCGGCCACGCCGACGGCGAACAGCCACGTCGCTAGGCGGACGCGACGCGACCTGATGAGTGTGGACACGGAGCCCTCCAGGGGAGATGTCGGACGACGACGCCCGGACGGCGGGAGTTGCCCGCTCCCGTGCCTGCGCGTGTGGCTCCCGCGGTGGCTCTGCCTGGCAGATTCCCACAAGAATAGAAGTCAGTCAATTGATTGGTGCGCCCGTCGCGCAATCGGGCGCGACGTCGTCCCGGCCCGGGCACGTCGGCCGCATCCCGTGGACGCCGCGCTCATGCCCTCGTCCGGCAGGGCTCCACCGGCTGTCAGTCCCGCCGGTCCTCGTCCGGCGTCGGCACCTCCTGGTTCTGCTCCAGGGCGTCCGCCGGGTTGAGGTCGCCGCGCACGGCATCCGCGAGGTCGGCTTGCTCGCTCGGTGGCACCAGGGCGCCCTGCTCGGCCAGATCCGCCTCGGTCGCCTCCGGCACCGCGTTCGACACCGTGTCGGCCGGACCCACGACCATCTCGTCCTGCTGCTGCTCCTGGGCATCCGCCTCCGGCGGCCGGCCCAACGGGCTGAGGTCGTCCCACGTTCCCGCCATCCGAGCCTCCGCTGGTGTCAGGCCCGGCGCCGCACGAACGGCGTGGACTGGTCGACGACGTCGGCGTACTCCCCGGGCAGGTGGCCGACCACCTGTTCGTACGCGGTGGGATCGAGGGCGTCACGCAGGACGTCGAAGACCGCGGCCACCCCGTCTCTCGCCCGGTCGCCGTCGAGGCCCGCGCGGCCAGCGACACGCGCGACGAAGACGTCGAGCCCGAACCGCTCGGCGGCCTCGCCAGCCCCGAAGGCGTGTGCCCGCAGCCCCGACGGAAGCCGACCGGCCAGGTCGCGGGCCTCCCCGCCGTCGATACGCTCGGCCAGGGTGGTCAGCGTGGCCCGGGTGGCGGCGGCGGCCTGCTCCGACGGCAGCCCGGAACGCGTTGCCACCAGGGTGAGGAACTCGTTGTCGTTCACCTTCCGGCCTTTCTCTCGCCGACGGGCCAGGCGAGTTCCCGCGGCGCGCGTCCGCAAACAGTTCGGCTTCCCATCGCGACAACGGCGTGCTCGTGCGAACGCCGGGCCGCGGGAGCCGGGTGGCGGGCGGCGACGGTCGGGGGAGTCTTGCCGGATCGGCCAACGGTGCCGGTGCGATCGTGGGGTGCCGGAGAACGGGTAGAGTGGCTCGCCGATGTACTGATATCACGGGATTCCTGCGGCAATCCTGGCTTACCGTAGTGGCAGGAAGTTGGCCGCAAGTTCCATCGCGGCGATTCTTGCCACTGTCGCCGGCATTTGTCGGGTCCGTGGCCTGGTCGGCACGCTACCCATTCGCGAGCGACCGCATTGCTCCGGTGGTCCCCGAACCGGCGTGTGCGACAGCCAGGGTCCGCGTTGCGTCCTGTGGGCAGCGCGTCTCCGAACCGCCACGGCGAAATCCCGCTGCGGTCCGCCGGCCCGGTCGTCACGATACAGTCGGTCACGCGCGCGCTACGGAAATGGGTCGAACGTGTGGTCCTTATGGCCCGTATGGGTGGCTGTGATTCTCTTCGTACTGCCGTGTCGGGTAACCGACATAAATGTCTCGGCTATCCGGCGTGCGGGCGAACGGCGCACCGTACCGGTTGCCGCAATCGTGTCTAACGGGCCATTACCACCTCGTGGAAAGCACTTCTAACGGTACATGCCAGAGGGTGCCGACGTTGCTGGATCTACCATCCGAAATCCATCGAGGTGTCGCATCCCCGGCGGACATGAAAGGGTGGTGCGCTACCATTCTCCGATGACGGCGTCAATGTTGCAGGCGCAACAACCGGCGCGCCTAACCGACTGCGACGCACATTGTCGCGCATCAATCACTGACCCGTGGTCCATGATGGACGGCGACTCGGTCGTCTCCTCATCGGAGGTCAGTAGATGGTCCCCACCGGACCTGCGCGTCGCGCCACACGACTTGCCCTCGCCGGGCTGACCGCACTCACGGTCGTCCTGGGCACCCAGGCTCCCGTCCATGCCCGACCCGCGACGGCGCCGGGCCAGGCCCCCACCGTCCAGGGGCAGGCCGCGCATCCGAAACCGGCCCGGCCCGGCCCGCTGCCCACCCGATCCGGTACCGTCCGGGTCACCGAGCCGGAGCCGACCGCGAAGAAACGCGGCGTCGGCGCCCAGGCGGCCAACGACCGCGTCGCGCTGCGGGCGCTGATCGTGGCCACCAACCCGGAGGACTTCGGCGTACCCACCTACAAGACCACGCTCGACCGGGTCGGCGCCGCGTACGACGTCATCTACACCGCCACCGACACCGTCACCGCCAGCACCCTCGTCCGCCCCGACGGCGTCGGCAGGTACAACGCGATCCTGCTCACCAACAGCATGCAGCTCTACGCGTCCGGCGGCGCCTACCTCAGTGGCCTGACCAGCGCGGAGTGGAACACCCTCTGGGCCTACGAGCGCAACTTCAAGGTCCGGCAGGCCGCCCTCTACACCAGCTACGGAACCTGGCCGGAGGACTACTGCCTCACCTCCAACGGCGAGGGCGCGGTCGGCGCGACGCCCCTGCCCGTCTCGCTCACCGGCAACGGCGCGGCGGTCTTCGACTACCTCGCCAGCACCGCCCAGATACCCGTCACCCAGTCGTACGTCTACCGCACCGCGATCAAGGCCGGCTGCAACGCCGACGCGCTGATGACCAACGGCTCCGACGTGCTCGCCGTGCGCACCACCTCCACCGACGGCCGGGAGCGGATCGCCCTGACGTTCACCTCGAACCAGTACCTGCTCCACTCCGACCTGCTGGTCTACGGCCTGTTCCGGTGGGCGAGCAAGGGCCTGTACTTCGGGGAGAAGAAGCACCACCTCAACGTGGACATCGACGACTGGTTCAACACCTCGGACCACTACCACGAGGACGGCACCGTCGAGTACACCCCCGGCTTCCAGGTCACCGGACACGACGCGGTCAACCTGGACGCACAGCAGACCGCGCTGCGCGCCGCGCACCCGCAGGCGGCCGGGCTGACCTTCAACATCGCGTACAACGGCGCCGACATCGACCCGTTCGCCGGTGACACGTGCAGCCCCAACGGGGACGCCACCACACTGACCGCCACCACGAAGTGCCTCAAGAACAACTTCCGGTGGGTCAACCACACGTTCAACCACCCCGAGCTGAACGCGACGGACTACACCACCACGTACAACGAGATCAACGACAACCGGACCGCGGGCGCCTCGATCGGACTGACCGTCCCCAGCAGCGTGTTGAAGACCCCCGAGTACTCCGGCCTCGGTGTCTACAACGACGACCCGGACAACGACACCGGCCCGCCCACCGACCACGGCCTGGAAGCGTCCAACCCGGCCTTGCTGCAGGCCGCGACGGATCTCGGCATCGACGTCCTGGCCGGCAACATGTCGTTCGCCAGCCACGTGCCGGCGCACCTCAACGCCGGCAAGGTGCACCCGTTGAACCCGGGCATCCTGGTGATGCCGTGCTGGCCGACGAACATCGCCTACCACACCACCACCCCGGCCGAGCAGACCCACTTCTACAACGCCTTCTACGGGCCGAACGGGCACTTCCCCTACTGGCCCACCAACCGCACCTACCCGCAGGTGCTGGACTACGAGGCCGGCGTGGCGCTGCAGCACGTGGCGTCCGGCTCGATCTACCCGCACACCTTCCACATCGCCAACGTGCGCGACTACGGCTCCGGCAAGACCCTGCTCACCGACTGGGTGGAGGCCGTGCTGAGCAAGTACGACTCCTACTACTCGGTGCCGCTGCTCAACTCGGCGTGGCCGGACATCGCCGCGTACGGCAGGGCGCGCACGGCCCACTTCGCCGCGCTCGCCGCCGGCGTCGACGCGGTCTACGACCGCAGCGCCGGCACCATCTCGGTGACCTCACCGGCGGCCGGCACGGTCCGGCTGGGCGGCGTGACCACGGCCACCCCGGGCGCCACCACGTACGGCAGCGACGTCAGCGTCCCGGTCACGCTCGCGGCGAGCACCGCCGTGACCCTCAACGCCGCTCCCCGCCTGTGACACCCGGCGGCGGCACCCGGTGACATGAAGCGGAACGGGGGCACTCGGTGAGGATCGCACTGGTCTCGGAAGGCACGTACCCCTACGCGATGGGTGGCGTGAGCGTCTGGTGCGAGCAGCTCATCCGGGGAATGCCGGACCACCGGTGGGAGGTTGTCGCGCTCACCGTCGACGGCACCGAGAGACCGGTCTTCGACAGGCCGGCGAACCTCGACCGGGTGCACTCGATCCCGCTGTGGGGCGGACGGCCACCGGGCCGCCGCCCCCGGCGCGGGATGCTGGTGCCGTCCGGGCGGCCCGGCGCGGGGTTCGTCGAATCCTACGAGGTGTTCCTGCGGGCCCTGGTCACCCCGCTGGAGTCGACGCTCTCCCCGGCCGGCGAGGTCAACCGGAGCACCTTCCTGCTCGCGTTGCGGGGCATGTTCGAGTACGCCGCCACCGGCGGTGACCTGAGCGCCGGCCTGCTGTCCAACCAGGCCCTGGGGATGATGCTGGACGCCTGGCAGGCCCTGCGGGCCGACGAGATCGGGCCCGCGCTCACCGTCGCCGACGCGCTGGAGGCGGCCTGGCTCATCTCGCACATGCTGCGCCCGTTGAGCGCGCCGCCGGTGCGGGCCGACATCGTGCACGCGTCGATGAACGGCCTCGCCACCCTCGTCGGCATGGCCGCGGCGTGGACCCACGGCACGCCGCTGGTCCTCTCCGAGCACGGCATCTACCTGCGTGAACGGTACATCTCGTATCTGCACGACACCGCGCCGCACGCGGTGCGGGTGCTGGTGCTGAGCTTCTTCCGCTCCCTCGCGGGCGCGGCGTACCTGATCACCGACGCGCTCGCGCCGCACTCGCAGTACAACCGGCGCTGGCAGCTGCACAACGGCGCCGACCCCGAGCGGATGTGGACGATGTACAACGGCGTCGACCCGGACGAGTTCCCGCCGGCGGCCAGCGAGCCGGAGGCACCGACCATCTCGTTCATGGGCCGCGTCGATCCGCTGAAGGACCTGCACACCCTGATCCGCGCGTTCGCGCTGGTCCGAGCCGAGATCCCGGCCGCCCGGCTGCGCATCTTCGGCGGGACGCCGGCGGCCAACCAGGTCTACCACGCCAGTTGTCTGGCACTGATCGACGAACTCGGGCTGACCGGGCACGCCACCCTGGAGGGCCGGGTCGGCAGCGCGGTCGAGGCGTACCACGCCGGCAGCCTGGTCGCGTTGACCAGCATCTCCGAGGGCTTCCCCTACACCGTGGTGGAGGCCATGGCGTGCGGGCGGCCGACGGTGTGCACCAACGTCGGCGGCGTCGCCGAGGCAGTCGGCGACACCGGGATCGTCGTCGCGCCGCGCGACGTCGCCGCGGTGGCCGCGGCCTGCGTACGGCTGCTCAAGGACCGGGAACTGCGGCTGCGGCTCGGTGCGGTCGCCCGGATCCGGGTCCTGGAGCGGTTCACGCTGCAACGCTCGCTGCAGGCGTACCGCGACATCTACGACCGGCTCACCGCGCCGCTGACGGCGTCCGCGCCGCAGCGGAACCTGCGGGGCCAGGCCCAGGGCCGCGTCACGGTCCCGAACCACGCGATCCGGCCCGGCGTGGCGGCTGTCCCGGCCCGGGTGCCCCGGCAACGGGGGTCCGACCAGGCCGACCACCCCACGGTCGGCCTGCTGCGATCGGCCGGCGAACCGCGATGACCCTCGTCAGCGACGGCGACGCCGCCGGCACCCAGACCACCCCGGCGGCACCGGCCGACGAGCCCGAACGCACGATCCTGCTGCCCCGGATCTCCACCGACCCGGTCGACGACCTGGTCGAGCGGGTCCGACCCCAACTGGGCAGGGCGGTCGACGCGCTCCAGGTCGCCGCCGCCCTGGAGGCCGACGGTCACACCGACCGCACCGCGCAGGTCGAGTACGGCTACCGCGACGTCTTCACACTGGCCACCGAGGTGTTCCGGCGGATGGGGCCACCGTCGCCGGAGCACGACGAGGCAGCCGTCCCGCCGGCGGCGGTCGGCCGGTGGGACGGCCTGCGACCGGTCCTGCACGGGCCGCTCTACCTGCTGCCCAGCGCCGCCTTCCCGGCCGCGCTGGTGGCCGTCGGGCGGCCGGGTCTGGTGCTCGGGATGATCCTCGCCGGCACGCTGGGCTGGATCTACTCGGGGGTGGCCGCGTACGTGGCGTACCGCCTGCTGGGCCACGGCCGGCCCCGCGCGGCGAGCCGGGTCCTGCGCTCGGCCGCGCTGACCGGCCCCCTGCTCGGCGTGCCGCTCGGCGTCGCGGTGCTGCCGCTGGGCGGTCCGCCGCTGGCCGTGATGATGGTCCTCCAGCTGGCGTACCAGCTGGCCAGCACACTTCTGATCTTCTACCGGCGGGAGGCGTGGCTGGCGGCGGCGATGGTCCCGGCCCTCCTGTTCGGCACGGCCTATCTGGTCCTCGGCGGCACGGCCCAACGGTGGGCCGTGGCCGCGGCGGCCGTCTCGGTGCTGGCCGCGCTCGCGACGGCCCTGTGGGCCGCCCGGCCCGCCGGCGCCACCGAGGAACCCGCGCCGCCGGCTCCGCTGCGTGCGGAGACACCCGCGCTGCTCGGCATCGCCGGTTACGGACTCTGCGGCGCGGCCCTGCTCTTCCACGCGCAGGCGCCGTACCTGCTGACCCGGTTGGACATCGCGGCGGCCGCGACGCCGCTGCTGCTGTCCATGGGGTACGTCGAGTGGCGCACCGGCCGGTTCTGGCCGGACATGGTCGCGTTGACCCGGCGGGCCCGCCGCCCCGGGGAGTTCGTCGCCGGGGTGTGGCGCACCATCGGCCGGGAGTTCGTGGCCTGCCTCGCGGTGCCGGCCGTGCTGGGCGCGGCGCTGCTGGCCGGCCTGGCCTGGGTGGGGCTGCTCTCGGCCGCCGGCGCGGTGATGACGGCCGCGCACGTCGCGCTGGCCGGCGCCTACTACCTGGCCTTCCTCCTGGCCGGGCGGGGACGGTACGGCTGGCTGTGCCTGTCCATGTTGCTGGCGATCGCGCTGCACATCGGAGTGGGCGCGCTGCTCGGTGTCGCGCCCCTGCTCGGGCAGGGCGGCTCCGCCCTCGCCGACACCTCGCTCTACCTGGGCAGCGTCGTGCTGCTCCAGGCGCTGTTCGCGCTCGGTCTGCTTCCGGTCATCGGGCAGATCCGGCACTACCGATAGTTCATCCGAGACCCTTGGGGAGGTCTGGTTGCACGCGGTGATCCTTGCCGGCGGCAAGGGAGTTCGGTTGCGGCCGTACACGACGGCGCTGCCGAAACCCCTGATGCCGATCGGCGACAGCCACTCGATCCTGCAGATCGTGCTCGACCAACTCGCGTCGCGCGGGTTCACCTCGGTGACCCTGGCGATCAACCATCTCGGTCCGCTGATCCGGGCGTTCGTCGGAGACGGCCGCCGGTGGGGGATCGCCGTCGACTACGTCGAGGAGGAACGACCGCTGTCCACGGTGGGCCCGCTGTTCGGGCTCAAGGACAAGCTGCCCGACGAGTTCCTGGTGATGAACAGCGACGTCCTCACCGACCTGGACTACGCCGACCTGCTCCGCGCCCACACGCTCTCCGGCGCGAGGCTGACGTTGGCGACCTCCGAACGGGTGCACCGGATCGACTTCGGGGTACTGGACGTCGACGACGGGCGGCTCGTCGGATTCCGGGAGAAGCCGACCCTGCGTTACCCGGTCAGCATGGGCGTGTACGCGATGTCGCGCAAGACGCTCGCGCCGTACCCGCCCGGGCTCTCCTTCGGCTTCGACCAACTGGTGCTGGATCTGCTCGCGGCGGGGGAGCACCCGGCGACGTACCCGTTCGACGGGTTCTGGCTGGACATCGGGCGGCCGGAGGACTACGACGAGGCGAACCGGGCGTTCGCGCAGCTCAAGCCGATCCTGCTGCCGGCGTCCCGGCCGCCGGTGGAAGCGTCGGTGGTGGACCCGGCCGCGATCGACCGGGCCGGCGCGGCACGATCAGGAGGGCGGGCGTGACGCGGGTGCTGCTGTTCGGGGCGTCCGGCTTCATCGGTACGCACGTGCGTGCCGCGCTGGAGTCGGACCCGCGGATAGCCCAGGTGGTCTGCCCGGGCCGGGCGACCTACGACCTGCTGCACGGTGAACCGGACGGGTTGGTGGCGCTGCTGCGGGCGACCGTCCCGGACGCCGTGGTCACCTGCGTGGGCGCCCTCACCGGCTCCGCCGCGCACCTGTTCGCGGCGAACACCGTGGTCGCGGCGAAGCTGCTCGACGCCGCCGGCGCGGCGGCGCCGCGGGCCCGGCTGGTCCGGCTCGGCTCGGCCGGCGAGTACGGCGTCGTGCCGGACGGCGCCTCGGTCACCGAGGAGCAGCCGGCACGGCCGGTCAGCGCGTACGGGGTCAGCCACCTGGCCGCGACCCGGCTGTTCCAGCTCGCCGGCGAGTCGGGGCGCGCCGACGCGGTGTCGTTGCGGGTCTTCAACCCGATCGGCCCCGGCCTGTCCGAGGAGAACCTGCTCGGTCGGGCGGCGGCGCACATCCGCGCCGCGCTGGCCGGCGACGCCCCGGAGATCACCCTGGGGCCGCTGTCGGCGTACCGGGACTTCGTCGACGTGCGGGACGTCGCCGCGCTGGTCGTCGCCGTGTTGCTCGCGCCCCGGCTGCGGCACCGGGTGTTCAATGCGGGTAGTGGTCGAGCGGTCGCCGCCCGTGAAGCGGTCGAGCTGCTGGCCGCCACGGCCGGCTACGGCGGCCGGATCCGCGAGACCGGCACCGGGCCGCAGCGCTCGACCGCGGTCGACTGGATCCAGGCCGACGTCAGCCGGGCGCGCCGGGAGCTGGGCTGGTCGCCGGTTCGCGACCTGACCACGTCGGTCAAGGACATCCTCGACGCCGGGGAGGCGCGATGAACCACGGCCGCTGGTGCGCAGGGACCTCCCGGCGACGGTGGCCGGTGGCCACCCGCGCCGGAGCGACCGTGCTGGTGATGACCGTGGTGGGCGGGCTCGTCGCCTGCGGGTCCGACAGCCGACCGCAGGCGGGGCCGACCCCCGGCGCGGGCACCGTCCCCGCCC
>NZ_SMKD01000084.1 GCF_004348595.1 Micromonospora sp. KC723
GCAGGAGGCTCCCCGCCCGCCGAGGCGGGTGGACCCGGTTCCCGGTACGCCCTTCGGCGTGGTCCATCTCGACGTGCCCGGGGTGACCTCCGGACCGGCGGTGGGTTCGCTGGTGGCCGGGGTGGGGTCGATCGTGGTCTCCCTGGTGGTGATCTGCTTCGGCGTCGCGGGAGCGCGGCTCGGTGGAGCCTGGGCGGCCGGGGCGTTCACGGTGCCGGGCGTGCTGGCCGGCGCCGCGGCGATCGTCGCCGGTCTGCTCGGCCGGCGACAGATCCGCCGGGCGGCGCCGCCGCCGGCGGTCCGGTTCACCGGGCGGGGCCTCGCCACGGCGGGGATCAGCTGCGGCGCGGTGGGGATGCTGCTCAGCCTGTCGGGCCTGGGGCTGGCCCTGCTGTTGCAGTTCGCGTGACCACGGTCGCGCCGGGGCCGACGGGCCGCTTCGGCGGGCAGCCGGTACACTTGGGTGTGTAGGTGCCCATCACGGGTGAGCAGGCACGACGTGCGGGGTGACCGGCGGGATCTGAGATCCGTCGGACCATTCCGTTTTGACCTGCGAGGCTGTGGTAGGTACTCTTTCCCCTTGTGCCCGGGCCTGCCTGGGCGACTCGTGCGTGCGCGTGATCCGGTTCTTCCGGCGATCAGGTGGCGGCACGACACAGTCAAAGAACCCGGTACGCGGCCCGCCGTGCGCCGGCGGAACACATCCGGTGCGGACGCGTGAGCAACAGCGCCGGGGACCGTGATCTGGGCGACACGCCCGACCGCGGGTGCTGGGACCTCCGAGAGGTGGCCCTGGTTGGAATGTAGGAGAGCCGTCCATCAGGCCGGCTAACGAGCAGACGGCGCGGTCGCCTCGCGGTGACCGAAGGGAGCGGAGAAACCCGGTGCCCACCATTCAGCAGTTGGTCCGAAAGGGCCGCCAGGCCAAGACGACCAAGACCAAGACCCCGGCGCTGAAGGGGTCCCCTCAGCGGCGCGGTGTGTGCACCCGCGTGTACACCACCACCCCCAAGAAGCCGAACTCCGCGCTCCGCAAGGTCGCGCGTGTCAAGCTCAGCAGCCAGATCGAGGTGACCGCCTACATCCCGGGCGTGGGTCACAACCTGCAGGAGCACTCGATCGTGCTCGTCCGCGGTGGCCGGGTGAAGGACCTCCCCGGCGTGCGTTACAAGATCGTCCGCGGTTCGCTGGACACGCAGGGCGTCCGTAACCGCAAGCAGGCGCGCAGCCGCTACGGCGCGAAGAAGGAGAAGAGCTGACATGCCGCGTAAGGGACCCGCTCCGCGGAAGCCGCTGGTCGCTGACCCGGTGTACAACTCGCCGCTGGTCACCCAGCTGGTGAACAAGATCCTCATGCGCGGTAAGCGTCAGCTCGCCGAGCGCATCGTGTACGCGGCCCTCGAGGGCTGCCGCGAGAAGACCGGCACCGACCCGGTCGTCACGCTCAAGCGCGCGATGGACAACGTCAAGCCGACCCTCGAGGTCCGCAGCCGCCGGGTCGGTGGCGCGACCTACCAGGTGCCGGTTGAGGTTCGCCCCGCCCGGGCGACCACCCTCGGGCTGCGCTGGCTGGTCAGCTACTCCCGCGCCCGCCGCGAGAAGACCATGATCGAGCGGCTGATGAACGAGCTGCTGGACGCGAGCAACGGTCTGGGTGCCGCCGTCAAGCGGCGCGAGGACACGCACAAGATGGCCGAGTCCAACAAGGCCTTCGCGCACTACCGCTGGTAACACCCTGGTTCCGGCGCCGGGCCGGCGCCGGAACCGCAACCAGTTGTGTCGAGACGACGATAAGTAGGGATTGAAGTGGCCGCCGCAGACGCGCTCGCCAACGTACGCAACATCGGCATCATGGCGCACATCGATGCCGGTAAGACCACTACCACCGAGCGGATCCTCTTCTACACCGGTATCACGTACAAGATCGGTGAGGTCCACGAGGGCGCTGCCGTCATGGACTGGATGGAGCAGGAGCAGGAGCGTGGTATCACCATCACCTCCGCTGCCACCAAGTGTGAGTGGAAGGGCCACACGATCCAGATCATCGACACGCCCGGCCACGTCGACTTCACGGTCGAGGTCGAGCGGTCGCTGCGGGTGCTGGACGGTGCGGTCGCGGTCTACGACGGTGTCGCCGGCGTGGAGCCGCAGACGGAGAACGTCTGGCGTCAGGCCGACAAGTACAACGTCCCCCGGATGTGCTTCGTCAACAAGCTCGACCGGACCGGCGCCGACTTCTTCCGCTGCGTGCAGATGATGATCGACCGGCTCAACGCCACCCCGCTGGTGCTCCAGATCCCGATCGGCGCCGAGTCCGACTTCATCGGCGTGGTCGACCTGGTCGAGATGCGGGCCCTCACCTGGCGCGGCGAGACCGTGAAGGGTGAGGACTACACGGTCGAGGAGATCCCGGCCGACCTCGCCGACTCGGCCGCCGAGTGGCGCGAGAAGCTGATGGAGACCCTGGCCGACGTCGACGACGCGGTGATGGAGAAGTACCTGGAGGGCGAGGAGATCTCCGTCGAGGAGATCAAGGCCGCCATCCGTCGGGCGACCATCGCCGGCAAGGCCAACCCGGTCCTCACCGGCACCGCCTTCAAGAACAAGGGCATCCAGCCGATGCTGGACGCGGTCGTCGCGTACCTGCCGTCGCCGTTGGACGTCCCGGCGATCGAGGGCACGGCCACCGACGGCGAGACCCCGATGCAGCGCAAGCCGTCGGTCTCGGAGCCGTTCTCCGGCCTGGCCTTCAAGATCCAGACGGACAAGCACCTCGGCAAGCTCACCTACGTCCGGATCTACTCCGGCACGCTCGAGTCCGGCTCCCAGGTGGTCAACTCCACCAAGGACCGCAAGGAGCGGATCGGCAAGATCTACCAGATGCACGCCAACAAGCGGGAGGAGCGCGGCTCCGCCCAGGCCGGCGACATCATCGCGGTGCAGGGCCTGAAGCAGACCACCACCGGTGACACCCTGTGCGACCCGGCGAACCCGGTCATCCTGGAGTCGATGACCTTCCCGGAGCCGGTCATCGAGGTGGCCATCGAGCCGAAGACCAAGGCCGACCAGGAGAAGCTCAGCACCGCCATCCAGCGGCTGGCCGAGGAGGACCCGACCTTCCGCGTCAAGCTGGACGACCAGACCGGCCAGACGGTCATCTCCGGCATGGGCGAGCTGCACCTGGACATCCTGGTCGACCGGATGCGCCGCGAGTTCAACGTCGAGGCCAACATCGGCAAGCCGCAGGTGGCGTACCGCGAGACCATCCGCCGCAAGGTGGAGAAGGTCGAGTACACCCACAAGAAGCAGACCGGTGGTTCCGGCCAGTACGCCCGGGTGATCATCAACCTGGAGCCGCTGCCGCTGGGCAACGACGCACCGACCTACGAGTTCGCCAACGCCGTGACCGGTGGCCGCATCCCCCGGGAGTTCATCCCGTCGGTGGACGCGGGTGCGCAGGACGCGATGCAGTACGGCATCCTCGCCGGCTTCCCCCTGGTGGGCATCAAGCTCACCCTGGTGGACGGCCAGTACCACGAGGTCGACTCGTCGGAAATGGCGTTCAAGATCGCCGGCTCGATGGTGATGAAGGAGGCGGCCCGCAAGGCCGACCCCGCACTGCTCGAGCCGATGATGGCCGTTGAGGTCACCACTCCTGAGGAGAACATGGGTGACGTCATCGGCGACCTCAACTCCCGCCGTGGCATCATCCAGGCGATGGAAGAGCGCAGCGGCGCTCGCGTCGTCCGGGCCCTGGTGCCGTTGTCGGAGATGTTCGGCTACGTCGGCGACCTGCGGTCGAAGACCCAGGGCCGGGCTAGCTACAGCATGCAGTTCGACTCCTACGCCGAGGTTCCGGCCTCGGTGGCGAAGGAGATCATCGCCAAGGCGACCGGTGAGTGACGCTCACCTGAGCTGATCCGATGACCCGGGGCTGGTCGCGGGAGACAACTTCCGCCCGCGACCACCTCGGTCGGGTTGTGTGAATCCGGGCCTGTAGGCTTCATCGCCGCAGAACCCACCAAGGCTCTCCGGCCGTCAGGCCGGAAAGGCTGTCGACAGAGTCCTAAGCGCCGACCTGGCGCACCGGGGCGAACGAACCAAGAAGTCCACAGGAGGACACCAGTGGCGAAGGCGAAGTTCGAGCGGACTAAGCCGCACGTCAACATCGGCACCATTGGTCACATCGACCACGGTAAGACGACGCTGACGGCGGCCATCACCAAGGTCCTGCACGACCAGTTCCCGGACCTGAACCCGTACACGCCGTTCGACGAGATCGACAAGGCGCCGGAGGAGAAGGCCCGCGGCATCACGATCTCCATCGCGCACGTCGAGTACCAGACCGAGGCGCGGCACTACGCGCACGTCGACTGCCCCGGTCACGCCGACTACATCAAGAACATGATCACCGGTGCCGCCCAGATGGACGGCGCGATCCTGGTGGTGGCGGCGACCGACGGCCCGATGCCGCAGACCCGCGAGCACGTGCTGCTGGCCCGTCAGGTCGGCGTGCCCTACATCGTCGTGGCGCTCAACAAGAGCGACATGGTCGACGACGAGGAGCTCCTGGAGCTCGTCGAGCTCGAGGTGCGCGAGCTGCTGTCGAACCAGGAATACCCGGGTGACGACCTGCCGGTCGTCCGGGTCTCGGCGCTCAAGGCCCTGGAGGGCGACCCGGAGTGGACCGGGCGCCTGCTGGAGCTCATGAACGCTGTCGACACCGCGATCCCGCAGCCGGAGCGCGAGACCGAGAAGCCGTTCCTGATGCCGATCGAGGACGTCTTCACGATCACCGGTCGTGGCACCGTCGTCACCGGTCGCGCCGAGCGCGGCATCCTCAAGCCGAACGAGGAGGTGGAGATTGTCGGCATCCGTGAGAAGTCGATGAAGACCACCTGCACCGGCATCGAGATGTTCCGCAAGCTGCTCGACGAGGCCCGCGCGGGCGAGAACGTCGGTCTGCTGCTGCGTGGCATCAAGCGCGAGGACGTCGAGCGCGGCATGGTCGTCATCAAGCCGGGCACCACGACCCCGCACACGGAGTTCGAGGCGACGGTCTACATCCTCTCGAAGGAGGAGGGCGGCCGGCACACCCCGTTCTTCCAGAACTACCGTCCGCAGTTCTACTTCCGGACCACGGACGTCACCGGTGTCGTCACGCTGCCCGAGGGCACCGAGATGGTCATGCCGGGCGACAACACCACCATGACCGTGAAGCTGATCCAGCCGATCGCGATGGAGGAGAACCTCAAGTTCGCGATCCGCGAGGGTGGCCGTACGGTCGGCGCTGGTCGCGTCACCAAGATCATCAAGTGAGCTGGGTAACCCCGATTAGCGTCGCCGCCGGTCGTGCGGCATACTAGTCAGGTTGCGTAACGACGGTTAGTCGCCCGCGTCCGGTGCATGCTGGACCTCCGGGACGACGACTCCAGGTCGTGGCACGTCGACAGACGCGCCGAGGTGGAGTTGTCGGTCGACCAACAGTCGCGCGTAGGGTGGTTGATCACCCCTGGTGATCAACCACCCTCGCACGGCGTCCAGATCGCTGTGATGCGATCGGCGCCTTGACCCACCGCGTGGTCAGGAGAGTCGCTCCGGAGTCCCGGGGCGGAGCCTGGTCCGGGGGTGCGACACGCCCGACCGCGGGGGTCGGCGAAGTGGGCCTGTACCAGCCGGTACAGGTGCCCGCAACACAGCGGCATCGAGAGAAGGAACAGAAGCCACCATGGCGGGACAGAAGATCCGCATCCGGCTCAAGGCCTATGACCACGAGGTCGTCGACTCCTCGGCTCGGAAGATCGTCGAGACGGTGACGCGTACCGGGGCGCAGGTCGCAGGCCCGGTGCCGCTGCCCACGGAGATCAACCGTTTCTGCGTTATCCGCTCGCCGCACAAGTACAAGGACTCGCGCGAGCACTTCGAGATGCGCACGCACAAGCGGCTGATCGACATCATCGACCCGACCCCGAAGACGGTCGACTCGCTCATGCGCCTCGACCTGCCGGCTGGCGTCGACATCGAGATCAAGCTGTAGGGACCGGACAGATGGACAGGCAAGTCAAGGGGATCCTGGGCGCCAAGCTCGGCATGACCCAGGTCTGGGACAACAACAAGGTTGTTCCCGTGACCGTGGTGCAGGCCGGCCCGTGCGTCGTCAGCCAGGTTCGTAGCGCCGAGAAGGACGGGTACTCCGCGATCCAGCTCGCCTACGGCACGATCGACCCGCGCAAGGTCAAGAAGCCGATCAGCGGGCACTACGCGAAGGCGGACGTGGCGCCGCGCCGGCACATCGTCGAGCTGCGCACCACCGACGCCGCGGACTACTCGCCGGGCCAGGAGGTCACGGTCGAGGAGTTCCCGGCGGGCGTCGTCATCGACGTCACCGGCAAGACCAAGGGCAAGGGCTACGCCGGCCCGATGAAGCGGCACGGCTTCCACGGTCTGCGCGCCAGCCACGGTGTGGAGCGCAAGCACCGCTCGCCGGGCTCCATCGGCGCCTGCGCCACCCCGGGTCGCGTCTTCAAGGGCACCCGGATGGCGGGTCGGATGGGCGGCGTGCGTTACACCGTCCAGAACCTGACCGTCCAGGCCGTGGACACCGAGAACAACCTCCTGCTCGTCCGCGGTGCCATCCCGGGCCCCAAGGGCGCGCTGGTCCTGGTCCGTACCGCGGCCAAGACCAAGGTGAAGAAGGGCGGTGCGGCCAAGTGACCACCGTTGACGTCCTCAACGTCGAAGGCGACAAGGCCGGCTCCGTCGAGCTGCCCGCCGCCATCTTCGACGTCCAGGCCAACATCGCGCTGATGCACCAGGTCGTGGTGGCTCAGCTCGCGGCGGCCCGGCAGGGTACGCACAAGGTCAAGACCCGCGGCGAGGTCGCCGGTGGCGGCAAGAAGCCGTACAAGCAGAAGGGCACCGGCCGGGCCCGCCAGGGCTCGATCCGCGCGCCGCAGTTCGCCGGCGGTGGCGTGGTGCACGGCCCGGTCCCGCGTGACTACAGCCAGCGGACCCCGAAGAAGATGAAGGCCGCCGCCCTGCGTGGCGCCCTCTCCGACCGGGCCCGCGCCGGCCAGGTGCACGTCGTCGAGACGTTCGTCTCGGGCGAGAAGCCGTCGACCAAGGCCGCGCTGGCCACCCTGGCGAAGCTGACCGACGCCCGGCGCGTCCTGGTCGTGCTGAGCAGCACCGACGAGCTGAACTGGGTGTCGCTGCGCAACGAGCCGCGGGTGCACCTCATCGAGGCCAGCCAGCTCAACACGTACGACGTGCTGGTGGCCGACGACGTGGTCTTCACCAAGGAGGCCCTGGACGAGTTCCTGGGCGTTCCCGCCGAGACCACCGAGGAGGGTGGCAAGTGAGCACGATCGCCGACCCGCGGGACGTCATCGTCGCGCCGGTCGTCTCGGAGAAGAGCTACAGCGAGCTGAACCGGAACTGGTACACCTTCCTGGTGCACCCGGACGCCAACAAGACCGAGATCAAGATCGCTATCCAGCAGATCTTCAACGTCCGCGTCCTGACGGTCAACACGCTCAACCGCCAGGGTAAGCGCAAGCGCACCAAGACCGGCTTCGGTCAGCGCAAGGCGACCAAGCGGGCGATCGTGAAGCTGGCTGACGGTGACCGTATCGAGGCCTTCGGCGGCCCGGTCAGCTGAGGGGTGTAGACAATGGCTATCCGTAAGTACAAGCCGACGACGCCGGGCCGGCGTGGCTCCAGCGTCGCCGACTTCGCCGAGATCACCCGGTCGACGCCGGAGAAGTCGCTGCTGGCTCCGCTGCCGAAGAAGGGCGGTCGCAACGCCCACGGTCGGATCACCACCCGACACCACGGTGGCGGGCACAAGCGGCAGTACCGTCTGATCGACTTCAAGCGGGTCGACAAGGACGGCGTGCCGGCGAAGGTCGCCCACATCGAGTACGACCCGAACCGCACCGCGCGCATCGCGCTGCTGCACTACGCCGACGGCGAGAAGCGCTACATCATCGCGCCGAAGGACCTGAAGCAGGGCGACGCGGTCGAGTCGGGCCCGGGCGCGGACATCAAGCCGGGCAACAACCTGCCGCTGCGCAACATCCCGGTCGGTACGACGATCCACAACGTGGAGCTTCGTCCGGGCGGCGGCGCCAAGCTGGCGCGTTCGGCCGGCGTCGGTATCCAGCTGCTCGGCCGTGAGGGCGCGTACGCGACCCTGCGTATGCCGTCCGGTGAGATCCGGCGGGTCGACGTGCGGTGCCGCGCGAGCATCGGCGAGATCGGCAACGCCGACCAGTCGAACATCAACTGGGGTAAGGCCGGCCGGATGCGGTGGAAGGGCAAGCGCCCGACCGTCCGTGGTGTCGCGATGAACCCGGTCGACCACCCGCACGGTGGTGGTGAGGGTAAGACCTCCGGTGGCCGCCACCCGGTCAACCCGCAGGGTAAGCCCGAGGGCCGTACCCGTCGTAAGGGCCAGCCGAGCGACCGGCTGATCGTCCGCCGCCGCTACGCCACGCGTAAGCGCGGCTGAGGGAGATAGAGCATGCCTCGCAGCCTGAAGAAGGGCCCGTTCATCGACGACCACCTGCTCAAGAAGGTGGAGACGCAGAACGACAAGGGCTCGAAGAACGTCATCAAGACCTGGTCGCGGCGCTCGACGATCATCCCCGAGATGCTGGGGCACACGATCGCCGTGCACGACGGACGCAAGCACGTCCCGGTGTTCGTGACCGAGGCCATGGTCGGGCACAAGCTCGGCGAGTTCGCGCTGACCCGCACGTTCAAGGGTCACGAGAAGGACGACCGGAAGAGCCGCCGGCGCTGACGCCGCGGGCATACGGATAGAGGAACAAGGGGTTACAGCGATGCCAGGAAAGGGCGACGCTCCGGTGCTTCCGGGCGCGCGGGCGGTTGCGCGGCACGTGCGCATCTCGCCGATGAAGGCGCGCCGGGTGGTCAACCTCGTCCGCGGCCTGCCCGCGAAGGAGGCGCTCACGGTGCTGCAGTTCGCGCCGCAGGCTGCGAGCGAGCAGGTGTACAAGGTGCTCGCGAGCGCGATCGCCAACGCGGAGAACAACGAGCGGCTGGACCCCGACGCGCTGCTCGTCAGCGAGGCGTTCGTCGACGAGGGCCCGACCATGAAGCGGTTCCGGCCGCGTGCGCAGGGCCGGGCGTACCGGATCCGCAAGCGCACCTGCCACATCACCGTGGCGGTCGAGGCGGTCGCGCCGGCCGCGCCGAAGAAGTCGGCGAAGAAGGCCGAGCCGGCGAACCAAGCCGGGACGGCTGAGGGGCAGAGCACGACGGAGGGTGCCGAGTAATGGGTCAGAAGGTTCACCCCACTGGGTTCCGGCTCGGCATCTCGACCGACTGGAAGTCCCGCTGGTTCGCGGACAAGCTCTACAAGGACTACATCGGCGAGGACGTCAAGATCCGCCGGATGATGTCCAAGGGCCTCGAGCGCGCCGGCATTTCCAAGGTCGACATCGAGCGCACCCGGGACCGGGTCCGCGTGGACATCCACACCGCCCGGCCGGGCATCGTCATCGGCCGTAAGGGTGCGGAGGCCGACCGGATCCGCGGCGAGTTGGAGAAGCTCACCGGCAAGCAGGTCCAGCTGAACATCATCGAGGTGAAGAGCCCCGAGTCGGACGCGCAGCTGGTCGCCCAGGGCGTCGCCGAGCAGCTCTCCAGCCGGGTCAGCTTCCGTCGGGCCATGCGCAAGGCGATGCAGTCGGCGATGAAGAACCCGGTCTGCAAGGGCATCCGGGTTCAGGTCTCGGGCCGCCTCGGCGGTGCCGAGATGAGCCGGACCGAGTTCTACCGCGAGGGCCGGGTCCCGCTGCACACGCTGCGGGCCAACATCGAGTACGGCTTCTTCGAGGCCCGTACCACCTTCGGCCGGATCGGCGTGAAGGTCTGGATCTACAAGGGCGACGCCGTCCCGGGCCGGGAGGCTCCGGCCGAGGCCGGGCCGTCCCGCCCGCGCCGTGACCGCGGCGACCGCCCCGAGCGGCCGCGCCGTGGCCGGTCGGGTTCGTCCGGCACGACCGCCGGTGGCACCGAGGCCGGCCGGGCTGCTGCGACCACCATCGCGCAGCAGGCCGAGACGCCGAGCGGCGAGCCGGTGGACGCTGGTGCTGTCGCCGCGACCGCCACTTCGCCGGCAGAAACGCAGCAGGAGGGCTGACAGATGCTGATGCCGCGCAAGCCCCCGAAGGGCTTCCGCAAGCCGCACCACCCGGACCGCAGTGGCGCGTCCAAGGGTGGTAACCGCGTGGTGTTCGGCGAGTTCGGGATCCAGGCTCTCGAGCCGGCGTACGTGACCAACCGCCAGATCGAGTCGGCGCGTATCGCGATGACCCGTCACATCAAGCGTGGCGGCAAGGTCTGGATCACGATCTTCCCGGACCAGGCGCTGACCAAGAAGCCGGCGGAGACCCGGATGGGTTCCGGTAAGGGCTCGCCCGAGTGGTGGGTCGCCAACGTCAAGCCGGGGCGGGTTCTCTTCGAGATGTCCTTCCCCAACGAGCAGATCGCGCGAGAGGCGATGCGTCGCGCGATCCACAAGCTCCCGATGAAGTGCCGCATTGTTACGCGCGAAGTGGGTGAATCCTGATGGCAGCGGGCGTTAAGGCCTCCGAGCTGCGTGAGCTCTCCGAGGAGGAGCTGGTCACGAAGCTGCGCGAGGCCAAGGCGGAGCTGTTCAACCTCCGCGTGCAGGCCGCAACCGGGCAGCTGGACAACAACCGGCGGCTGCAGGTCATCCGTCGGGAGATCGCCCGGATCTACACGATCATGCGTGAGCGCGAGCTGGGTCTCTCGGCCGCGCCGACTGAGGTGACTGCATCATGAGCGAGAACACCACCGCCACCGCGCGGGCCCGCCGCAAGGTGCGTGAAGGCCTTGTGGTCAGCGACAAGATGGAAAAGACCGTCGTGGTCGAGGTCGAGGACCGGGTCAAGCACGCGCTGTACGGCAAGATCATGCGCCGGACCAGCAAGCTGAAGGTGCACGACGAGCAGAACTCGGCCGGCATCGGCGACCGGGTCCTGATCATGGAGACCCGGCCGCTCTCCGCCACCAAGCGGTGGCGGCTCGTGGAGATCCTCGAGAAGGCCAAGTAGCGAAGGCTCGAGCTCGGCCGGCATCGGTCGGGCGCAGGTTCCGCCAGGCTCCGGCCGCCCTCGGGGCGGCCGGAGAACCGGCAGACATAGGAGATAGACGTGATTCAGCAGGAGTCGCGACTGCGCGTCGCCGACAACACGGGTGCCCGGGAGATCCTGTGCATCCGGGTTCTCGGTGGCTCCGGTCGGCGCTACGCGAGCATCGGCGACGTCATCGTGGCCACGGTCAAGGACGCGATCCCGGGTGCCGGTGTGAAGAAGGGCGACGTCGTCAAGGCCGTCGTCGTCCGCACCGCCAAGGAGAGGCGGCGGCCGGACGGCTCGTACATCCGTTTCGACGAGAACGCCGCCGTCATCATCAAGGACGGCGGGGACCCGCGCGGTACCCGTATCTTCGGCCCCGTCGGCCGGGAACTGCGGGACAAGCGGTTCATGAAGATCATTTCTCTCGCGCCGGAGGTGTTGTGACCGTGAAGGTCAAGAAGGGCGACACGGTCATCGTCATCGCCGGCAAGGACAAGGGCGCCAAGGGTAAGGTCATCGCGGCCTACCCGCGGCAGGACAAGGTCCTGGTCGAGGGCGTGAACCGGGTCAAGAAGCACACCCGTATCAGCACCACCCAGCGTGGCGCCAAGACCGGTGGCATCGTCACCCAGGAGGCCCCGATCCACGTCTCCAACGTGCAGGTTCTGGACTCCGACGGGAACCCGACTCGCATCGGGTACCGGTTCGACGAGAACGGCCAGAAGGTCCGCATCGCGCGTAGCACCGGTAAGGACCTGTGATGACCACGGCTACCGAAACCAAGACCATGCCGCGCCTCAAGGAGCGGTACCGTAACGAGATCGTGGCCGAGCTGCAGAAGCAGCACAACTACGCGAACCCCATGCAGGTTCCGCGGATGGTCAAGATTGTCGTCAACATGGGTGTCGGCGAGGCTGCTCGCGACGCCAAGCTGATCGACGGCGCGGTCCGCGACCTGGCCACGATCACCGGCCAGAAGCCGCAGGTGCGGCGTGCGACCAAGTCGATCGCGCAGTTCAAGCTGCGCGAGGGCATGCCGATCGGCGCGAAGGTCACCCTTCGGGGCGACCGGATGTGGGAGTTCCTGGACCGGCTGCTGTCGATCGCGCTGCCGCGTATCCGTGACTTCCGCGGCCTGGACGGGCGCAAGCTCGACGGGCACGGCAACTACACGTTCGGTCTGACCGAGCAGTCGGTGTTCCACGAGATCGACCAGGACAAGATCGATCGCCAGCGGGGCATGGACATCACGGTGGTCACGACCGCCACGACCGACGACGAGGGCCGGGCGCTGCTCAAGCTCCTGGGCTTCCCGTTCAAGGAGAACTGAGCGAATGGCCAAGAAGGCGCTGATCCTCAAGGCGGCCGCGAAGCCGAAGTTCTCGGTTCGCGCGTACACCCGCTGCCAGCGGTGCGGGCGTCCGAAGGCGGTCTACCGCAAGTTCGGTCTCTGCCGGGTGTGCATCCGGGAGATGGCCCACCGCGGTGAGCTGCCCGGCGTGTCCAAGGCTTCCTGGTAATAGCCCGGCGCGCTTCGCGCGTCAGCTGAACTGTCTCTTCGCCGTAGGCCCCGGGCCCTGCCCGGGGAACCCCGGCGAGAAAGGTTGACGAATTTCATGACGATGACCGACCCGATCGCAGACATGCTCACGCGTCTGCGTAACGCCAACCAGGCGTACCACGACCGGGTGACGATGCCGTACTCCAAGATCAAGGCCAACATCGCCGAGGTCCTGAAGTCCGAGGGTTACATCGCCACCTGGTTGGTCGAGGAGCCCGAGGAGGGCGCCGTCGGCAAGCGACTGGTCGTCGAGCTGAAGTACGGCCAGAACCGCGAGCGCAGCCTGGCCGGCATCAAGCGTGTGTCCAAGCCCGGTCTGCGGGTGTACGCCAAGTCGGACGGGCTCCCGCGGGTGCTCGGCGGGCTGGGCGTGGCGATCATTTCGACGTCCCAGGGGCTGCTCACCGACCGGCAGGCCCGCAAGCGGAGCGTTGGCGGGGAAGTCCTCGCCTTCGTCTGGTAACGGGAGACAGGTAGAAATGTCGCGTATTGGACGTAAGTCGATCCCGGTACCGGCCGGCGTCGATATCACGATCGAGGGCCAGACCGTCAAGGTCAAGGGCCCCAAGGGCGAGCTGTCCCACACGCTCGCGGAGCCGATCACGGCGGAGCGGGGCGAGGACGGCCAGCTGCACGTCAACCGGCCCAACGACGAGCGCAAGGCCAAGGAGCTGCACGGCCTGAGCCGTACCCTGGTCGCCAACATGATCGTCGGGGTGACCGAGGGCTACCGCAAGAGCCTGGAGATCGCCGGCACCGGTTACCGCGTCACCGCCAAGGGCACCGACCTCGAGTTCGCGCTCGGGTTCTCGCACCCGGTGCTGGTGCCCGCCCCGGCCGGCATCACCTTCACGGTGGAGAGGCCGACGCTGTTCCACGTGGCCGGCATCGACAAGCAGCAGGTCGGTGAGGTCGCCGCCAACATCCGGAAGATCCGCCCGCCGGAGCCCTACAAGGGCAAGGGCGTGAAGTACCAGGGCGAGGTCATCCGCCGTAAGGCTGGAAAGGCAGGTAAGAAGTGAGCGCCACGCTGCTCAAGCGCCGCCGCGGCGTCGCCGCCAAGCGTGCCGTCGGGCGTGCGCGCCGGCACTTCCGGGTCCGCAAGAACGTCAGCGGCACCGCCGAGCGTCCCCGCCTGGTGGTCACCCGCTCCCTGCGGCACATCGTCGCCCAGATCGTGGACGACACCAAGGGTCACACCCTGGCGTCGGCCTCGACCCTGGACGCCTCGCTGCGCGGTGCGGAGGGCGACAAGAGCGCCCTGGCCGGCAAGGTCGGCGCCCTGCTCGCCGAGCGGGCCAAGGCGGTCGGCGTGTCCAAGGTCGTCTTCGACCGCGGTGGCAACCGGTACGCGGGGCGGGTCGCCGCGCTTGCCGATGCCGCCCGCGAAGCCGGGCTCGAGTTCTAGAAACCCCGTCACGAGAGAGAAGGAAGGCTGCTGATGCCAGGTCAACAGCGCCGTGGCGGCGGGTCCGGTGGCAACGAGGGTGGTCGCCGCGACAACCGCCGTGAGGGCGGCCGCGGAAACGCGCCCGTCGAGAAGACCCCGCACCTCGAGCGGGTCGTCGCGATCAACCGCGTCGCCAAGGTCGTGAAGGGTGGTCGTCGCTTCAGCTTCACCGCCCTCGTGATCGTGGGCGACGGCGACGGCACCGTGGGTGTGGGCTACGGAAAGGCCAAGGAGGTGCCCGCGGCGATCGCCAAGGGTGTCGAGGAGGCCAAGAAGCACTTCTTCAAGGTGCCGCGGATCGGCGCCTCGATCCCGCACCCGGTGCAGGGCGAGGAAGCTGCCGGCGTGGTGCTGCTCAAGCCGGCCTCGGCCGGTACGGGTGTCATCGCCGGTGGCCCGGTGCGTGCCGTGCTGGAGTGCGCGGGCATCCACGATGTGCTCTCCAAGAGCCTCGGCTCGTCGAACCCGATCAACATCGTGCACGCTACCGTGGCGGCCCTGAAGGGGCTTGAGTCCCCGGAGCAGGTCGCGGCTCGTCGTGGCCTGCCGGTTGAGGACGTCGCGCCGGCCGCCATGCTGGCGTCGCGGGCGGGGGTGGCGTCCTGATGGCACGCCTGAAGGTCACCCAGGTCCGGTCCGAGATCGGGACCAAGCAGAACCAGCGTGACTCGCTGCGTTCGCTCGGTCTGAAGCGGATCAACGACGTGGTGGTCAAGGAGGATCGTCCGGAGATCCGCGGCATGATCTTCGCGGTCAACCACCTCGTGAAGGTCGAGGAGGTCGAGTAATGACGATCAAGGTTCACCACCTGCGTCCGGCTCCGGGCGCCAAGACCGCGAAGACCCGGGTGGGTCGCGGTGAGGCGTCCAAGGGCAAGACCGCCGGTCGCGGTACCAAGGGTTCCAAGGCCCGCAAGAACATCTCGGCGGCGTTCGAGGGTGGTCAGATGCCCATCCACATGCGCCTGCCGAAGATGAAGGGCTTCAAGAACAAGTTCAAGGTCGTCTTCCAGGTGGTCAACCTGGACCGGCTGGCCGAGCTGTTCCCGAACGGCGGCCAGGTCGGCCCGCAGGAGCTGGTCGACGCCGGCGCGGTCCGCAAGGGCCAGCCGGTGAAGGTCCTCGGCACCGGCGACCTCGGCGGTGTGGCCCTCCAGGTGTCGGCGCACGCGTTCAGCGCGTCGGCAAAGGAGAAGATCACCGCTGCCGGTGGCTCCGCCACCGAGCTGTAAGGCATGGATCCGTGGCGCCCGCCCAGTTTTCCTCGACTGGGCGGGCGCCATGGTCTACCGGTCGCGTGTGCGCCGGGTAACATCGGATTCGTTTTATGTAGCCGGGCACATCTGCCCGGACCGGGATCGGGCTGTTAGAGTCCCTTCCCAGCTATGGATATCGGGCGCTCGCCCGGCACCCACCCCGACCCGCCAGGGATCACCGGCGGCCCGCCTCGCGCAGGAGGAAGAAGTTGCTGTCCGCCTTTCTCAGTGCGTTCCGTACGCCTGACCTGCGCAAGAAGCTGCTGTTCACAGTAGGCATCATCGCGGTCTACCGGCTGGGCGCGACGCTGCCCAGCCCGGGCGTCTCGTACGGCAACGTGCAGAAGTGCCTCGACAAGATCCAGGATGGTGGCAGCACCGGTGTGCTGAACCTGCTGGATCTCTTCTCCGGTGGCGCGCTGCTGCAACTCTCGGTCTTCGCGCTGGGCATCATGCCCTACATCACCGCGTCGATCATCCTGCAGCTGCTGACGGTGGTCATCCCGCGGCTGGAGCAGCTCCGCAAGGAGGGCCAGGCCGGCCAGGCGAAGATCACCCAGTACACCCGCTACCTGACGCTGGGTCTGGGCATCCTGCAGTCGTCGGCGTTCGTCGCGCTGGCCCGCTCCGGGCAGCTCTTCAACAACCAGTGCGACGAGTTCCCGATCGTGCCCGAGGGCAGCGGCATCCCGAACTGGCTCACGCTGAGCATCCTGGTCATGACGATGACCGCCGGCACCGGCATGGTGATGTGGCTCGGCGAGCTGATCACCGACCGCGGTGTCGGCAACGGCATGTCCGTCCTCATCTTCACCTCGATCGCCGCCCGGCTCCCCAGCGAGGGTTGGAAGATCAAGACCAACGAGGGCTGGGCCAAGTTCGCCCTGGTGCTCGCTCTGGTCCTGCTGGTCATCACCGCGGTCTGCTTCATCGAGCAGGCGCAGCGCCGGATCCCGGTGCAGTACGCCAAGCGGATGATCGGCCGACGGATGTACGGCGGCACCTCGACCTACATTCCGCTGAAGGTCAACCAGGCGGGTGTGATCCCGGTCATCTTCGCCTCGTCGCTGCTCTACCTGCCGCAGCTGGCTCTGCAGTTCTTCGACCCGAACGACCCCGGCAAGGTCCAGGCCTGGATCCAGAACCACATCGTCAAGGCGACCGCGCCCGAGCACATCATCATCTACTTCCTGCTCATCATCTTCTTCACGTACTTCTACGTGTCGATCACGTTCAACCCGACCGAGGTCGCGGACAACATGAAGAAGTACGGCGGTTTCGTGCCGGGCATCCGCCCGGGCAAGCCGACCGCGGAGTACCTCGACTTCATCCTCAGCCGGATCACCCTGCCGGGTGCGCTCTACCTGGGTCTCGTCGCGGTCCTGCCGAACTTCTTCTTCATCTGGCTGAACAGCGAGCAGTTCCTCAACTTCCCGTTCGGTGGCACCGCTGTGCTCATCATGGTCGGCGTCGGTCTGGAGACCGTGAAGCAGATCGAGAGCCAACTCATGCAGCGGAACTACGAAGGGTTCCTGCGGTAGATGCGACTCGTTCTGGTTGGCCCGCCGGGCGCGGGCAAGGGCACACAGGCGGAGTTCATCGCCGCGCACCTCGCGGTGCCGAAGATCTCGACCGGGGACATCTTCCGGGCGAACGTCTCGCAGGGCACGCCGCTGGGTGTCGAGGCCAAGCGCTACATGGACGCCGGCAAGCTCGTTCCGGACGAGGTCACCATCAACATGGTCCGGGATCGGCTTGCCGAGCCGGACGCCGGCGAGGGCTTTCTGCTCGACGGCTTCCCCCGGACCACGCCGCAGGCCGCCGCGCTGGACAAGCTCCTCGCCGACCTTGGCGGCGCGCTTGATCTGGTGCTGGAGTTGGTCGTCGACGACGACGAGGTGATTCGGCGCCTGTCCGGGCGGCGTACCTGTCGGGGGTGCGGCAAGATCTGGCACGTCGAGTTCGACGCCACCACCCGCGAGGACATCTGCGACCGCTGTGGCGCCGAGCTGTTCCAGCGGGACGACGACAAGCCCGAGACGATCGCCGCCCGGCTGCGGGAGTACGCCGACAAGACCGCGCCGCTGGTGGACTACTACGGCGCCCAGGGCAAGCTGGTCGGCATCGACGCCACCGGCCCGGTGGAGGACGTCACGGTCCGCGCCATCGACGCGCTGCGCTCTTACGGCGGATGACGTCCCGCCGGGAGCCGGCGGATAGAGTGGCGACAGCGGGGTACGTGCGGACGTACCCCGCTGTTCGCTGTCCGGTAACGAAAGGTGATCGCTCGATGCGCCGTCCCCAGCTGGACATCCAGCTGAAGACCCCAGACCAGATCGAGAAGATGCGGGCCGCCGGCCTGGTGGTCGCCGAGGCCCTGCGCCGGATGCGTGAGGCGGTGGCTCCCGGGGTCAGCACCGCCGACCTGGACGCGATCGCCGAGGCGACGATCCGTGAGGCCGGCGCCGTCCCGTCGTTCAAGGGGTACCACGGCTTCCCCGCCTCGATCTGCTCCTCGGTCAACGAGCAGGTGGTGCACGCCATCCCGTCGCCGCAGCAGGTGCTCCGCGACGGTGACCTGATCTCCATCGACTGCGGGGCGGTGCTGGACGGTTGGCACGGCGACGCGGCGATCACGGTCGGCGTGGGTGACGTCGACCCGGCGCTGCTGACGATGGCCGCTGTCGCCGAGGACGCCATGTGGGCCGGCATCGCGGCTGCCGCCCGCGGCGCCGCCAGCGGCAGGGGCCGGCTGACGGACATCTCCCACGCGGTGGAGGTCGCGGTCCGCAAGGGCGGCCGGTACGGCATCGTCGACGGGTACGGCGGGCACGGGATCGGCACCGAGATGCACCAGGACCCGCACGTGCTGAACCATGGCCGCCCGGGCAAGGGGCCTCGCCTGGTGCCCGGCATGGCGTTGGCCATCGAGCCGATGATCACCATGGGCTCGCCGCGTACGGTCGAACTGGCCGACGGCTGGACGGTCGTCACCCGGGACGGGTCGATGGCGGTGCACGTCGAGCACTCGATGGCGCTGCTGCCGGACGGGGTCTGGGTGCTCACCGCGTTCGACGGCGGTCGAGCCCGCCTCGGTGACCTGGTCACCGCCCGCCAGCCGGCCAGCTCCCCGGCGGCCTGACCGTTCCCCGGCCAATGGCTGCCCCGGTGTCCGGTGTGCGGTACGCGGGGAGTGCGGAAGGGTCGGGGTGTCCAGCCCCGAGGGGCCGCGGGGAGTGGCGTGGATCACCGAAGAGGGGCGTCGGCCACCCGGAATCCTCCGGCCGGGCGACCGACCGGGTGGCCGGTTTGGCGAGTGCCCGTAGGCGGGCGTACACTTTCTGATCGGCGCACAGCGTCCACTCCGGCATGCCCACTAGCGCTTCAGTGGGAGTCGGAGCCGCGGCTGGCTCGGGCCTCCGATCATGATCGGACGCCCGTGTAAGACGTTGTGGGCCGTCCGGAGTAACCGACGTCAGGACAGCGGAGGACATGCCGAAAAAAGACGGAGCCATCGAGATCGAGGGTCGGGTCATCGAGCCCCTGCCGAACGCTATGTTCCGCGTGGAGCTCGCGAACGGCCACAAGGTGCTGGCTCACATCAGCGGCAAGATGCGGCAGCACTACATCCGTATCCTGCCGGAGGACCGGGTCGTCGTCGAACTCTCGCCGTACGACCTGACCCGCGGGCGCATCGTCTACCGCTACAAGTAAGCCTGACGGCGGCCGGGACGTCCCCGTGTCCGTCTTCGACGTCCGGCGTCGCGCGTCGTCGCGCCTCCGGGCCAGATGGGAAGTAAGGCAACCGTGAAGGTCAAGCCGAGCGTCAAGAGGATCTGCAACAAGTGCCGGGTGATTCGCCGGCACGGCCGGGTCATGGTGATCTGCCAGGACCCGCGCCACAAGCAGCGCCAGGGCTGAGCCGTTCCCGCCGACCGTGACGAGCGGCGGCGGAACGTTCGCCCGGGTCGTAGATCCTTCCGCACACATCACCAGCTCGTCCCAGCCGCGGGCGGTACGCAGGGCGTACCCGACCGTGGCCGACCCCCGGTCGGAGGCCGGGGCCCGCTTGGGCAGCGACCATTCCCGGTCGCCGGCGCCGATGGCGCCGGAGGGACAGGGCGGTCGGTAGCGGGGTGGGACGGGTCCACACCTCCGCCACAACATCACGAGGAGTACGCCCGCACATGGCACGTCTAGTCGGCGTGGATCTCCCCCGCGAGAAGCGGATGGAAATCGCGCTCACCTACATCTTCGGGGTCGGTCGCACCCGCGCCCTGGAGACGCTCGCCGCCACCGGCATCTCGCCGGACAAGCGCGCTCGGGACCTCACGGACGAGGAGCTGGTGCAGCTCCGCGACCACATCGAGGGCAACTACAAGGTTGAAGGTGACCTGCGCCGCGAGGTCGCCGCTGACATCCGCCGCAAGGTCGAGATCGGCTGCTACGCCGGCATCCGGCACCGCCGGGGCCTGCCCGTGCGTGGCCAGCGGACCCGGACCAACGCGCGGACCCGCAAGGGCCCGAAGCGGACCGTGGCCGGCAAGAAGAAGCCCGGCAAGAAGTAACTAGGAGCGCACAGACTTATGCCACCGAAGGCTCGTGCCGGAGCCGCCGTCAAGAAGGTCCGGCGCAAGGAACGCAAGAACGTCGCCCACGGGCAGGCGCACATCAAGAGCACCTTCAACAACACCATCGTGTCCATCACGGACCCGACCGGTGCCGTCATCTCCTGGGCCTCCGCCGGCCAGGTCGGATTCAAGGGCTCCCGCAAGTCGACTCCGTTCGCCGCGCAGTTGGCCGCCGAGGCCGCGGCGCGTCGGGCCATGGAGCACGGCATGCGCAAGGTCGACGTGTTCGTCAAGGGCCCCGGCTCCGGCCGGGAGACCGCCATCCGTTCGCTGCAGGCCGTGGGCCTCGAGGTCGGTCAGATCTCCGACGTCACGCCGCAGCCCCACAACGGATGCCGTCCGCCGAAGCGTCGCCGGGTCTGAGAGGTTAGAGAGAGATGGCTCGTTACACCGGTGCTGACTGCCGCCGTTGCCGGCGGGAGAAGATGAAGCTGTTCCTCAAGGGCAGCAAGTGCGATGGCCCGAAGTGCCCGTTCGAGTCCCGGCCGTTCCCGCCCGGGCAGCACGGCCGCGGCCGCACCAAGGAGACGGAGTACCTGCTCCAGCTCCGTGAGAAGCAGAAGGCCCGCCGGGTATACGGCGTGCTGGAGAAGCAGTTCCGCGGTTACTACGAGGAGGCCGTGGCGAAGCAGGCCAAGACCGGTGAGGTCCTCCTGCAGATCCTCGAGTCGCGGCTGGACAACGTGGTCTACCGGGCCGGTTACGCCGGTTCCCGGGACATGGCCCGCCAGCTGGTCAAGCACGGCCACTTCACCGTGAACGGCAAGAAGGTCGACATCCCGTCGTACCGCGTCAAGGAGCACGACATCATCGAGGTCCGGGCCAAGAGCAAGGAGCTCACCCCGTTCCTGGTGGCGCAGGCTCAGGCCGGTTCGCGGTCGGTGCCGGCCTGGCTGGAGGCGATCCCCAGCCAGATGAAGATCCTCGTGCACTCGCTCCCGGCCCGCCAGGTGATCGACACCCAGGTGCAGGAGCAGCTGATCGTCGAGCTCTACTCGAAGTAAGGGCTCTTTGCGGTGGCCCGCCCTCCGGGGCGGGCCACCGGAACAGTTTTGTCGTGGGCGTCATATGGCGGGCGTCCCGGAAGAGAAGAGAAGAAATGCTCATCAGCCAGCGACCGACCCTCTCCGAGGAGTCGATCAACGAGACCCGGTCCCGGTTCACCATCGAGCCGCTGGAGCCCGGATTCGGCTACACCCTGGGCAACTCGCTGCGTCGTACGCTGCTGTCGTCCATTCCGGGTGCGGCGGTCACCTCGATCAAGATCGACGGGGTGCTGCACGAGTTCACCACCATCCCCGGGGTCAAGGAGGACGTGGTCGAGCTCGTCATGAACATCAAGGAGCTCTGCGTCAGCTCCGAGCACGACGAGCCGGTCAGCATGTACCTGCGCAAGCAGGGCCCCGGCGACGTGACCGCGGGTGACATCCAGCCCCCGGCCGGTGTCTCGGTGCACAACCCGGACCTCAAGCTCGCCACCCTCAACGGCAAGGGCCGGCTCGACATGGAGCTGACCGTCGAGCGGGGTCGCGGCTACGTCACGGCGGCGCAGAACAAGCAGGCGGGCGCGGAGATCGGCCGGATCCCGGTCGACTCGATCTACTCGCCGGTGCTCAAGGTGACCTACCGGGTCGAGGCGACCCGGGTCGAGCAGCGGACCGACTTCGACCGGCTGATCATCGACGTCGAGACCAAGCCGTCGATGGGGCCGCGTACCGCGCTGGCGTCGGCCGGTTCGACGCTGGTGGAGCTCTTCGGCCTGGCCCGGGAGCTGGACGAGACCGCCGAGGGCATCGACATCGGGCCGTCCCCGCAGGACGCCCAGCTCGCGGCGGACCTGGCCCTGCCGATCGAGGAGCTGGACCTGACCGTCCGCTCCTACAACTGCCTCAAGCGCGAGGGCATCAACTCCGTTGGTGAGCTGATCGGGCGCACCGAGGCCGACCTCCTCGACATCCGGAATTTCGGTCAGAAGTCGATCGACGAGGTCAAGATGAAGCTCGCCGGGATGGGTCTCGGGCTGAAGGACTCGGCTCCGAACTTCGACCCGGCGCACGTCGTGGACGCCTTCGGCGAGGCCGACTACGACACCGACGACTACCGCGAGACCGAGCAGCTCTAGTCCGCGCTGCCGCCACACCTGAGGAGCACCAACAATGCCCACGCCCACCAAGGGCCCCCGCCTCGGCGGCAGCCCCGCGCACGAGCGGCTGATGCTGGCCAACCTGGCCACCGCGCTGTTCCAGCACGGCAAGATCCAGACCACCGAGACGAAGGCCCGGCGGCTGCGTCCGCTGGCCGAGCAGCTCATCACCAAGGCCAAGCGGGGCGACCTCGCGTCGCGGCGGCGGGTGCTGGGCGTCGTCAAGGACAAGGACGTGGTGTACGCCCTGTTCGACCAGATCGCGCCCCGGTACGCCAACCGCAACGGTGGCTACACCCGGATCGTGAAGACCGGTCCGCGCAAGGGTGACGCCGCTCCGATGGCGATCATCGAGCTGGTCGAGGAGCTTCAGGTCGCCGAACCCAAGGCGAACAAGAAGACCGCCGCCCGCAAGACCGCGCAGCAGGACAAGGTCGAGGCGCTCGCGCCGGCGGAGGAGAACCCGAAGTCGACCGACGACGACCAGGACGCCGAGGCTCCGGTGTCGGCGTCGGGCGACACCGCCGCGGCGCGCGAGGACAGCGACCTCGCCGTCGAGGAGAACAACGAGCAGAACAAGGCCTGACCAAGGTCTTCGTCGGGCCCGGCATCCCTGTGGGTGCCGGGCCCGACCCATGACTGGAGGTACGCGGTGGACGGACGGATCAGGCTGCGGCTGGACGTGTCGTACGACGGCACCGACTTCTCCGGCTGGGCGGCCCAGCCGGCCCGCCGTACGGTCGCCGGGGTGCTCACCGAGACGTTGGACCTGGTGCTCGGGGTGGGCACCGCGACCGGCCTGACCGTGGCCGGCCGGACCGATGCCGGGGTGCACGCCACCGGGCAGGTGTGCCACCTAGACCTGCCCACCACCGTGTGGCGGGAGCACGAGGGGCGGCTGCTGCGCCGGCTGGCCCGGCTGCTCCCCGGCGACGTGCGGGTCCGGGCGATGACCGAGGTGCCGGACGACTTCGACGCCCGGTTCTCGGCGACCTTCCGTCGCTACGAGTACCGGGTCACCGACAAGCCCTGGGGCGTCGAGCCGCTGCGCCGGCGGGACACCCTGGCCTGGCCCAAGCCGCTGGACCTGGCCGCGTTGAACGCGGCGGCGGCGGGTCTGGTGGGCGAGCACGACTTCGCCGCGTACTGCCGGCGCAAGGAGAACGCCACCACGCTGCGGGAGGTGACCCGGCTCGACTGGCGGCGCGACCCCGACGGCATCCTGGTGGCCACCGTGCGGGCCGACGCCTTCTGCCAGAACATGGTGCGCAGCCTGGTCGGCGCGATGCTGGTCGCCGGGGACGGCCGCCGTCCGGTCGAGTGGCCGGCCAGCCTGCTGACCCGGCGGGAACGGTCCAGTGAGGTGACCGTCGCGCCCGCGCACGGACTGGCCCTGGTGGAGGTCGGCTACCCGGCTGACCCGACCGAGTACGCCCGCCGCGCCGATCTGACCCGCCGGCTGCGCGTACCGACCGACGTGTGAGCGGGCGAGGCCCGGCCCGCCGCGCGGACCGGGCCTCGCCCGTTGTGGGTCGGCTCAGTCGCCGGGCGAGTTCTCCCCGCTGTCGGCGCCCTCCCGGGCCCTCGTGGTGGGCTGTCCGGCGGTGCCGCCGGTGGTGCGCCGCTCCAGCACCGTCTGGTCGAGGTGCAGTTCGAGCATGTCGTACAGGATCTCGCGGGCCCTGGCGTCGTTGGCTGGGAGCGCCTCGCCGTCGGCTCGTACGACCAGGCAGTAGGCGACGTAGTGGCCGCGTACCTGCCAGCCGACCCGGGCCGCGGCGGTGGTGACCGCCTCGGTGCCGTCACCGGCGGCCATCCCCCGGAAGCGGCCCTGCCGCTCGTCGAGCAGTTGCCGGATCCGATCCCGGACCTGTTGTGCGGTGCCCTTGTCGGGAAGGTTGAACAGGCCGGCGGTTACCAGGTGCTGGCCGTCGGAGGTGCGCAGCGTCGCCCGGACCACCTGGCTGCATCCGAGCCGGACGAGCAGGTCGGCTATCTCGCCGGTGGCTGCCACCGCGCAACTGCCGCCGGAGTGCGTCTTCCGCACGTCGTACGGGGGCTCGCCGTCGGCGACCACCAGCTTCTTGCCGGGGAACACCTCCTTGGCGGTCAGCGGATGCCGGTCGGTGTCGCGCGAGTCGAGGTCGCCGGCGGTCGGTTCGGTGCCGGGGGCGACGGTGCCGGACGGGGTGTCCGGCGCGGCCCGGTCGGTGTCCGCGGTGCGTTCGATCAGGACCGTGGCGGCGCCGATGCCGCAGAGCGCCAGCAGCACCAGTACCGCGGCACCGCCCACGACGACCTGCCAGAGCCGGTGGCCGGTGCCGCCGCGACGGGTGCCGGAACGGCGGGACGGGGGCGGGTCCACCGGCGCGCTCGGGGC
>NZ_SMKD01000085.1 GCF_004348595.1 Micromonospora sp. KC723
CCCCCGAAGTCACCGGCACCCCCGACGTCACCACCACCACCGCCGTCGAAGTCGCCGCCGACGTCGCCCTGGTCGGCGTACCCGGCGCCGTCGCCGAAACCCTCCTGGTAGCCGGTGTCGTAGCCCGGGTCGGCGAAGGCCGGGGAGAACAGCGCGTCGGCGATCAACATGCCGCCGATCACCCCGGCGCCCGCGCCCAGCGCGGTCTTCCACCACGGAGTCGAGTACCAGCCGGCCGGCACCGGCCGCCCCTGGACCCGGCCGCCCGGGTAGTAGTACGGGGTGTCCCGACCCGGCCGAGGGCCGGCGCTGAAGGTCTGCCCCTGCACCTGCACCTGGCGTTCCTTCGTCAGCTCCCCGGTGCCCTCGGCGGCGGCCAGCGGCGGCAGTTCCGGGCCCGGGTCCAGTCCGAGGGCCACCCGGGCCGCCCGTGCGTACGCCAGCCCCTCCAGGGCGGTCTCCCGGGCCAGCCGGTACTGGTGGATGGTCCGCGCCTGCTCCAGTTGGCCGCCGGCGGCGTTGTAGCGCTCGGCGGCGTCCACCAGCGCCTGGCGTACGGCCGGCTCGTCGCCGTGCAGGTTCAGCACCTGGCCGCCGAGGCGTTCGTACCACCGCTGGGCGTCGGCGCGCACGTCGGCGAGGCTGCGCGCCTCCCGGGCTGCCTGTTCCCGCCGCCACCAGACGAACCCGCCGACCAGCAGCACCACGAGGACCGCCACGAGCACAAGTTCCATGCCGCGAAGTTACCCGGCGGGCTCCGGTCGTATCCCTTTGGCATGCTCTGGGGATGGACCTTGCGACGCTGGCCGTGGTCGCCGTCAGTCTCGGCGCGGGTGGCGCGGTGGGCTGGTACGCCGCCCGTGTCCGTTCCGCCACCCAGATCGCCCGGCTGGAGGCCACCCTGGCGGCCACCCGGGAGGGCGAGGGCCGGCTGGAGCAGTCGATGCGGGCGCTCGGCTACGAGGCGACCGCCCAGTCGCAGGAGGCGGTGGCCCGCGCGGTGGCGCCGCTGCACGACACCCTGCGCCGGTACGAGCAGCGGGTGACCGAGCTGGAGCGGGACCGGGTGGACGCCTACGCCGAGCTGCGCGAGCAGGTGCGGGCCATGAGCACGGTCTCCGGGGAGCTGCGCACCGAGACCAAACAGCTGGTCGCCGCGCTGCGCGCGCCACAGGTACGGGGCCGCTGGGGTGAGCACCAGCTCCGCCGGATCGTCGAGGCCGCGGGCATGCTGGAGCACTGCGACTTCGACGAGCAGGTCACCGCCGCCACCGACCGCCAGGGGGTACGCCCCGACCTGGTGGTCCGCCTGCACGGCGGCCGGACGGTGGTGGTGGACGCCAAGGCGCCCTTCGACGCGTACCTGACGGCGATGGAGGCGCGCGACGAGCGGGGGCGCGACACCCACCTCGACGCGCACGCCCGGCACCTGCGGGCGCACGTCGACGCGCTGGCCGCCAAGTCGTACTGGGCGGCCTTCGACTCGACGCCGGAGTTCGTGGTGCTCTTCGTGCCCGCCGACCCGTTCCTGGACGTGGCGTTGCAGCGCGACCCGACGCTGCTGGAGCACGCCTTCGCCCGCGACGTGGTGCTGGCGACCCCGGCGACCCTGGTGGCGCTGCTGCGCACGGTGGCGTACTCGTGGCGGCAGGAGGCACTGGCCCGCAACGCGGTCGCGGTGCACTCGCTGGCCCGCGAGTTGTACGGGCGGCTGTCCACTCTGGGCGAGCACGTCGGCAAGCTCGGCGCGTCGCTGGGTGGGGCGGTGACGGCGTACAACCGGGCGGTCGGGTCACTCGAGGCGCGGGTGCTGGTCAGCGCCCGTAAGCTGGCCGAACTGGGGGTCTCCGACCAGGAGCTGGCGGCGCCGGCGCAGGTGGAGCTGACGCCCCGGCAGCCGCAGGCTCCCGAGCTGCTCGACGACGTTTCCACTCTGGACCGACCCATCTAGCAGCATTTATATGACAGTGCGCACGCTCGCATATCACAAAGGGGTCACAACTTACCGACGGGTAGTGACAGCGGCACTACGCAGCACAAAGGATGCGCTCACGTGTGTCCTGACATCTCAGGGCCCTGTTCTCTGGAGGAAAAGAGAACGTGAGCAGACCCCGCAACCTGCGCCGGCGTACCTCCGCCGGGCTGTTCGCCTCCGTCGTGGCAGCCGGTGCCATGACCGGCGTGGGCGGTGCCGCCACCGCGAGCGCCGCCCCCGCGACCAACCCGGACGCCACCACCAACGCGGTCGAGACGCTTGGCGCGCACGACGCCAAGCTCCTCGCCGAGGCCGAGGGGAAGCACGCGTCCACCGTCACGCTGATCGTCGCCGCCGAGAAGGGTGAGGCGAAGGACGTCGCGGACGCGATGAAGAAGCTCGGTGGCTCGATCAGCCAGCGCTTCGACTCCATCGGGTACGTGCTGGCGAGGGTGCCGACCGGGAAGGTCCTGACGGCCGCGAGGCTGCCCGGCGTCGCCGCCGTCGACCTCGACGAGACCATCGAGCTTCCGGACCCCAGCCCCGTTGTCACCGCCCCGGACCGCACCGGCACCGCCCCGATCCGGGCCAAGAGCGCGCGGCCCGGCCCGAAGACCTTCCGGGAGGGGGCCGCGGCCCCGGTCGCCCCGGGTGCGGGCACCGGCGCGGTGAACCCGTACATGCCGACCCACGAGACCGGCGCCGAGGCCTTCAAGGCCGCCAACCCGACCTGGGACGGGCGCGGGATCACCATCGGCATCATGGACTCCGGTGTGGACCTCGACCACCCGGCCCTGCAGAAGACCACCACCGGCGAGCGCAAGATCGTCGACTGGGTCACCGCGACCGACCCACTGGAGGACTCCACCTGGCGGCGGATGAACCTCGAGGTGACCGGCCCGAGCTTCACCGTCGGTGCCAACACCTGGACGGCCCCCGCCGGGTCCTACCGGTTCGCCACCTTCAACGAGTCGATCACCAGTGGCAGCGACCCGGCCGGTGACGTCAACCGGGACGGCGACAAGACCGACGCCTTCGGCATCCTCTACGACCCGAAGAGCAACGACATCCGGGTCGACGCGAACCAGAACCGTGACTTCACCGACGACGAGCCGATGCGCCCGTACCAGGAGAGGTTCCAGGTCGGCCACTTCGGTACGGACAACCCGGCCACGCCGGTCCGGGAGCAGATCCCGTTCGTGGTCGAGTACCGCAAGGGCGTCGACACCAGCCCGATCAACGTCCCCGGCACCTGGGACTACGTCAACATCGGCATCGTCGAGTCGACCCACGGCACGCACGTCGCCGGCATCACCGCCGCCAACGACATGCTGGGCAACAACGCCTTCGACGGCGCGGCCCCCGGTGCCAAGCTGGTCTCCTCCCGCGCCTGCTCGTGGGGCGGCGGCTGCACCACCGCCGCGCTCACCACCGGCATGGCCGACCTGGTCATCAACCGCAAGGTCGACGTGATCAACATGTCGATCGGCGGCCTGCCGGCGCTCAACGACGGCTCCAACGCCCGCGCCCAGCTCTACAACACCCTGATCACCACGTACGGGGTGCAGATGTTCATCTCGGCCAGCAACTCCGGCCCGGGCCTGAACACCATCGGTGACCCGTCGGCGGCGTCCAACGTGGTCAGCGTCGCGGCCAGCATCAGCAAGGACACCTGGCTGTCCAACTACGGCTCGGTGGTCAGCAGGAAGAACGCGCTGTTCAACTTCTCCTCCCGCGGCCCGCGTGAGGATGGCGGTTTCAAGCCGAACATCGCCGCTCCCGGCGCGGCCGTCTCCACCGCACCGACCTGGCAGCCCGGCAACATCGCCCCCGAGGCCGGCTACTCGCTGCCGCCGGGCTACCAGATGCTCAACGGCACCTCGATGGCCTCGCCGCAGGCCGCCGGCGCCGCCGCGCTGCTGCTCTCCGCCGCTCGCGCCAACGACCAGGGCGTCACCCCGGCCGCGCTGCGCCGCGCCATCTACACCTCGGCGAAGCCGATCGCCGACGTGCCGACGTACGCCCAGGGCTACGGCATGTTCGACGTGCCCGGCGCGTGGAAGCTGCTGAGCAAGGGCGTCGAGGCCCGGTCGTACACCTCCGACGCGCCGGTCTGCACCCCGCTGTCGAAGAACCTGACCCGCTACGACGCCGGCACCCAGCAGTTCCTGCCGAACCCGCACCGGGGCACCGGCGTCTACAACCGCTGCGCCTCGTCGCAGGGTGGCCAGCAGGTCGGCCAGTCGAAGACGTACCAGGTCAAGGTGACCCGCACCAGCGGGCCGACCGGCAACCGGCAGCACACCGTGACGCTGCGCGGCAACGACGGCACCTTCACCGCGCCGAAGTCGGTGGTGCTGCCGCTGAACAAGACCGTCACCGTCGACGTGGTGGCCAAGCCGAAGACCGCCGGCGCGCACGGCGCCCTGATGCTGATCGACGACCCGGCCACGTCCGTGGTCGACTTCGAGGTCTCGACCGTGGTGGTCGTGGCCCACGACGTGCAGAAGCCGGCCTTCTCCTTCTCCACCGAGGGCACGGTCGACCGGAACGGCTTCACCTCGTACTTCGTGACGGTCCCGCCCGGGGCGGGCGCGCTCCAGGTGAACCTCTCCGGCATCGCCACCGGGTCGCAGACCCGCTTCATCGCGATCAACCCGTACGGCGTCCCGGTGGAGAGCACCGCCAGCACCACCTGCTACACCAACTTCTCCGACGCGGCGACCTGCAAGCCGCAGGAGCGGGACTACCAGAACCCCATTCCGGGCGTCTGGGAGATCGAGGTCGAGGCGCGCCGCACCTCGCGGTCGCTGAACAACCCGTTCCAGCTCCAGGCGCGGGTGCAGGGCGTCAAGGTCGAGCCGGCCACCATCGAGCTGCCCGCGGTGGCCGCCGGGGCCCCGACCCAGGTGTCCTGGAAGCTGACCAACGCCTTCGGCCCGGTCGCGGTGACCGGTCAGGGTGGTCCGCTGGCCAGCGTGTTCGCCGGGCGGCCGACCATCGCCGAGGGTGCGCAGCAGGAGTGGACCGTGGACGTGCCGGCCGGCGCGACCAGCTTCACCGCGCGGATCGGCAACACCGCCAACCTCGGTGCCGACCTGGACCTGGCGGTGTTCCTGGGCGCCACCCGGGTGGGCGTCTCGGCCGACGGTGACTCGGAGGAGGCGGTGACCCTGGCCAACCCGGCCCCGGGCACCTACCGGGTCGTGGTCGACGGCTACGCCGTCGACGGTCCGGGCACCAGCACCGCCTACGACTACCGGGACTCGTTCACCGCCCCGTCGTTGGGCACGGTGACCGCGCCGGCAACCCCGCTGGCCCTCACCAACGGTGCCACCGCCGCCCTCACCGGCACGGTGGTCGCCCGGTCCACCCCGGCCGCCGGTCGGGCCCTCTACGGCGACCTGGCCGTGACCACCACCGAGGGTGCGGTCGTCGGCCGTGGCTCGGTCTCGATCGGCAAGGTGAACTGACAGCCACCGGCTGCCTGAGCACTACCGAGAGCCCGTCCCCACCAGGGGGCGGGCTCCCGCCTTCCGCCCTCGCCGGACCTGTTGGCCATGGCCTTGCGACGGAGGCCGACCCGAGGGTCGGACGGGTCAGGACCGGCGGGCGGACTCGACCGTGAAGGGGATGCCCTGCTGGCAGGTGGTCAGCAGGTCGGGTTGGGGCTTGCCGGTGACGGTGACCTTCGTGCCCGGCGCCAGCACGTCACGTGGACCCCCGATGAGCTGGAACCCGTCGACCATCAGGCAGCCCGGCTCCACGCCGGCGGTCACCGTGCCGGAGATCTCCGTCGCACCCGGGCCGGGCGGCAGACTGGGCCCGGACGACTTGGTCGGCGGCAGGACCGTGGGGGACGCGATCGGCGGCGCGGTGCTCGGGCCGGCCGGTTCCGTGCCGGGAGCGCTGGTCACCGGGGGTCCTTCCGGGCGGCTGGGGGTGTCCGTGCCGCCGCAGGCGGTCAGCGCCGCACCGGCGACCAGCGCGACGAGAGCCATCCGAGGAGTCTTCATGCCCGATGGGACGCGCGCGGGCCGTGATCCGTTCCCGTCGATCAGCCGCGGGCCGCCGCCGCCTTCATGTCCCGCTTGAGCTCCTGCGGCAGTGAGAAGGTCAGTCGCTCGTTGGCGGTGACCACCTCGTCGACGTCGGTGAAGCCCCGCGCGGCGAGGTACGCCAGCACCTCCTGCACCAGTTCGTCCGGCACGCTGGCGCCGGAGGTCAGGCCCACCGTGGTGGCCCCGACCAGCCACGTGTCGTCGATCTCGTGGGCGAAGTCGACCAGGTGCCCGGCTCGGGCGCCGGCGTCCAGGGCCACCTCGACCAGGCGTACCGAGTTGGAGGAGTTGCGCGAGCCCACCACGATCACCACGTCGCACTCGGAGGCGATCTCCTTGACCACGTGCTGCCGGTTGGAGGTGGCGTAGCAGATGTCGTCGCTGGGCGGCGACTGCAACAGCGGCAGCCGGGACTTGAGCCGGGCCACCGTCTCCATCGTCTCGTCCACCGACAGGGTGGTCTGGGAGAGCCAGACGACCTTGTTCGGGTCCCGCACCGTGACCTTGTCCACGCCGTCGGGGCCGTCGACGAGCTGGATGTGCGCCGGGGCCTCACCGGCGGTGCCGATGACCTCCTCGTGCCCCTCGTGGCCGATGAGCAGGATGTCGTAGTCCTCGGCGGCGAACCGCTTGGCCTCCTGGTGCACCTTGGTCACCAGCGGGCAGGTCGCGTCGATCGCCCTCAGCGAGCGTTCCCGGGCCTGCTCGTAGACCTCCGGGGCCACGCCGTGGGCGGAGAAGATGACGGTGGCGCCCTCGGGCACCTCCTCGTTCTCCTCCACGAAGATCGCGCCCTTGGCCTCCAGGGTCCGTACCACGTGCTTGTTGTGCACGATCTGCTTGCGCACGTAGATCGGGGCGCCGTAGAGCTTCAGCGCCTCCTCGACGGTCTGCACCGCCCGGTCCACACCCGCGCAGTAGCCGCGAGGCTTGGCCAGGAGCACGCGCTTGCCGGTCCGGGGAGTCGTCTCAGCCTGAGTCACCCGACCATCGTACGTGCCGCCCCCACGGCGGGCCGGCGCCGCGCACCCCGCCGGGTGGCACGCCCGGTCGGGCCTGGCTCAGGTCGTCGGAGCCGGACCGTAGGGTGGGCGGGTGACCGACGCCCCCCGCAGCACCCCCGAGGAGCCCTGGCCGGTCCGGGTGGTCAGCCAGAAGGTCGGCGCCTGGATCGCCCGGCTCGGCTGGGTCTGGGTGGACGGGCAGGTCGCGCAGATCAGCCGGCGCCCCGGCGCCAGCACGGTCTTCCTCACCCTACGCGACCCGTCCGCCGACCTGAGCCTGACCGTGACCACCAACCGGGACGTCCTCGACTCGGGCGCGCCGGAGCTGCGCGAGGGCGCCCGGGTGGTGCTGCACGCCAAGCCCGAGTTCTACCCGGCCCGGGGCACGTTGAGCCTGCGCGCCGACGAGATCCGCCAGGTCGGGCTCGGTGAGCTGCTGGCCCGGCTGGAGAAGCTCAAGAAGCTGCTCGCCGCCGAGGGGCTCTTCGACCGGGCCCGCAAGCGCCGGCCGCCGTTCCTGCCCCAGCGGATCGGGTTGATCACCGGCCGGGCCTCGGCCGCCGAGCGGGACGTGCTCACCAACGCCCGGCGACGTTGGCCGGCGGTCGAGTTCCGCACGGTCAACGTGGCGGTGCAGGGGCCGGGCGCGGTGCCGCAGATCGTCGACGCCCTGCGGGTGCTCGACGCCGACCCCACCATCGACGTGATCGTCCTGGCCCGGGGTGGCGGCAGCATCGAGGACCTGCTGCCCTTCTCCGACGAGGCGCTCTGCCGGGCGGTCTTCGCCTGCCGTACCCCGGTGGTCAGCGCGATCGGGCACGAGACGGACGCGCCACTGGTCGATCACGTCGCCGACGTCCGCGCGTCCACGCCGACCGACGCGGCGAAACGGATCGTCCCCGACCTCACCGAAGAGGTACGCCTCATCGGCCAGGCCCGCTCGCGGCTGGAGCGCGCGGTGCGCAACCTGGTCGACCGGGAACAGCACCGCCTCGACTCGCTGCGGTCCCGTCCGGTGCTGGCCCGCCCGCGGGTGATGGTCGACCAGCGGGCCGCCGAGGTCACCGCGATGCGCGACCGGGCGGGGCGGTGCCTGGACCACCGCCTCGCCTCCGCCGCCGAAGACCTGCGGCACACCCTGGCCAGGCTGCGTGCCCTCTCCCCCGCCGCCACCCTCGACCGGGGGTACGCGATCGTGCAGCGCGCCGACGGCCACGTGGTACGCGCGGCGGGTGAGGTGGACAAGGGCGATCCACTACGGGTACGCCTCGCCGAGGGCGAGTTGGGCGTGACCGTCGAGGCGATGAGGAAGTCGTGATGGGCGAAGAGAAGAACGACGAGCGGCTCAGCTACGAGCAGGCCCGCGCCGAGCTGGCGCAGGTGGTGGAGAAGCTGGAGGCCGGCGGCACCTCGCTGGAGGAGTCGCTGGCGCTCTGGGAGCGCGGCGAGCGGTTGGCCGCGACGTGCCAACGCTGGCTGGACGGGGCGCGGGCCCGCATCGACGCCGCCCGGCAGGCGCCCGCGTCCTGACTCCCGGGCTCCCCGCCGGCTCATCCGGCCCCCGGGCGTATCCCGATCGACTCCGGTTCGCGCGAACGGCGGTGTCCACGGCCGGGGACAGCGCCGTTCGCCGCGAAGGGAGCCGGGCGGATGCCGACGCCGGTCAGTCGAACAGGTTGTAGAACTCCGGCGGTGCCTCGACCACCTGGTCGGCCGAGGGCTTCTGCGCGGCGGTGGCGTTGCCGTAGTCGGAGTAGGTGATCTTGATGTCCTGTGCGGCGTTCTGGCCGGCGGCCGGGATCCGGACGACCAACTCGCTGAGCCGACCCTGCGGGTCCAACTTCGCGGTGAACGGCACCGACTTCGCCTGCTGTCCGAGCGCGGTGATCACCGACGGGTCGAGCGAGCCGGCCTCGGCTGCCTTCGACACGTCCAGCGTGCCGGCGTAGCTGCCCTCGCCGGTCTGCCGGACCTCGGTGATGCCCCGGGTGAGCACCTCGCTGCCGGCGGGGTCGATCGCGTCGAAGTCGAAGCCCAACGCCCGGTTGCCCTTGATCCGGTTCTGGTCGAGGTGCTGGTACTTGCCGAGGTTGAGCTGCTGCGCCCCGGGGACACTGCCGGCGGCGGTCCCGCCGAGTTCCAGCTTCACCCAGCTGTCCGGCTTGGCATGGATCAGGTCGAGCTTCATCATCAGGTCCGAGGACGCGTCGCCGATCATGACGCGCATCTCGGCGCTCTGGCTGGGCTCGTGCACCTGCCCCTGCGCCGTCGAGCCGGCACCGGCCATGGTGAACCGGAAGTTCCCGGTGCGGATCGCGTTGGTGGAGTTCAGCAGGGCCTGCTTGGCGTCGCCGTCGACGCCGGTGGTGGCCCCGGGCGAGGCACTGCCGGAGGTGGTGGGGGACGCGGAGACCCCCGCCTCGCCGGTCCCGGTACTGGTGCAGGCGGCCAGGCCGGGCGTGAGGAGCGTCGCGGCGAAGACCGCCGCGCCGAAGCGCCGAATGGTCACGAGAACCTCTCATCGGTCGTCCGGCCCACGCGGGCGCCGGAGGCGTGGCGCCGTGGCTCTGCTCCTGCCCCGACGCACGAACCGTCGGCCGGGAGAACGCGCCGACGAGGTCGCGTACCTTCTGTTCCCGGATGCCGCGTTCGGCAATCCATGCCGGGTGCGACCAATGGTGTCTCCCGCCCACTGCCCTACCGCGCGACCTGTTCCGCCAGCCGCCCGCTGGTCACCCCGCCGGCCGGTCCGGGGGCTGCGGCGGGACGGCCGGCGCCGCTAGCGGAGGGAGTCGGCGAGCTGACGCAGCTCGCCCTCCCGGGCGTCACCGACCACGATCACCGTGCGACCCGGTTCGAGCAGCACGAGTGCCTGGTCGTTGCCCCGGCCGGTGTACCGCTGCCAACTGCGCCCGCCCAGGTCGGTGGGGCCCTGCGGCTGCCCCTGGGCGGTCAGCTCCTGGGGCAGGAGCTTCTCCGGCGGGACGTTGCTCTGCACGAGCTGGACGCCCCGCCCTTCCGGGGTGAGGTAGCCGACGCGCAGGTTCACCCCGCCGTCGACGGCGCGGTAGGTGGCGCTGACGGTACGCCAGCCGGAGCCCAGCCCGGTGGGCTCACTGACCGGGAAGGCGTTGGCCGACCGGGCCGACTCGTACGCGGGGCCCGGGTCGACGACGACGGGCTGCTCGCCGCCGAGAAAGCCACGGTAGAAGGCGAGCAGCAGTGCGATCGGGACGAGCAGCACCAGCAGCGACAGCGCCATGTCCTTCGGGGAGCGCTCGGAGCGGGACTTCTGCTTCCCGGCGGGACGGACCGCCGGGTGCGGCCTGTCAGCGCCGGTGGGCGTGGGCGCGACCAGCGCGGGCTCCCCGCCGCCTGTCCCGGCCGGCGGCTCCACCAGGGCCGGCTCCGGGCCGGCCGCGGACCCGGACGGCGGGGTCGCCCCGGTCGCCGCGTCGGTCGCCCGGCTCGGGGACGTCGGCGGCTGCCCCTCCGGCGGGGTCGGGTCGGCGGGTACGCGGTCGGCGGGCTGTGCGGGTTCCACCGGCCCATTCTCGCAGCCCCATCGGTAGAGGAGATCCGGCCCACCTTCGCCCCGTTGCGTCTCCGGAGCTGGCATCGTGTGAGGATCAGCGACAAAACCGGCAGCGGCGACGCCGCACCCTGCCGGTCCACCCCGCAACGTCGCGAGGAGGAAGCCGTCATGACGAACACCAGGACGCGGATCCCCCAGGATCTCGACCGCAACCTTGCCCTCGACCTGGTCCGGGTCACCGAGGCCGCGGCCATGGCCGCCGGTCGGTGGGTCGGCCGGGGCGACAAGGAGGGCGGCGACGGGGCAGCCGTCGACGCGATGCGCAAGCTGATCAACTCGATCCCGATGCGCGGGGTGGTGGTGATCGGGGAGGGCGAGAAGGACAACGCGCCGATGCTCTTCAACGGCGAGGAGGTGGGCGACGGCACCGGCCCCGAGGTGGACGTGGCGGTGGATCCGATCGACGGCACCACCCTGATGAGCAAGGGCATGCCGAACGCGCTGGCGGTGCTGGCGGTGGCCGAGCGGGGCGCGATGTTCGACCCCAGCGCCGTGTTCTACATGGAGAAGCTGGCCGCCGGCCCGATGTACGCCGACGCGGTCGACATCAACGCCGGCGTCGCGGAGAACATCCGCCGGATCGCCAGGGTCAAGGGCACCGACGTCGCCGAGGTCACGGTCTGCGTGCTGGACCGTCCCCGGCACGACGACCTGGTGGGGCAGATCCGGCGGACCGGGGCGGGTATCCGGTTCATCTCCGACGGCGACATCGCGGGCGCCATCGCCGCCGCCCGGGGCGAATCCGACGTCGACGTGTTGATGGGCATCGGCGGCACCCCGGAGGGGATCACGGCGGCCTGTGCGCTCAAGTGCATGGGCGGGGTCATGCAGGCCAAGCTCTGGCCGCGCGACGCCGAGGAGCGGGAGAAGGCCCTGGCCGCCGGTCACGACCTGGACCGGGTGCTCACCACGGACGATCTGGTCACCGGGGACAACTGCTTCTTCGTGGCCACCGGCGTCACCTCCGGCGACCTGCTGCGCGGGGTGCGGTACCGGGCGGGCGGGGCGTACACCCAGTCGATCGTCATGCGCTCCAAGAGCGGCACGATCCGGGTGATCGACTCGTACCACCGCCTGGAGAAGTTGGCCCTCTACTCGGCGGTCGACTTCGACGGGCGTCCGCTGGCCGAACAGGAGTGAGCACGACCGGGACGGTCGCCCCGCCGACTGTCCCGGCGTCCCGCCGGGTCGGCCGAATCGCCGGGGTCGGGCTGGCGACCGCGTCGGGGGTCGCCGTGTCGGTGCAGTCCCGGATCAACGGCGAACTGGGGGTACGCCTGGCCGACGGGATCGCCGCGGCGCTGGTCTCCTTCGGGCTGGGTCTGCTGGTGCTGTTGGTGCTGGTCCCCGCCACCCCGGTCGGGCGGCGGGGCCTGCGTGAGCTGTACGCGGCGCTGGGCGTGGGGAGGCTGCGCCCGTGGCAGTGCCTGGGCGGGGTGTGCGGCGCGTTCCTGGTGGCCGCCCAGGGTCTCACCGTCGGCGCCCTGGGGGTGGCCGTCTTCACGGTGGCGGTGGTGGCCGGCCAGTCGGCGAGCAGCCTCGCGGTGGACCGTGCCGGGGTGGGCCCATCCGGTCGGCAGCGGGTCACCACGGCGAGGCTGGCCGGCGCGGTGCTGACCGTGCTGGCCGTCCTGCTGTCGGTGGGGGACCGGCTCGGCGATCCGGGAGCGCTGGCGTTGGCCGCGCTGCCGCTGTTGGCGGGGGTGGGCATCGCCTGGCAGCAGGCGGTCAACGGCCGGGTGCGGGACGCCTCGGGCAGTGCCCTGACCGCCACGTTGGTCAACTTCTCGGTCGGTACGGTAGCCCTGCTCGTCACCTTCGCGGTGGACGTGGCGATCCGGGGCCAGCCCGCCGGGGCCTTCCCGGGCGAGCCCCGGCTGTACCTGGGTGGGCTGATCGGCATCGTCTTCATCGCCGTCGCGGCGGCCCTCGTCCGGTTCACCGGGGTGCTGCTGTTCGGGCTGGCCACCATCGCCGGGCAGGTCATCGGTGCCGTCCTGCTGGACCTGTTCCTGCCGACCGCGGCCTCCCATCCGGGGCCGGCGACTCTGGCCGGCGCGGCGCTGACCGTGGTCGCGGTGCTGATCACGGCGCTGGGGCTGCCGTCGCGCCGCTGACCTCGACCGCCGCCGCCCGGCTCAGCGACGCAGCGCCTGCACCGTCTCCCTCAGCGACCGGTCCAGCGGGGTCGGCTCGATGCCGAGGGTGGTGGTGGCGGTGGTCGAGTCCATCACGAACGGCCGGGCGAACTGGTGGGCGGTCTCCCGCAACTCACGGGTGAAGGGGTCGACCACGCCACCGGCCCAGAGCACCGGGTAGGGCATCCGGGTCAGCTTCGGCGCGGGCGCGCCGACCAGCGCGGCGGCCCGGACGGCCAACTCCCGCATCGGGACGGCGGGCGCGCTGGGCACGTGCCAGGCGCGTCCCCACGCCCGCTCGTCGGTGGCGGCCGTGACCAGGGTACGGGCGACGTCGCCGATGTAGGTCCAGGTGTGCGGGGCGTCCCAGGTGACCGGCAGGAAGACCCGCTGCCCGTTGAGCACCCGAGGCAGCACCAGCATCGGCAGGCTGGTGGCGTCGGCGCCCAGGTAGTCGGAGGCGCGTACCTCGGTGACCCGGACCCGCCCGGCCCGGTGGGCGGCGACGGCCTCGGCCCACATCCGGTTGCGGACCCCTCCCTTGGTGCCGGTGGCGCGCAGCGGGGTCTGTTCGGTCATCGGGGCGTCGACGGGGCCGTAGCCGTAGAGGTTGCCCACGGTGGCCAGCACCGCGCCGGCCCGTTCGGCGGCGGTGAGCAGCGCCCCGGCCAGCGGCGGCCAGTCGGCCGCCCAGCGGTGGTACGCGGGGTTGGCGCAGTTGTGGAGCGCCACCGCGCCCTGGGTGAGCTCCGCGAGCCGGGCAGGGTCGGCGGCGTCGGCGGCGACCCGCTCGACGGCCGGGTGCTCGGGCCCGGTGCCGCGCCGGGTGACGATCCGGACCCGCTCGCCTCGCTCGGCGAGGAGCCGGGCGGTGGCGGTGCCGACCGGGCCGGCTCCGACGATCACGTGCAGGGACATGGGAACACCTTCCGAAGCAGGGATACTAAGCGAGAGCACTGCTCTCGTTGTTGCCACCCCAGCATGATCGCCCGCCGACACTTCGTCAAGAGCGGTGCTCTCTTTTTTGATTAGCGCTCCGACCGTGGCAGAGTGGACGCATGTCCGCTCCCTCCATCCGCGCCCGGGTCCGCGCCGAGATGATCGACGAGATCAAGGCGGCAGCCCGGCGGCACCTGGCCACCGACGGCGCCAACCTCTCGCTACGTGCCGTCGCGCGGGACATGGGCATGGTCTCCTCGGCGATCTACCGCTACTTCCCCAGCCGGGACGACCTGCTCACCGCGCTGATCCTCGAGGCGTACGACGCGCTCGGCGACGCGGTGGAGACGGCCGACGCCACCGCCGCCCGGCACGACCTGCGCGGTCGGTGGCATGCCGTCAGCCGCGCCGCCCGCGACTGGGCACTCGCCCACCCCGCCGAGTACGCGCTGCTCTACGGCAGCCCGGTCCCCGGGTACGCCGCGCCCGACGACACCATCCTGCCGGCCCAGCGCCCCCCGGTGACCCTCGTCGGCATCCTCCGCGACGGGCTGGCCGACGGCCGGCTCGCCGCACCCGACGACGAACTGCCCGAACCGGTCCGCGCCGACCTGGCCGAGATCGCCGCCAGCCTGTTTCCGGGCCTACCCGAGTCGCTGCTGGCCCGGGGCATGGCCGGGTGGACACAGCTGTTCGGCCTGATCAGCTTCGAGTTGTTCGGCCGGGTCGCCGGTGCCATCCCGCACCGCGACGCGTACTTCGACCACCAGACCGGACTGATGGCCGACCTCATCGGCCTGCCCCGCTGACGGCGACAACCCGGCAGCCGGGCCGGTCAGCCGGCGTCGGAGGAGTGGCCGGGGAAGAGGTGCGCGGTGGGATCGATGACGACGGCGGCGTTGTTGACGGCGGTCGCCGCCTCACCGAAGCCGGTGGCGATCAACCGCACCTTGCCCGGGTACTCGGTGATGTCTCCGGCGGCGAAGACCCGGGGCAGGTTGGTGGCCATCGCGCTGTCCACCACGACGTGCCGGCGGTCCAGGCGCAGCCCCCACTCGGCGAGCGGCCCCAGGTCGGCGGTGAAACCGAGCGCAGCGACCACCGTGTCGACCGGCAGGGCCTCGACGGCGCCGCCGCGTACGGTGATCTCGGCGGCGGTCACCGCGGCGTCGCCGTGCAACCGGGTCACCTCGGCGTTGACGATCACCCGTACGGGTGACGCGAGCACCCGGGCGACCGTGCCGGCGTGCGCCCGGAACCGTTCCCGCCGGTGCACCAGGGTCACCGAGCGGGCCAGCGGTTGCAGCGTCGCCGCCCAGTCGAAGGCCGAGTCACCGCCGCCGACGATCAGCACGTCCCGGTCGGCCAGGGCGGCCGGCTCCGGTACGAAGTAGACGACCCCGGCGCCGAGGAAGCCCTCCGCCACCGGCAGCGGGCGCGGGCTGAAGCTGCCGAGGCCCCCGGTGACCAGCACCGCGCCGCAGTGCAACTGGTCACCGCCGGCCAGGCCGAGCACCGGCCGCCCGTCGGCGTACGACAGCTTCTCCGCCCGGCAGCCGAGCAGGTAGTCCGGATGGTAGGGGGCGGCCTGGGCGACGAGGTTCGCCACCAGGTCGCGTCCCTTGACGGCGGGAAAGCCGGCGACGTCGAGGATCAGCTTCTCCGGGTACATCGCGGTGATCTGCCCGCCCGGTTCGGGCAGCGCGTCGACCACCGTCACCGACAGCCCGCGGAACCCGGCGTAGTACGCCGCGAAGAGTCCCGTCGGACCGGCTCCGATGACCGCGACATCGACCTCTCGCATGGCGTACCGTCGCTTTCCGCTCGGCGGATCTACGCGTGCTGATGCCGACGGTAGGCCGGTCGTCCCGGCCGGGCAAGCATCCGGCGCCGCGCCGGGCCGGGGAACCCGGTCAGGGCAGGGTGAGGGTCGACTCGGGGCGGTACGGTCCGTACGACTCTGGCCTGCGGCGGCGGAACAGGATCGCCGCGACGACGCCGCCGAGCAGCCCGAAGAGGTGCCCCTGCCAGGAGATGCGCTCGTCGGTGGGGAGGATGCCGAGCAGCTGCCAGCCGTAGAGCAGGCCGACCAGCAGCACCACGGCGAAGTTCCACCAGCTCCGCTCGACGATGCCTCGGGTGAGCAGGATGCCGAGGTAGCCGAAGATGACTCCGCTGGCGCCCACCACCACCGATTGGGGCGCGCCGGTGAACCAGACCCCGAGCCCGCTGACCAGGATGATGACCAGGGTGGACCAGAGGAAGCGTCGGGTGCCGGCGGCGAGCACGAAGGTGCCGAGCAGGATCAGCGGGATGCTGTTGCTGTAGAGGTGGTCGAAGCCGTGGTGCAGGAAGGGTGAGAAGAACACCCCGTCGAGCCCCTGGATGCGCAGCGGGATGATCCCGGCCGCCACGTCGAGACCGAGGGCGAGCCCCTGGTCGAGCGCCTCGATGAGGAAGAGGAGGGGCACCACCGCGCACATGGCGACGAAGGCGCGGCCGAGCGACGCGTAGAACGCCTCGGTGCCGAACCGGTGCGGGTCGCCGCCCGTCGGGTGCAGGGTCACCCGTCAAGAGCTATCAGCATTCCCGGCCGACCGCCACCCGGGCGTGCCGGCCGGGAGCGCGTCGACGGCGGGGCGGGTGCTCGACACCCGCCCCGCCGTCGATACGCCGCGCGGTCGCCGCTACTCAGTACCACCCGTCGCGCTGGCTCTTGGCCCAGGCGCCGCACGGGTCGTCGTACCGGCCCTCGATGTAGCCGAGACCCCACTTGATCTGCGTGGCGGGGTTGGTCTTCCAGTCGTCGGCGACCGAGCCCATCTTGCTGCCGGGCAGCGCCTGGGGGATGCCGTACGCCCCGGAGGACGGGTTGGCGGCCTTGTGGTTCCAGCCGCTCTCCTTGGTCCAGAGCTTGTCCAGGCAGGGCATCTGGTCGATCTTGAAGCCCTCGTCCAGTAGCAGCGCGCAGCCGATCTTCCGGTTGCCGCCGTACTCGTTGCAGGAGGCCGGAATCGGGCCGGTGTACGGCTTGGTCTCGGCCTCCTTGGCCGCCTTCTCGGCCGCCTCTCGGGCCTTCTTGCGGGACGCGGCGGCAGCCTCGGCCTTCCGGGCCCGCTCGGCCGCCGCCTTGGCTGCCTCGGCGGCGCGCAGCTTCGCCTGGTACTCGGCGTTCCGCTGCTTGGCGGACTGGGTCCGGTGCTGGGCCTGCCGCTCCCGCTGGTAGTCGTACTCGGCCTCGTCGACCACGAGGCCGACCTGCGCGGTAAGGCCCTGTTGCTGGGTTTCCCGGTCTTCGCCCAGATAGAAACCGCCGGCGACGCCCACGGAGAGCAGCGCGACAGCGGCCGTCCGGGCGCCGAACCGGCTCCACAGCCGACTCACGAAGTGTCCCTTCGTCGGGGGCAAGGACGCGGCACGGGGCCGGGCGGTCACCAGGCGCGGTCGTGCCGCGAGCGCCCCGACCGCGGCGGGTCGCCTCCGACGCACCGACGGCCGCCGGGCTCGTCCACGGGTGGGACGAATGATGCTCGACGATCTCGTCGGGGCGTGGGCGCTCGCTGGACACCATTGCGCACAGTGAGGCCGATGGGAAACCGCCAGGCCGTTTTGTGATCTGCACCACAAAGCGAATGCGGACAGAAATGGGCAAAAACCCGGTCAGTGCGGGATGTCTTCCAACAAATCCGTCACCATCGCCGCGATCGGCGACCGCTCGGACCGGCTCAGCGTGACGTGCGCGAAGAGCGGGTGGCCCTTCAACGTCTCGATCACCGCCGTCACCCCGTCGTGCCGCCCCACCCGGAGGTTGTCCCGCTGCGCCACGTCGTGGGTGAGCACCACGCGGGAGCCCTGGCCGATCCGGGACAAGACGGTGAGCAGCACACCCCGCTCCAGGGACTGCGCCTCGTCGACGATGACGAAGGCGTCGTGCAGGCTGCGACCCCGGATGTGGGTCAGCGGCAGCACCTCCAGGATGCCCCGGGAGGTGACCTCCTCCAGCACGTTCTCGTGCACCACCGCGCCGAGGGTGTCGAAGACCGCCTGGGCCCAGGGCGACATCTTCTCCGCCTCGGAGCCGGGCAGGTAACCCAACTCCTGACCGCCGACGGCGTACAGCGGCCGGAAGACGACCACCTTCTTGTGCCGGCGGCGCTCCATCACCGCCTCCAGCCCGGCGCAGAGCGCCAGCGCCGACTTGCCGGTGCCGGCCCGCCCGCCCATGGAGACGATCCCGATCGACTCGTCCAGGAGCAGGTCCAAAGCGATCCGCTGCTCGGCCGAGCGGCCGTGCACCCCGAACGCCTCCCGGTCACCACGGACCAGCCGGACGGTCTTGTCCGGCAGCACCCGGCCCAGGGCCGAGCCTCGGGCCGAGTGCAGCACCAGGCCGGTGTGGCAGGGCAGACCGGCCGCCGCGTCCACGTCGAGGGTCTCCCCCGCGTACAACCGGCCGATCTCGTCCTCGCCCAGCTCCAGCTCGGCCATGCCGGTCCAGGTCGGGTCGCTGGCCTGGCCGTGCCGGTACTCGTCGGCCTTCAGGCCGACCGAGGCGGCCTTCACCCGCAGCGGCATGTCCTTGCTGACCAGGGTGACGTCCCGTCCCTCGGCGGCGAGGTTCAACGCCACCGAGAGGATCCGCGCGTCGTTGGACTCGGTCCGGAACCCCGGCGGCAACACCCCGTCGTCCGAGTGGTTCAGCTCCACCCGCAGGGTGCCGCCGAGGTCGTTCGCGGGCACCGGGTGGTCCAGCCGCCCGTGTCGTACCCGCAACTCGTCCAGCATGCGCAGGCACTGCCGGGCGAACCAGCCCAGCTCCGGGTGGTGGCGCTTGCCCTCCAGTTCGGAGATCACCACGAGGGGCAGCACCACCTCGTGCTCGGCGAACCGGTGGAAAGCCGCCGGGTCGGACAGGAGCACCGAGGTGTCCAGGACGAACGCCTGGCCAGCTGGTCGGGGCTCCTCGGTGCCGGCCGGAGCGGCGTTCGTGGCGCGGCGGCTCCGGGTGGCGCGGCGGGTTGTGGCAGTCGCGGCCGGGCTCTGGTCGGCACCTGCGGTCGTACGGCGATTGGTCACAGGCCTGCTCCGACGGATGCGCACCCGCCATCCGCGTTCCGCCTCCTCCGGTACCCGGGGACACGGGGTCGGATGCGGAACCCCATGCGCGAGGTCGCAGTTCCGGGCGGCCGGCTGGCCCGGGAGAACCCCGTGCCATGTCTAGACGCTAGCGGCGTCCGGCCCCCTCGGCTAGGGGTCGGATGGATCTCCCCCGTCCGGAAGAAGGCGGGCCGTGGCGGACCGGCCGGGATGCATGCCCCCTGCGCGCATCCCGGCCGGTGGGGCCACCGTCACCGGTCTGACGGGGCCCCGACGATGCGCGTCCGCCCGGACGACGCATCGCGTCAGGTGGCGGCGCTCAGCCCTGCCGCCGCACGAGCGTCCCGGTCGGGTGCCGGCCGGTGACCGGCACGCCCGGGGCGCTGAACGAGGAACCCGTGTACGTGGTGCCCTGCCGGCCGGCCGGGGCGGGCAGCGCGCCGTTGCCGCCCGCCGGTGCCCCGCTGACCGGCCGGGCCGGACCCGCCGACGTCGACGGAACCCCACTGACCGGGACGGCCAGCGCCGAGGCGATGGCGGCCTGGGCTTCGCGCCGGCGCCGGTTCCACGCGCCCCGGTCACCGTCGAAGTAGCCCTGGCGGTAGCCGAAGCGGTAGCCGATCCGGTAGCTGAGCTGCCCGTGCAGCCGGCCGGCCGCGTAGCTCGTGGCACCGAGGACCAGGACGAGGAAGACCGCGAGCAGAGGACTCATCCGGCGGCCCCGGCTCGCCGCCCCGGCCCGGTCACCGGTCCTCCGGCTCGATGGTGGTGGGGTCGGCGACCAGTAGCCGGTCCAGGTCGTCGACGCCGATCTCCTCGACCAGTTCGACACTGATCCGGCAGCCGTCCATGACCACCTCGGCCACCGAGGAGCGCCGGATCTCGCCGCCGGCGTCGTAGACGCGAACGCTCAGCTCCGGACAGCCCAGGTGGGTACGCCAGGCGTTCCACTCGGTCCGGTCCCCGACACTCAGTGACAGGTAACGGCATCCCCGGGCGAGATAGAGGCGCCAGGGGGCGCTCAGCCCCGCGGCCACTCCCTCCGCCACCAGACCGAACGCCTGGGCACGGGTCGCGACTTCGGTCACCGCGCCCCCCTCGCACCGGGAGCGTGACGCATGTGAGCACTGATCGTCTCATGCACGTGACACACCGTAGATTGTCCCATGCACGTGACAGTATCAGCTTTTCGTCCGGTTACCCGTGCCCCCAAAGCCACCTATTCTGCCCGAGTGATACCCCTCAACAGCTGCTCAATACCCTATGTCAACACGTCGGAGGTGGCGTCTCGCGCGCGTTACACGCGGGTGCCCGCCCCCCGCCGTGGGAGCGTTTCGCCGTACCGTCAGAACGTGAACGAGACCACCCCCGCCCGGAAGATCGCCTTCGCCACGTTCGTCCGCCGGGCTCTCGACGACGCCCGGGCCACACGCGCCTGGACCGGCACCGAGGTCTCCCGCCGCACCGGCGTCTCCCGCCAGACCATCAACCGGTGGGTACGCGGCGACTGGGCCAGCGACCCGGAGGTCGATCGGGTGGTCGCCTTCTGCGAGGGGCTCGGGCTCAACCCGGCGACCGCCTTCGCGGCGCTGGGCTGGGACCGGGCCGTCACCCCCCGCGACGTCGCCGGCCCACCCCCGATGGATCCCGATGTGGAGGCCCTGCTGCGTCGACTGGTCGACCCGGACGTGTCCGACGCGGAGAAGTTCCACATCCGAGAAACCATCCGTTACCTCGCATACCGCCCGACTCTGCCGGTGGATGACCGAAAACGAGAGCAACGGACCGGCTAGTTCCTCAGATGGCGAAAGAACGGCGGATGGGACCTGATCGTTCCGCCACCGCCGCGAAGAAGGCACGCTAGCGTCCCTATTCGTACTGCTTGGGCTCGTCGTCGGCGGGGGGACGGGACAAGGCCGAACCCAGCCCTGCGGGACAGAAGGAGGGGTCTGTCCATGACCCTGAAGTGGTGGGCAGTCGTGGTCGCGGCGGTGTCGGTGACGTCGTGCGTGACCGCCAACGTGGTGATCGGCGCGGTCGGGGGCGAGCAGCTTCCCCTGGTCGTCAACCTCTTCGCGGCGACCACCGCCGGCACCTCGGTCGTCCTGGCCGTGCTCGCCGAGCTGCACGAACGGCTCAACGACCGGGTCAGCGCCCTGACCGAGTTCCTGGTGGCGCGACTCAACGACATCGAGGCGCACACCGGCGACCGGAACACCGGTTTCGTGGAGGGCTACCTGCTCGGCCACGGCCAGGACGCGGCGGTGGTGCCGTTCGGCCGGCGTGGCCGGGGAGCCGCCGAACGCTGAACCCGCGGTGCCACGGACGCCCACCCCGGCGGTGTCAAGGTGTCACCTCACGGCCACGAATGACCCGCCCACCCCGGGGTACGCTGTCGCGCGTGCCGCCGTTGAATCTGGGCAACCAGCCGCCGAAGACCCCGTTGGACGCCGAGCACGCCTGGCGCGCGACCGCCGCACGGGCGGCCGACATCGTGCTCTTCTTCGACTTCGACGGCACCCTGGCGCCGGTCGACGACGACCCCACCGCCGTGCAGCCCGCGCCCAAGGTGCTCGCCGCGCTGGAGGCGCTCGCCCCGGCGGTGCAGCGGGTGGCGATCGTCTCGGCGCGCCCGGTGGACTTCCTCCGCGACCACCTGGGGGGCCTCGCCGGCATCGACCTCTACGGTCTGTACGGCCTGGAGCACAGCCACTCCGGGGGCCCCACGGTGACCGAGCCCGCCGCCCTGCCCTGGGTGCCCACCATGGCCGAGCTGGCCGACCTGGCCCGCGCCGAACTGCCCGCCGGCACCCTGGTGGAGTACAAGCGGCTGAGCGTCGCGCTGCACTGGCGCACCGCGCCGGAGCTGGGCCCGCAGGTCGAGGGGTGGGGGCGGGCGCAGGCCGAACGGCTCGGCCTGAAGGTGCAGGCGGGCCGGATGGTGCTGGAGCTGAAGCCACCGGTGGACCGGGACAAGGGCCTGGTCATCGGCGAGGTGGTCCGCACCGCGGGCGGCGCGTGGTACTTCGGCGACGACGTCTCCGACATCAAGGCGTTCGCGGCGCTGCGCGCCCGGGCCGCCGGTGACCCCGACTTCCTCGGTGTCTGCGTCGCCGTGGCGAACCCGGAGACCGGTCACGAGGTGGCCGAGGCCGCCGACCTCACCATCGACTCCCCCGCCGCCCTCGGCGACTTCCTCACCGAAGCCCTCCACCACCTCACCTCATCTGACCCCACCCGCCCGGCCGGGTGACCACGAGGTTGGCGGCCGCCCGTCAGCGGCCGCCCCGCCGTCAGGCTCAGGAGCAACCGGCGGAGCGGTACGCCGCCGGGGTCAGACGCCGAAGCGGCGCTGGCGGGTGGCGTACGAGCGCAGGGCGCGCAGGAAGTCGACGCGGCGGAAGTCCGGCCAGTTGAGTTCACAGAAGTAGAACTCCGAGTGGGCCGACTGCCACAGCATGAAGCCCGACAGACGCTGCTCACCGCTGGTACGGATGATCAGATCCGGGTCCGGCAGGCCCCTGGTGTACAGGTGCTCGGATATGTGGTCGACGTCCAGCGAGCCGGCCAGTTCCTCGATGGTGCCGCCCTTCGCCGCGTGCTCCAGCAGCAGCGAGCGCACCGCGTCGGCGATCTCGCGCCGACCCCCGTACCCGACGGCGATGTTGACCTGGGCGCCGCCGGCGCGCTCCCGGGTGCGTTCCTCGGCCGCCTTGAGGGCCTGGGCGTGCTGCGCCGGCAGCACGTCCAGTGCCCCGACCATCCGCAGCCGCCAGGGGTTGCCCTCCTCGGCCAGTTCGGTGGTCAGATCCTCGATGATCTGCAACAGCGGATCCAGCTCCTCCGCCGGACGGGAGAGGTTGTCGGTGGAGAGCAGCCACAGCGTCACGTGGCCGACGCCCGCGGCGTCGCACCAGCGCAGCAGCTCCTTGATCCGCTCGGCGCCCATCCGGTGCCCGTCGTTCGGGTCGACGAACCCCATCTCCCGCGCCCACCTACGGTTTCCGTCGCACATCACCCCGACGTGCCGGGGCACCGGCCGGCCTGCGAGCTTCGCCGTCAGCCGGCGCTCGTAGACGGAGTAGAGAATGTTCCGCAGAGTCATCACCTTGCAGGGTAGCGACCCGTACCGGCGATGGTGACCTGGGTGGTTAAGTCCGGGCCGAGAGACCGACACCGATCATGGCGAGGGTCCGGGCGTCCAGCCGGCCGTCGCCGAGGCCCAGTTCGACGACCGTCGCGTAGACCCGGTCGTCCCGCCGGGCCGCCCGGACGGCGGCGTCGACGATCCGGCGGTGCCGGGCCAGCCAGGCCGCCACCGAGCTGTGGCGCAGGTGGGTGCCGAGCCGCCGACGCAGCGCGGCGGCGTACCGGTCGGCGGCCCGGCCGGGCGGGCCCGCTGCCGCCACGCCCGCCAGCGCGCCGGAGAGCAGGGCGTAGAAGATTCCTTCGCCGGTGAACGGGTTGATCAGCGACAGCGCGTCGCCGGCCAGCACCGCCCGGCCCCGGCCGGGCGCGGGCCGGTGCGTCGACAGCGGGAGGTGGTGGGCGCGCAGCTCGGTGACGGCCGTCGGGTCGGTGGCCGGCAACAGCGCGGCGAGCCGGTCGAGCAGGTGCGCGCGGCTGAGCGGCTCACCGCGCAGCACCTCGCCGTACCCGACGTTCGCCTGTCCGTCACCGATCGGGAAGGACCAGGCGTACGCCGGCCAGCGCGCGCCGGAGGTGACGATGAGCTGCTCGGGCGGGCCGGGCAGCGCCGGGGCGTACCCCCGGATGGCCAGCGCCAGGTGCCGGTCCGGGTTGACCGGGTGGCCCAGCGCCCGGCGGACCACCGAGCCGGCGCCGTCGGCGCCGACGAGCGCCCGGGCGGCGAGGGCGCCGTCCAGCACCACCCGGTCGTCGCGCAACTCGACCCGGCGGACCGTGTGCCGGCGCAGCAGCGCCCCGGCCCGCACCGCCGCCGCCACCAACCGGGCGTCGAACACCTTCCTGGGCACCGTGTACGCGGGCCGGGGCAGCTCCCGGGCCACCTCTGCCCCGCCCGGCCCCACCAGGCGCAGGGCCGGCAGCGGGGGGTAGCCGGCCACCGCGTCGGCTACCCCCAGCTCGGCGAGGACGTCCAGCGCGTGCGCGGCGACGCCGTCCCCGCAGGCCTTGTCGCGGGGGAAGTCGGCCCGGTCCAGCAGCAGCACCCGGGCACCCGCCCGGCGGGCGGCCAGTGCCGCCGCGGAACCGGCCGGGCCGGCCCCCACCACGATCACGTCGAACTCGTCGTCCACTCCGCGTCCCCTCCGCCGGGTTCGCGGCGGTCCCACCCACCGCGCACACGCCGAGCCTCATCCTGCCCCGCGGGACCACCCACCGGCACCGACCGCGCACCGACTCGCCAGACTGGCCCTCGGTCTGCGGCAGACCGTGCCCGAGACTCCGCGTCGACCCCGACCCAGGGCAGCCC
>NZ_SMKD01000086.1 GCF_004348595.1 Micromonospora sp. KC723
CGTCACCGTCACCGACTTCGCCGCCGGCCCGGTCGACGACCTGGCGGTGGGCATCCGCAACGACAGCGAGGAAATCGGCGAGGTCTCCGAGCGGGGGCGTGGGCTGCTGCTCGTCGACCACTTCGCCGCCGCCCGCGCGCTGGTCCGCTCCGTGCTCACCGAGGCCGACCTCGACGACCTGCTCAACGAGGCGCTGCTGCTGACCACCGAACTCTCCACCAACGCCGTGGAGCACGCCCGCACCGAACTGGACATCGAGGTCGTGGCCGACCGGGTCGGGCTCACCGTCACCGTCACCGACTTCGCCGCCGGCCCGGTCGACGACCTGGCGGTGGGCATCCGCAACGACAGCGAGGAAATCGGCGAGGTCTCCGAGCGGGGGCGTGGGCTGCTGCTCGTCGACCACTTCGCCAGCCGCTGGGGCACCACGTACCTGCCCACCGGTAAAGGGGTCTGGTTCCGGCTGGACCGGTCCGGCAGGACGCCGGTCGAGGCGGCGGTGGGAGAACACGTACCGGCCGGAGCCGGGGAGGGTACGGCCACAGCGAGTTCCGCGCCGAGCGCCGCCGCGATGAGCGAGCTGACCCAGACCGCCCCCGACCCGTACGCCGAGGACCCGTTACCCGACTTCGCCGCCGACCTGCTGACCCGGGTCGCCGAGATGGTGGGCGCGGCCGGCGGCGTGGTCCGGCTGGACCGGGGCGACGGGCAGGGCACCCAGGTGCTCGCCCGGTACGGCCGCCAGCCCCGCCCCGGCAACCAACTGCTTCAGGTGCCGTTGGCGGTGCACCGCCCGTACGCCGGGGAGCTGGAGCTGGACGCGGCGCCCTCGGCGTACGCCAGGCCGCTGGCGGTGCTCGCCGCCGAGCGGCTCTCGCTGCACCTGGAGAACGACCGGCTCCGCCGCGCGGACATCCGCCGGCAGGCCTGGCTGACCTTCCTGGCCGAGGCGAGCGAACTGCTGGCCCAGTCGCTGGACGTCGAGCTGACCATGGCGCTCATCCCGCAGCTGGTGGTGCCCCGGCTCGGCCAGTGGTGCGCGGTGCACACCACCGACGAGTGGGGCCGGCTGCGGCTGGCCGCCTCCAGTCACGCTGACGAGTCGGTCCTGCCCCAGTTGCACAAGGTGCTCCAGGAGACCGGCCCGGACTCGATCCAGGCCCGGCTGCGGGAGGCGTCCCGCAGCGCCACCCAGGTGCCGCTGGGCCCGCCGATGGAGGGCTTCGCCGTCCCCCTGATCGCTCGCGGCCAGCGGCTCGGCACCCTGGCGGTGGGCCGGCACGTGCGGCACCGGCACGACCCGGACGAGGTCGCCGTGCTGGAGGACGTGGCGCGGCGGGCCGCCCTGGCGATCGAGAACGCCCGGATCCACGCGGAGCGCCGACGGGTGGCCCAGACCCTCCAGCAGTCGCTGTTGCCGCCCGGGCTGCCGGTGGTGGAGGGGATCGGCTTCGCCGCCGAGTACGTCCCGACCGGTGACGACGCCGAGGTCGGCGGCGACTTCTACGACGTGGTGCCGCTGCCGGACGGCCGCTGGCTGGTGGTCATCGGTGACGTCTCCGGCAAGGGTATCCAGGCGGCGGCGGTGACCGGGCTCGTCCGGGACGTGATCCGGGTGCTGATCGGCGACGGCAAGCCGCTGCCCGAGGTGCTGTCCCGGCTCAACGAGACGCTGGTCGAGCGCGGCGGCGGCCGGTACTGCACGCTCGCTCTCGCCGCCGTCGGCCCGGCTGGACGCAGGCAGCTCGACGTGTCGCTGCACCTGGCCGGCCACGACCGGCCGGTGCTGCTGCGCGGCGCGGGCGGTGCCTCCTTCGTCGGCATCGGCGGCACCGCGCTGGGTCTGCTCGACTCGATCACGTCACCCACGGCGGAGATCCCGCTCGCCCCGGGCGACTCGCTGGTCTTCTACACCGACGGGGTGACCGAGCGCCGGCGCGGCCGGGAGCTGTTCGGCGTCGACCGGCTACGGGACGCCGCCGCCCCGCTGGCGGGGTACTCGGCGGACGTGGTGGCCGCCCGGCTGCGCGCCACCGCGATCAACTTCTCGGTGGAGACCCCGCGCGACGACATCGCCATCCTGGTCCTGCGCAACGACGCCCTCTGATTCGGCTCCGTCCCGCCCCGGTGCCTCACCGCATCGATGTGCGGTAGATCGCGGCAACGGGACCGGGTGGGGGCACGGCCTGGCGCGAACGGAGTTGGTCACCTGCTGGCCTGACGCACGGGCCGGTCAGAGGCCACCCGGCAGTCGCCCGGGGGCGAGCCGTCGGTGCGGGTCGAGGTGGTCCTTCGCCGCCCGGAGTCGGGGGATCACCGCCGCCTCGCCCCACACGTCGACCGCCCGCCGGACCGCCGGTGGCGCGGCGACCACCACGCACCGCCCCCGTCGGGCGAGCAGCACCCCTCGGACGGCGGCGAGGATCGCGGCGACCCGATCCTCGGGCATCGTTGCGGGCAGGGCGGTGTGCACCACACCGAGCCCGGCGGATCCGCGTACCGGGACGGGGACGCCGGCCGCGTCGCGCAGCGCGTAGACGGCGGCGTGCAGGTCGCTGGTCGGCACCTCGACGCGCAGTGCGGTGTCGCCGGGCCCGAACGGGTAGCGCCGCCACCAGCGCGGGGCGGCGCTGTCCACCGCCGCCCCACCCTCGAAGAGCGTCACCAGCCGGTCGACCCGTTCGGCCACGTCGGCGGGGCCGCCCTCCAGCAGCACCGCCAGGGTGCCCGCCCCGCGCCGCGCCGTGCCCGCCCGCCGCCCCGCCATGGAGGGATGGTTGGCGCGGGCCGCCGCGCGCGCCGAGTCCTCGCCGGGCGGCGCGACCCCGGCCGCCGGCAGGTCCAGCTCGACCGCAGCCGGGTCGAGCCGGGCGGCGAGCACCGCGCGGACCAGATCGTGCACCTCCAGCGGCGTCCACACCGGGCGGGTCACCCAGATCCGGCTGGCGGGCGCGGCCTGCACCCGCACGGTGGCCGACACGAGCACCCCGAGCCCACCCTGGGAGCCGCAGAGCAGCCGCCCGACGTCCAACCCGACCGGTGCCGCACCGGCGGACGGCTCCGCCGGGCCCACCCCGGCCCCGACCAGCTCGCCGTCGGCCGCCAGCCAGCGCAGGCCGACGAGCTGCTCGCACGCGGTGCCGTGCCGGTGCCGCAGCGGGCCGGCCTCGGCGGCGGCGAGCACCCCGCCAAGGGTGGCCCCGGGCGAGGGCGGATCCAGCGGTAACCGCCGGCCGGTGCGGGCCAGGGTGGCCTGGACGGCACGCAGCGGCGTGCCGGCGTCGACCTCGACCACCGGTGAATCCGCCGACTGGTGGCCGATGCCGGCGAGCCGGCCGGTGTCGAGCAGGATGTCGACCCGACCGGGCGCCACCCCCCAGTCGATCTTGGTGCCGGCACCGCGCGGCACCACGGTCAGGTCGTGCCGGGCGGCCAGCCGCAGCACCTCGGCCGCCGCCTCCGGGCCACCGGGGACGGCCACCCACCGGGCGACCCGGCCGGCCACCTCGTCGGCGGCGCCCGCGCGACGGGCGAAGGACGGACCGCATATCGCGGCCAGCCGCCGGGTGATCTCCGTCGCGCCGGTCGGGTTCGCTGCTGCCGCCATGCCGGTCATCGTACACATGTTCTAAAGACCTGGCGGCGGGTCGCCGACGCGGGTGCGCCACGGACCGCGGCCGGCCGGTAACGTGACGCCGTGACCACCGAGACCCCCGGCAACTCCAACTCGGCGCGTCTGGCGCCGCGCCCCGACCTGGAGCCGTCGCCCGCGCCCGTCGCGAAGCGGGTGCCCGCCGAGCGCGCCCACCACGGCGACACCGTCATCGACGAGTACGCCTGGCTGGCCGCCAAGGACGACCCGGCGACGATCGCCCACCTGACCGCGGAGAACGCGTACACCGAGGCCCGCACGGCGCACCTGGCGGAGCTACGCGCGGAGCTGTTCGAGGAGACCCGCCGGCGCACCCAGGAGACCGACCTGACGGTGCCCACCCGCAAGGACGGGTACTGGTACTACACCCGCACGGTGGAAGGGCAGCAGTACGGCGTGCACTGCCGCCGGGCGGTCCGCGACGGTGAGACCGCGCCGCCGATCAGCGCGGACGGCGCCCCGCTCGACGGCGAGGAGATCCTGCTCGACGGCAACGCGCTCGCCGAGGGGCACGACTTCTTCGCCCTCGGCGCGTTCGACGTCAGCCCCGACGGGCGCTGGCTGGCGTACTCGACGGACTTCACCGGCGACGAGCGGTTCACCCTGCGGATCAAGGACCTGAGCACCGGCGAACTCCTCGCCGACGAGGTGCCGGGGACGTTCTACGGCACCGCCTGGTCGGCCGACGCCTCGGTGCTCTTCTACGTCACGGTGGACGAGGCATGGCGACCCCACCGGGTCTGGCGGCACGTCGTCGGCACCCCGTCGAGCGAGGACGTGGTGGTCCACTCCGAGGACGACGAGCGGTTCTGGGTGGGTGTCGAGCTGACCCGCTCGGAGCGCTTCGTGGTCATCGACATCCACAGCAAGGTCACCAGCGAGGTACGGGTGATCCCGGCCGGCAACCCGACCGGCGAGCCGGCGGTCGTCGCGCCCCGCCGGCAGGGCGTCGAGTACACCATCGAGCACCACGGCCACCGTTTCCTGATCCTGCACAACGACGACGCCGAGGATTTCGCGCTGGCGTGGACCTCGGCCGACGCCCCCGGCGACTGGGTGCCACTGATCGAGCACTCCCCCGGCACGCGACTGGAGGCGGTCGACGCCTTCGACAACCACCTCGTCGTCTCGCTGCGCACCAACGGTCTCACCGCGCTACGGGTCGTTCCGGTCGGCGGCGGCGACGGGTGGGACATCGACTTCCCGGAGCCGCTCTACAGCGTCCGGCTGGACGCCAACCCGGAGTACCGCACCCGGGAGATCCGGCTGCGCTACACCTCGCTGGTCACCCCCGACTCGGTGTACGACTACGACCTGGTCACCCGGCAGATGGTGCTGCGCCGGCAGAAGCCGGTGAAACCCGGTCCGGACGGGCGGGCGTACGACCCCGCCGACTACGAGCAGCACCGGGACTGGGCGCTCGCCGACGACGGCACCCGGGTGCCGATCTCGTTGGTCTGCCGCAGGGGCACGCCACGCGACGGCTCGGCGCCGTGCGTGATCTACGGGTACGGCTCGTACGAGGCGAGCATGGACCCGTGGTTCTCCATCGCCCGGCTCAGCCTGCTCGACCGGGGGGTCATCTTCGCCGTAGCGCACATCCGGGGCGGCGGCGAACTGGGCCGGCGCTGGTACGACGAGGGCAAGCTGCTGGCCAAGAAGAACACCTTCACCGACTTCGTGGCCTGCGCCCGGCACCTGGTCAAGGCCGGCTGGACGGCCGGCGACCGGCTCGTAGCCCGGGGCGCGTCGGCCGGCGGGCTGCTGATGGGCGCGGTGGCCAACCTCGCCCCGGACGCGTTCGCCGGGATCGTGGCGCAGGTGCCGTTCGTGGACCCGCTCACCTCGATCCTCGACCCGTCCCTGCCGCTGACCGTCACCGAGTGGGAGGAGTGGGGCAACCCTCTCGACGATCCGGAGGTGTACGCCTACATGAAGTCGTACGCCCCGTACGAGAACGTCGCCCCGGTGGACTACCCGGCGATCCTGGCGGTGACCAGCCTCAACGACACGCGGGTGCTCTACCACGAGCCGGCGAAGTGGATCGCCCGGCTGCGGGCGGTCGCCCCGCAGGGCGACTACCTGCTCAAGACCGAGATGGGCGCCGGCCACGGCGGCCCGAGCGGCCGGTACGACGCCTGGCGCGAGGAGGCCTTCGTCAACGCCTGGATCCTCGACCGGCTGGGCTGCGCCTGACGGTTCCCGGGCCGGCTGGGGGGCACGCACCCCTCAGCCGGCCCGCAACTCCTCCACGGCGGTGCTGGTGCGCAGGAAGAGCAGGCCGACCCCGACCGTGACGAGCACCGCCGCCAGTGCGCCGGCAGCGATCCAGGCCAACTGCTCCACCGGTACGTCCGGCGTCACGGTGACCCCGTCGTCGGCCGGCACGCGAAAGAGACCCCGGGCGAGCAGCAACCCGACGGTGAGCGCGAGCGCCACCGCCGGCACCGCCGGGGCCAGCACCTGCCAGGCGATCGACCGGCCGATGGTGCCCCGTGGCACGCCGGCGGCCACCAGCGCCGCGTACGCGCGCCGACGCGCGGCGATTCCCTCGACCAGCGCCACGAGCAGCCCGCCGGCCGCGACCACCACCGCCACCGCCACCGCGAGATCGACCAGATCCATGGTGTCGAGGTAGAAGTTGTCGCTCGCCTCCGGTTCCCCGCCGCTTGACCGGGTCACCTCGTCGTTGGCGTGGAACCAGGAGCGCAGCCCGGCCGCGCCGGCGCCGAGGAGGAGCGCGGCCAGCAGCGCGGCGAAGGTACGGCTGCCGGCCCACGGGTCGGCCATCAGGCGGGCGGCGGCCAGCAGCGCCGCTGGGCCGCGGGCGTACCGGTGCAGCAGACTCCCCACGGCGTACGACAGCCAGCCGGTGCCGATCACCACGCCGAGCATGGCGGCCAGCCCGCCGCAGACCACCAGGGCCGGTGCCAGCAGCGCGGGTGGCTCCCGCTGGTGGTCTGTGTACCAGCGCAGGATCGGACGGACGGCGGTGAAGCAGGCCAGCCCGAGCGTGACGAGCAGGGGAGACCAGGGGCCGGGTGACCGTTGCCGTCGAGCCACCCGTGTCAGACCGAACGGGCTGGTGCTGACCCGGCGCAGCAACAGCGCGCTGATCAGGGCGGCGACGAGTGGGAGACCGAGCACCACCGTGGCGGTGACGCCGGTGGGCGGCAGCACGTCGGTGGGGAGGGCGAGGTGACCCCGCTCGTCCGGGCGGTGCAGCAGTTGTCGACCGCCCAGGTAGGTGGCCAGCCCGGCAAGTGTGCCGAGCAGGCTGGCCAGTCCGGTCTCCGCCACGGCGAGCCAGGTCACCTGCCCGGGGGTCGCTCCGGCCAGCCGCAGGGCGGCCAGGCGGCGGTCCCGGGCGGGGGCGCCGAGCCGTGCGCACTGCCCGGCCAGCGCGAGCACCGGGATGGTGAGCAGCAGCAGCGCGAACGCGGTGCCGCCGCGTAGCCCTGGTTCGCGCAGCAGCGCGTTGCTGTACTGCTGGGAGTAGTTCAGGCCGTCGCAGCAGGTCGGCGTCGGTATCGCCAGCACGGTGAGCGCGGCCAGCCCGGCCAGGGTGGCCAGGGCGCCGCTGCACGCGGTCAGCACGACCCGCGCGGTGTCGGTGCGACTGCCGGCCAGGGCGAGCCGGGCCAGGGTGGACGGTGTCACCGGCCGCCTCCAACGATCGGCAGGTCGAGACCCAGACCGGTGGCGTCGACGACACCGTCGCGAAGCATCACCTCCCGATCGGCGTACCCGGCGATTCGCGGCTCGTGGGTGACCAGCACCACGCTGGTGCGCTGCTGCCGGGCGAGCCGGACCAGGTGGGTGAGCACCTGTTCCCCGGCGAGGGTGTCCAGCGCGCCGGTCGGCTCGTCGGCGAAGAGCACCCGAGGCTCGGTGACCAGGGCCCGGGCCAGGGCGCACCGCTGCTGCTGCCCGCCGGACATCTCGCCGGGGCGGGCGTCGGCCACGTCGGCCACGTCGAGCCGCTCGAGCCAACCGAGCGCCGCCGTCCGTGCTTCTCGCCGCCCCGTGCCGGCGAGAAGCAACGGAAGCGCGACGTTCTCCGCCGCGGTCAGCTCTGCGACGAGCTGGCCGAACTGGAACAGCACCCCGAACTCGGTGCGCCGCAGCTTCGAGCGGGCCGCCTCGGACCAGGTGTCGATCCGTTGGCCCCGCCAGGTCACCTGACCGGCGTCGGGACGGAGGATCCCGGCCAGGCAGTGCAGCAAGGTGGACTTGCCACAGCCACTGGGGCCGGTGACGGCGACGATCTCGCCCTCGGCGACGTCGAGGGTGACCCCGCGCAGGGCGGGTGTCGGCCCGTACGCCTTGACCACACCGCGGGCCTGGAGGTCCGTCACGAGCGCACCTCCCGGTGCCAGTCGGCGACGCGTTCCAGGGTGGTCCGTAACCACCGCAGGTCGGCGTCGAGGTGGGCAATGGCGTAGTCGGCCGCGACGACGTCGTCGAGGGTGACCGACGGCGCGGTCTTGACCGTGGTCAGCTCGCGCAGCCGGTCGGTGTGCGCCCGCGCCTGGGCGACCAGGTACGACCGGGCGGTGTCCACGTCGGCGGCCAGCAGGGCCACCACCACCTTGGCGAACAGGGTGCTCGCCACGTACGGCGCGGGCGGCTCGACCGTGGCGAGCCACTGGTCGAGCTCCTGCCGGCCCCTGGCGGTGAGCGCGTAGGCCGTCCGGTCCGGGCCCGCCTCGCGCTCCTGGCCGATGGCCGCCACCAGCCCGTCCCGCGCGAGTCGATTCAGGGTGGCGTAGACCTGCCCGAAGGCGAGCGGACGGGCCCGGGGCAGCCGGCTGTCGTGGGCACGCTTCAGCTCGTACCCGTGCCGGTTGCCGGCGGCGAGCAGCCCGAGCAGAAGGTGCGACGTGGACACCCGTCGTACTATTCACTGCGCGAATAGTGACGTCAAGCACCCCAGGCGGGGTCGCGGCCGGCCCGGCCGAGCAGCCGGTCCAGTTCGGCGCAGCCGGGGGCGGTAACCACCTCCGGGCCGAACGCGCCCATCTGCCGGCCCATCGGACCCGTCTCGCCCATGAACCGGTGCCCGGCGGCGACGAACTCGGGCGCCGGCTCGTACGGCAGGCCGACAGCCCGTGCCAGATCCCAGCCGTGCAGCACCAGGTCGCTCAGCCCCATCAGGCCGACCGTCGCCTGGGGCAGCCCCATCCCCGGCGAGACGCCCTCCTCGGCCGTCGGGTCCGCCCACGCCTCGACCAGGCGCCCGGCCTCCGTGGCGAACCCGTCCCGCCACCCCGGCGTCAGGTGGTCGGTCTTCGCCGACCAGTCCACCGCCTGGCGCGCGGCCAGGTCCTGGAAGTTGACCACCACGTCGTACAGGTGGTTCGTCAGGCTCCGAACGGTGTAGTCGGGGCAGGGTGTGGGGAAGGTCGAGCTGGTCGTCGGCGATCGCGCGGACCACGGCGACGGTCCTCGGCGCGGCCACGGCCAGCAGAGCACTAGTCTGGGTTGCCATGAAACCAGCGTAAGAAGGTGGCCTCGAACAAATGCGACAGCCGCGCGGCGGCCACCGGGGCATCCTGGACCCGGCTCGGCTCCGGCGGGAGCTGCGCTTCCGCCGCCACCTGCCGGGCGATCAGTGGCGGCGGACGGCCACCACCGCGACGTCGTCGTGGATCTCCCGCGGCGCCAGCTCGACCAGCAGCCGCTCGCAGAACCGGTCCAGGTCGTCGTCCACCCGAGCGGCACAGGCGGCGAGCGCCGCCAGCCCCTCGTCGATCGTGGCGTCCCGCCGTTCGATCAGCCCGTCCGTGTAGAGCACCAGGGTCGCCCCGGGCGGCAGGACGAACTCCAGATCGTCGGGGCGCGCGGCGCGGACCCCGAGCAACGGCGCGGACTGCTGGACGAAGTCCACCCGGCCGTCGTCACTCACCAACGCCGGCAGGTGCCCGGCGCTGGCCATCCGGATCCGCCCGGTGGGCGGGTGCAGCAGCAGGACGCACAGGGTGGCCAACTCGTTGCGCAGCAGCGAGCGCATCAGCTCGTTGAGCCGGTCCAGGATCACCGCGGGCTGGTGTCCCTCCACCGCGTACGCCCGCATCGCGTGCCGAAGCTCGGCCATCACGGTCGCCGCGTGCAGCGAGTGGCCGGCCACGTCCCCGATCGCCACCAACAGGTGACCGTCGAGCATCACCAGCTCGTAGAAGTCCCCGCCCACCTCGGTGCGCGCGCTGGCCGGCTCGTACCGCACCGCCATGTCGAGACCGGCGACCTCGGGCAGCTTCCGGGGCAGCAGGCTGCGCTGGAGGGTGACCGCGATCCGGTGTTCCTCGTCGTAGGAGCGCTGCGCCTCCACCGCGGAGGCGACCGCCTGGGCGAGTTGCACCAGCACCGGCGTCCGGGCGGTCTGGGTGGCCGACGGCACCACCACGTAGAGCGGGGCACGGTCGTCGCGCAGCCTGGCCGCCGCCACCGTCACCGTGTCCCCGGCCGGCCAGGACACCAGCCCCCATTGCGCCGGATCGTCGATCCACACGGTGGCGCCCTTCGGGATCCCCGTGTCATCGACGCCCCATGGCACGATCGCCGGCGGTGCGCCCGGTCCGGCGGCCACACCCGCCAGGGACTCTCCGTCGAAGGTCTCGGCGACCACCGCCGCCGGGCTCTTGAAGATCTTGGCCGCGCCGGTGACCGCCTCCTCCAGCAGGCGGGCGAAGTTCGCGGCGGCGTGCACCGCGACGGTGGTGTCGGCCAGCCCGGTGAGCCGTTCGGCAAGCAACTCCGCGCGCCGCCTCGCCTGGTAGTAGCGGAGCACCGCGTGGGCGGTGGCGATGAGCTCGTCGGGCTCGATCGGCTCGGCCAGGTACGCGTCCGCGCCCCGGGTCAGTCCCTGCGCCCGGTCCACCACGTCGACCGCGTGCGCGGACACGTGGATCACCGGCAGCGCCGGGTGGTCCGCCTTGATCCGCTCGCAGACGTCGAAGCCGCTCAGGTCGGGCAACCGTACGTCGAGCACCACCAGGTCGAGCCGGTCGGTCGCGACGCGTTCCAGCGCCTCGGTGCCCGTCTCCGCCTCGCGGACCTCGAAGCCGGCCCGGGTGAGCCAGCTGACCAGCAGGTACCGTTTGGTGCGACTGTCGTCGACCACCAGCACGGTCGCCTGATCGCCGGCCACCCTCACTCCTCGCTCACCGGCAGGGCGACGGTGAAGGTGCTGCCCCCGCCCGGTTCGCTGGCCAGCTCCAGGGTGCCGCCGAGCAGCGTCACCAGCCGCCGCGCGTACGGCAGGCCGAGCCCGGTGCCGCCCCGGCGGCCAAGGCCCGGCACCTGGTAGAACTCCTCGAAGATCCGCCCCTGTAGCTCCGGCGGGATCCCGACACCGGTGTCGGTGACCGACAGCCGCCACCGGTCACCGTCCCGCTCGGCCCGCATCCGGACCTCGCCCCGCTCGGTGAACTTGAGCGCGTTGTGCAGCAGGTTGCGCAACACCTGCGACAGCAGGACCTCGTCCGACCGGAGCACGGCCGGCGCCGGTGGCTCCTCCACCACCAACTTCACCGCCGGCCGGTTGGCCAGGGCCCGCAGCGTGCCGCGCAGTTGGCCGAAGACCGCCCGCAGGTCCACCTGCGTCCACTCCGGCTCGATCCGCCCCGACTCGGCCTTGGCCAGGTCGAGCAGATCGTTGACCAGGGACAGCAGATCCGCGGCGGAGGAGCGGATCAGGTCGACCTGCTCGGCCTGCGCCGGACTCAGCGGGTCGGAGGCCGGGTCGGTGAGCAGCCGACCGAGGCCGATGATCGCGGTCACCGGGGCCCGCAACTCGTGGCTGACGTTGGCCAGGAACCGGCTCTTCGACTCGCTCGCCGCCCGCAGTTGCGCCGACTTCTCGTCCAGCTCCGCGTAGAGCGCCACCACACCCCGGTTGGTCGCCTCCAGCTCCTCGGAGAGCTGGGTGTAGAGAGCCATCACACCTCGGTTGGTCTCCTCCAGTTCCGCGTTGAGCACCGCCAGTTCGTCGCGCTGGCCGCGGACCTCGTCCAGCGCGGCGATGAGCTGCTCGTTCTGGGTGGCCAACTCGTCCAGGGCGGTGGTCGGTGTGCTGTGCCCGAGCTCGGCACGCAGCTCGGCCAGCCGCGCCGAGGTCAGCGAGGCGGTGGAGGCCGGAATGCGACGGGACATCCTCACGACCGTATCCCCCTCGCGGCTGGACACGCCCAGTGTGTCCAGCAGACGCGCCACCGCGCCGGACTGCGGCTCGTACCGGCCCTCGGGCAGCGGGCGCACCGGCGTGAGATCGACCCTCAGGGCGCTACGGCCCCCCGGGGACTCGGCCACGGTGAACGCGACGTCGGCGCCGCCCACGACACGCAGCAGGTCCCGCGCCACCTCGCTGAGCGCGGTGGCGACCCGGACCTGGTCCTGGTGCTCCAGGCCGACGGCGGCGGCGACCTCCCGGGCCCGCTGCCGGACGATGAAGATGTCCTGCTCGACCCGGAGCGTCATCTGCAGGAGCGGCTCGGCTCGCCTCACCCCGGGCTCCTCGCGACCAGCACGCAGGCGTCGTCGCGCCGGACGCCGGCGTCCCGCAGCAGGGTGGCGGCGACCACCAGCGGCGAACGGCCGGTCAGCCCCGGATAGTCCTCGATCCGCCACCGGCCGACCACCCCGTCACTGTGCATGACCAGGGTCGCCTCGGGTGGGAACGGGTAGTCGTACTCCCGGATGACCGGCCGCTGGTGACCGGCGATCCCGGGCAACGAGACCAGATGCTTCCGGCCGTCGCCGGGGCCGAGGACGACGCCGGCGATGTTCCCGACACCCGCGTAGCGCAGCAGGCCCGCCGGATCCAGCTCGGCCACCGCCACGGCCGCACCACGGGTGTGCGCCATGGACTGGTGCAGGTGCTGCACCACCACGGCGGGCGGCGCGGCCGGCGCGGCGCGGAACGCGGCCAGGGCGGCCTCGGCGGCGGCACCGGCGAGGCTGCCGTGCCCGAGGCCGTCGCAGACCAGCACCTGGTGCCGCCCCTGGACCACCCGCGCCGCGTGACCGTCGCCGCTGACCTGCTCACCGGTGATCGGCCGGGTCAGCCCGGCCGCCCACATCGGTGGGGCGGGCACGTCCTTCGACCAGACCTGCACCACCGACACGGTGCCCTTTCCTCGCCACGACCAGGCGTCGTACCAGGTCGCCTGCCGGTCGATGGCGCCGAGCCCGATGCCCAGGGTGCCGGTGGTGGAGTGGCCGTCGCGGGCGAAGACCGTCAGGTCGGCCATGCCGGGCCCGGAGTCCACCGCGACCAGTTCCACGCCGGCCTCACCCTCCACCCGCACCGGGCGGACCAACACCATGCCCTCCTGGGCGTGCTTGACCAGGTTGCTGGTGAGTTCCGCGGTGACGATGGCGAGTTCGGCGACGCGGTTCGGGGTCAGGCCGACCTGGGTGCCGAGCCGCTCGGCGGTCCGCCGGACGGTGCTCGCCGCACCGCCGGACTCCACGCGGTACCAGACGCCGGCGGCGGGGACGGCCTCGGCGCTCACCGGGACCACTTGGTCACCGTGACCCGGGTGCCCTTTCCGGCGGCGGTCTCGACGATGAACTCGTCGACCAACCGGCGGGCGCCGCTCAGGCCGAGGCCGAGGCCGCCCCCGGTGGTGTAGCCGTCGGTGAGGGCCAGGTCGAGGTCGGGGATGCCCGGGCCGGAGTCGGCGAAGACGATCCGTACGCCCCGGCGCCGTCCGTCGTCCACAACCGTCACCTCCGCGTTGCCGCCACCGCCGTAGATCAGCGTGTTGCGGGCCAGCTCACTGGCGGCGGTGACCAGCTTGGTCTGGTCGACCAGGGAGAGCTTGACCGCCACCGCCACGGTACGCACCAACTGCCGGACCCGGACGACGTCCTCGTCGCTGCCGATCGCCTGGGCCTTCGGGCTCAGGTCGACGCCCGCGGTCATGCTGATGTCGCCGCCTGTCCCGGCTCCGGATCCTTCACCTCTTCGTCATGCCCGAGGTCGTTCTCGCGGCTCGCCGCAATCAGCTTCATGCCGCGTTCGACGTTCAGCGCGGTGCGGATGCCGTTGAGCGACAGGCCCAGCTCGACCAGGGTGATGGCGACGGCGGGACGCATCCCGACGACCACCGTCTCGGCGTCGAGGACCTTGGAGATCGAGGCGATGGTGGAGAGCATCCGACCGACGAAGGAGTCGACGATGTCCAGCGCGGTGATGTCGATGACGACGCCGTGCGCGCCGATCTCCACGATCCGCTCGGCCAGGTCCTCCTGGAGGGCGAGCGCGGTCTGGTCGGACATGTCGATCTGGATGGACACCAGCAGGATGTCGCCGATCTTGAGGACCGGCACCCGCTCCATCACGCTTCCCTGCGCGGCTGGCGGCGGGCGGCCTCTATCCCGGTGAGCCGCAACACGTGCCGCAGCGCGTCGGCCAGGCTGGCCTTGGTGGCGATGTCACCGAACTCGATGCCGAGGGCGACGATGGTCTGCGCGATCTGCGGCCGGATGCCGGAGATGATGCAGTCGGCGCCCATCAGCCGGGCGGCCACCACCGTCTTGAGGATGTGCTGGGCGACCTGGGTGTCGACGGCCGGCACGCCGGTGATGTCGATGATCGCGTGCGGGGAGCCGGTGTCGACCAGAGTCTGGAGCAGCCGTTCCATCACCACCTGGGCGCGGGCCGAGTCGAGTGTGCCGACCAGCGGCACGGCGACCACGCCGTCCCAGATCTTGACCACCGGGGTGGAGAGTTCGAGCAGCTGCTCGGCCTGGTCGGCGATCAGCCCCTCGCGCGTCTGCACGTAGGTCTCGAAGGTGAACAGGCCCATCTGGTCGACGAGGCCACCGAAGACGACGACGTCCCGCAGCTCCACCTCACCGGTCTCGGCCAGCTCGAACAGCACGTCCTTGAGGGCGTAGAGGCTCACCGCGGTCTCGGTGGCGGAGAAACCCTGCCGGGCCCAGCCACGGGACAGCTCGGCGAGCGACGCCCGCAGCTCACCGGCGCTGCCCGACTGGATGTCGGTGAGCCCTTCAGCACCCGCGTCGATCATGCTACGGTGCAGCTCCTGCACCTGCAGGCGCAGCTCGGCCTGGCTGAGCCGGCCGCGCAGCAACGCGGCGACGATGTCGGTCCAGCGCTGGACGACACGTTCCGCGTGCGTCGTCAGCAGGCCGACGAGCCGGCCGCTCTCCTCCATGGTCAGGGCCATGATCCCTCCTCTGCGCCGGACGGGCGGACTCTATCACCGGCCCCGGCCGCTTTACTTGCCACGAGGCAAAGGAATGATTGGCTCCACCGGAACCTCCTCCCGTTCTGCGTGGCACCCCGTCCGTGGGATACCGTTCCACCGATAACGGGAGGTTCAATGTCCTTGACGGTGCACACGGAACAGCGCGGCGACGTCGTCGTCGTGTCGGTCGCGGGCGAGCTCGACATGGCGACCGCGCCGCAGCTGCAGGACCAGATCACCGACCTGCTCGACAAGGGCCGCAGCCGTCTCGTGTTCGACCTGGCGAACGTGTCGTTCTGCGACTCGACGGGGCTGTCGGTCTTCGTCCGCGCCAAGAACAGCTGCGACGAGGCCGGCGGTGTGGTCCGGCTGGCCGCCCCGCAGCGCGGCGTGCTGCGCATCCTCGAGGTCAGCGGCCTGGTCGAGGTGCTGCACACCTACCCGACGGTGGAGCAGGCCGTCGCGGGCGATCCCACACCGGCCTCTTCCTGACCGACCCCCTCATCGCTCGTCCTCGATGAACCGGGGGCGGGCGATCATCATGCCCGCGCCGGTCTGCACGGCGAGCGCGCCGAGCAGGAAACCGATCGGGGCGGTCCAGCCTCCGGTCGCCTCGTGCAGGATGCCGACCAGCAGCGGGCCGAGCGCGGCGATGACGTACCCGGTGCTCTGCGCGAACGCCGACAGCGCGACGGTGCCGTCGGCCGTACGGGCCCGCAGGCCGATGGTGGTCAGGATCAGCGGGAAGGCCCCCTGACCGAGGGCGAGCAGCAGCACCCACAGCGGCGCGAGGCCGCGCGGGGCCAGCGCCAGGCCCAGGTAGGCGGCGGCGGAGAAGGCGGTCAGCGAGAGCACCACCGGGCGCAGGGTGCCCAGCCGGCCGGCCAGGGTCGGCATCCCCAGGGCGACCGGCACGCCGAGCGCGGTGACGCCGGCGAGCAGCAGCCCGGCGGTCTCGGCACGGTAGCCGGCGTCCCGGAAGAGCTGCGCCAACCAGCCCATGATCGCGTACCCGCTGAGCGACTGCGCACCGAAATAGACCGCCATCGCCCAACCCAACCGGGTGCGGCCCGGCCGGATCCGGGTTCGGGGCGCGCGCGCCACCCCGGCGGTCGCGGCCCGCCGGGCGGCGCGGTCCCGCAGCGCCAGCGGCACCCACGGCAGTACGGCCACCGCGGCCAGGCCGGCCCAGACGCCCAGACCGGCCCGCCAGGAGCCGAAGGCGTGGGCCACCGGCACCGCGGCGGCGGCGGCCACCGTCGTGCCCACGGTCAGGGCCATCGTGTACGCCCCGGTGACCAGTCCGGTGCGGTGCGGGAAGTGCTGCTTGACCAGCATCGGTAGCAGGATGTTCGCCACCGCGATGCCGGCCAGCGCGAGCGCGCTGGTGAGCACGAAGACGGCGGCCGAGTCGGTGGCCACCCGGAGCAGTTGCCCCACGGTGAGGGCGAGCATCGCCAGCACCAGCACCCGGGTGGCCGGCCACCGGCGGACCATCCAGGGGGTGAGCGCGCCGAGGCCGGCGAAGGCGATGGTGGGCAGCGTGGTGACGAACCCCGCCATGGTGCCGGAGAGCGCCAGCCCGGTGCGCACCTCGTCGAGGAGGGCGCCGAGGCTGGTCACCGCGGCGCGCAGGTTGAGCGCGACCAGCAGCATCGCGACCAGCACCAGCGGGCCGCCGGATCGCGGCCGGTGGGTCTCGGCGGACGCTTGCGGCCGGGCGGTGGTCGGCACGGTCGTTCCGGTGGCCGGTCGGCCGGTGGGGACGGCGGTGCCGGTGGGTGGCGGGGTCATGACCTCGAACCTACAATCATGGGATGAATTCCGGCAGGAGTTGTAACCGGTGACACCCCCGGTGGACGCCAGCGCCGTGCCGCCGCGCGGGCACCGGGTCCGGCAGACCATCGCGCAGTTGCGGGCCCGGATCCTCGGCGGCGAGTGGCCGGTCGGCGGCCGGATCCCCACCGAACCGCAACTGGTCGCCGCGCTCGGCGTCGGGCGCAACACCGTGCGCGAGGCGGTCCGTGCCCTGGTGCACGCCGGGGTGCTGGAGTGCCGGCAGGGCTCGGGCACGTACGTGGTGTCGACCGACGAACTGGCCCCGGTGGTGGCCCGCCGGCTCACCGACGACCGGATGGCCGAGGTGATCGAGGTGCGGCGGGCCTTCGAGGTGGAGGCGGCCAGACTGGCCGCGCTGCGGCGTACCCCGCAGGATGTGGCGGCCCTCGACGAGGCGCTCGCCGCCCGGGAGGCGGCCTGGCGCTCGGGCCGGGTCGAGGAGTTCGTCGAGGCCGACGCCACCCTGCACGCGGCGGTGGTCGCCGCCGCCCACAACGGGATGCTCGCCGAGCTCTACGCCTCGGTCGGGGTCGCGCTGCGCAGTACCGTCGCCCAGGCGATGGGCGACGCGCTGGAGCCGGAACGGTACGTGGACCACGGCCGGCTGGTCGAGGCGATCCGGGCCGGCGACCCGGCGCGGGCGGCCGTCGAGGCGGGCGCTTTTCTGGAACCGCCTCCCGGGGCATAGGTTGTCCCGACCACAGGACGGACAGCACGGGAGTGCGGATGCTCAAGGGTTTCAAAGACTTCATCATGCGCGGCAACGTCGTCGACCTGGCGGTCGGTGTCGTCATCGGCGCCGCGTTCACCGGCCTGGTCACGGCGTTCACGAACTCATTCCTCAAGCCGATCATCAAGCTGGTCGGCGGCGGCAAGGACCAGTTCGCGGGCGCCTGGGAGATCAGCGAGGGCAACCTCATGGACTGGGCCGCGTTCGTCAACGCGGTCATCACCTTCCTGCTCACCGCGGCGGTGCTCTACTTCCTCGTCGTCTACCCGATGAACAGGCTCGCCGAGCGGCGACAACGGGGCGAGGAGCCACCGCCGAAGGCGCCCAGCGAGGAGGTCAAGTTGCTCACCGAGATCCGGGACGCGCTGCTCGCCGGCAACCAGGGCACCCCGGCCCAGCGGGGCGCGCTGGACGACGTGCTCGGTCGGCGTACGGAGCCACCGGCGCCGCGCTGACGCACCTGAGAAACATCGGCCCCTGTGGGATTCCCGCAGGGGCCGACGTGTCTCGTACACGTGTTCGATAGAGTCCGGCCATGGAGCAGCGTAGGCACTGGTGGAACGGCAAGTGGGGGCGACTGGCCCGGCGGGACGTCTTCCTCCGGGTGGACGGCGACCGGTGGCACGTCGAGCAGCGGGCCGGCGGCGCCGAGGGTGTCTCCCAGTTCTACGAGTACGCCAGCGTCGAGGAGGCCGAGGAGACGGTCCGGGCGCTCCTGGACGGGACCGACGTCTGGCGGGAGCTGTCCCCGCGCCCACCGAGCGCCTGGGCCCCACCGAACGGCGTTTAGCGCCGGGCGGGGCCGGGAACCGCCCGAACATGGAGCAGCAGGCGATCCTCTCCCAAGTCACCACGGGCATGCCGGTGGTGGACGCCGTGGGCGTCGAGGTCGGCACGGTCGACCTGGTCCAGCGCGGCGACCCCAACGCGGTGGCCGTGCAGGCACCCACCACCGATCCGGGCAGCAGCATCGACGAGTTGATCGAGGCGGCGGCCGTCGAGGAGCCGGACGTGCCGGCCGACCTGGCCGCCCGACTGCTGCGCACCGGCTACCTGAAGGTCACCACCGAACTGGCCCGCACCGGCGCGGTCTACGTGCCGGCGGACCAGATCGCCGCGATCACCGACGGTCGGGTGCGCCTCGACGTCCCCGCCGGTGACCTCCCTCCGGAGGAGTGACGGACGGACTGCTGCCCACGTCCCCACCACCGTCCCCCGACGAGGACTGGTGGACACCCACCGGCATCCTGTCCTGAATGGACGCGCGGACGGCGTGACCGGATCATGGTGGGGAATGGCGATGAAACTGCTGGAGACCCTGCTGACGCAGCTGCCGGCGCTGATCGGCGTGGTGGTCGGCACCGTCGGCACGATGATCGCCACGACGGTGGCCGAACGGGCTCGGTGGCGGCGCAACCAGACGGTGCGGTGGGACGAGCGGCGGTTGGACGCGTACGCCGACTTCGCGCGCGCCGTCAAGGAGGTTCACCTGCTGGCGATGGGGATGCTCAGCGCCTACCGGCCCGGTGCCGGCAGGCCGGCTCTCGACCGCGAGCAGGGGCTGGCCCGGTTGGCGGAGGCAGCCGAGCGGCACACCCTGACCTGGGAGGGGGTCCTGCTGCTCGGTGACGAGGCCACCGTACGGGCGGCTGCGGCGTGGCGTCACGCCGTACGGGCGCTCGAACGGGCGGCGCGGGCGTTGCCGGACCTCCCGGACGACCTCGGGGCCCTGGTCCAGCGGGCCGACGAGATGCGCGACGGGTTCTACCAGGCGGCGCGCGGCAGCCTCGGGGTCCGGGGCGGCACCGTCGACCAGTCCCGGCGGCCGGCCGAGGTTTCGGTGCCGGCCACCCGCCGGTGAGGGCCGCGCGGCCGATGGTGGGCATCGCCGTCACCGGCTGAACGCCGACGGCGGGCTACCGTGCGGAGCCGCGACCGGTGGCCGCCGGGGTGGACGTGACGGTCGCCCCTTGCGCCCGACCGCCGTCGGCGTCGGCCGGCGGCGCGGCGGGCCGGTCGCGGCGGCGGAAGAGGAACAGCATCAGCCAACCTGCGACCAGTCCCCAGAACGCGCCCCCCACTCCGAGCAGGCTCACTCCCGAGGCGGTGACCACGAAGGTCACCACCGCCGCCTCCCGAGCACCCGGGTCGGCGACCGCTGCGGCGACCGCGGTCGCCAGCGCGCCGAGCAGCGCCAGCCCGGCCACCGCCTCGATCAGCACCGGCGGGGAGAGCAGCACCAGCGCGGTGGCCACCCCGGCGCCGAGGCCGAGCAGGGCCATGCCGATCCCGGCGGTCACCGAGGCGATCCACCGGCGGTCCGGGTCGGGGTGGGCGTCCGGGCCGGCGGCGAGCGCCGCGGTGATCGCCGCGAGGTTGACCGCGTGCCCGCCGGCCGGGGCGCCGAGCACCCCGGCCAGGCCGGTGACCCGCAGCGCGGGGCCGAGCGGCGGCTGGTAGCCGTAGTTTCGCAGCACGGCCGCACCCGGGACGTTCTGCGCGGCCATGGTGACCAGGAAGAGCGGCAGCGCCAGACCGACCAGCGACGGCACGGTGAACGCGGGTGTGGTCAGCTCGACCACCGGCCGCAGGCGGCCCACCTGCCCGCCCGACGTGGTCGACGCGATGGCCACCGCCGCCGCCACCAACGCTCCGGGCACCGCCCAACGCCGGGCGAAGCGGTGCAGCACCAGCCAGACGACGATCACCGGTACGGCCAGCCGGGGCACCGCCACCACTGCCCGCACCGGGGCGGTGCAGAGCGGCAGCAGCACTCCGGCCAGCATCGCCGCCGCCACCGGGCCGGGGATGGCGGCGACCGCCCGCCCCAGCGCGGGAAAGAGCCCGGCGGCCACGATCAGCAGCCCACAGACCAGGAAGGCGCCCACCGCCGCCGGCCAGCCACCGGGCACCGGCCCGGTCGCCACCAGCAGCGCGGCACCGGGCGTGGACCAGGCGGTCGCGATCGGCATCCGGTGCCGCAGCCCGAGCCAGAGCGCGCAGCCGCCGGCGGCGACGCTGACCGCGAGCAGCCCGGAGGCCGCCTGCGCCTCGTCGGCGCCGACGGCGCGCAGCCCGGCCAGCACGACCGTGAACGAACTGGCGAAGCCGACCAGCGCGGTCACCGCGCCGGCCAACACCGGTTGCAGTCGCTCGGTCATCGCACCCCTTCCGGCCGTTCCGTTTACGGAACGGTGATGTGTAGCACCGTAGCGACATGACCGAAGCGCGACCAGGCCGGCGGCCACCGCTCGACGCCGACCCGGACGCGGTGGGACGGCGGATCCGCGCGCTGCGCGAGGAGCGGGGCGTCTCGCTCTCCACCCTGGCCCGTACGGCGGGGGTGGGGAAGGCCACCCTCTCCGCGCTGGAGAACGGCCTGCGCAACCCCACCCTGGAGACGCTGTACGCGATCACCGCACAGCTCGGCGTACCGCTGGCGGCGGTGCTGTCCGGACCGGCGACCACCCCCACCGTGCAGGGCGCCGCGGTCACCGCCACGCTGCTGGAGTCATTCACCGACACCGACGCCAGCTACGAGCTCTACCGGTTACGGGTGCGGCCCGGCGGAGCAGTTCTCCCCGGCGCACCAGGCGGGCGTCACCGAGCACGTGACGGTCTTCTCGGGCGTGCTCCGGGCGGGTCCGGCGGACGCTCCCGGCACCGCCGCCGCCGGTGGCCACCTGCGCTGGACGTCGGACGTCCCGCACGTCTACGCCGCGCTCGGCGACGACGAGGTGACCGCCAGCCTGCTGCTGCGCTATCCCCGCCGCTGAGCCGACACACACCGTCGCACCGCGCACCCTCGACAGTGGAGAGCGGATCATTTCTTCACTCCGGGCGCCGCGCGTAGAGACGACGGCCGGGTACATCCGGCAAGCTTGTGGCATGACGCTGATCCTCCGCTCGGCCATCCTCAACGATGTCGGCCTGGTCCGCACCAACAACGAGGACTCCGCCCTCGCCGGTGACCGCCTGGTAGCGGTGGCGGACGGCATGGGCGGGCTCCCCGCCGGCGAGGTGGCCAGCGAGATCGTCATCCGGATCCTGGACGAACTGGTCCCGCCCACCGTCCCGAACGAGGCCGCGGAGGCGCTGCGCGCCGTGGTCGGCACCGCCAACCAGCGCATCCGCGCCGCGATCTCCGCCGATCCCGCCCGCGACGGCATGGGTACGACGATGACCGCCGGCCTGCTCGCCGGGGACACCCTGGTCCTCGCCCAGGTCGGAGACTCTCGCTGCTATCTGCTGCGCGACGGAGAGCTGACCCAGCTCACCCGGGACGACACCTTCGTCCAGGCTCTGGTGGACCAGGGGGCGCTCTCCCCCGACCAGGCGCGGCACCACCCGCAGCGGTCCCTGGTGACCCGGGCCGTGCAGGGCGCGGACGCGCCGCCGGCGATCGGGGTACTGACCCTGTTCGTCGGCGACCGGCTGCTGCTGTGCAGCGACGGCCTCTCCGACTACGTGGAGGACACGGCGATCCACGCCGCGCTGACCACCTACGGCGACCGGCAGCAGTGCGGCGAGCAGTTGGTGAAGCTGGCCCACCAGGCCGGCGCGCCGGACAACGTGACCGTGGTGGTCTCCGACCTCATCGAGGTGTGAGCCGGCCTATCCGGGTTGCGACCGGCCGGCAACCGGGTTGGGATGGGTGGATGCCCATCCGCCGACTGGCCGCCGAAGAACGCCTGACCACCAGTTTCCCGATCCAGTCCTACGCCTTCGAGGCCTCCCCCCTGACCCAGGAGCGGGTCGAGGCGTTCCACCGGTACCTGCCGTACAACAAGGGCAACCGGACTCTGGTGGTCGAGGATGACGGCGAAACCCGGGCGGCGGCCAGCGCCATCCCGATGCGGCAGAACCTGCGCGGCCGGGTGCTGCCGCTGGCCGGGGTGGCCGGGGTGGCGACCCATCCGCTGGCCCGCCGACAGGGGCACGTCCGGGCACTGATGCACCGACTCCTCGACGAGATGCGCGACGAGGGGCACCCGCTCACCGCGTTGTACCCGTTCCGGGCCGGCTTCTACGAACGGTTCGGTTACGTCGGGCTGCCCCGGGCGCGGACGGTCCGGTTCTCCCCGGCCGACCTGGCCCCGCTGCTGCGGGCAGAGCTGCCCGGCGAGGTGACCTGGGAACGGATCGGGGCCGGGTACGCCGGTTTCCGGTCGTTCACCGAGCGCTGCCTGCGGGAGCGGCACGGTTTCGCGATCCTTCCGGACTTCCGGGCGGTCGGCCTGCGCGACCGCGACGACCGCTGGCTGGTCTCGGCGCGAGTCGACGGGGCGACGGCCGGCGTTCTCACGTACCGGATCGACGACCACGGCGGTGAGCTGTGCGGCGACGACCTGCTCGCCGCCGGCCCGTACGCCCGAGCACTGCTGTTGCAGTTTCTCGCCCGGCACGTCGACCAGGTGGAGCGGGTCAGCCTCCAGATCGCGGCCGACGAGTTGCCCGAGCTGTGGCTGACCGATCTGGCGCTGCACGTCGAGGCACGGGTGTCCGGGCCCGGGTCGCCCGCCCCGATGGCCCGCCTGCTCTCCCTGGACGCGCTCGCCGGGCTGCCGGCCGGCCCGGGTCGGGTCCGCGTCGAACTGGTCGACGACCGGTGGCTGGGCGGCAGCCACGTGCTCGACGGCACGACCGGCCGGCTGGAACTGGCCTGCGGCGGGCCGGCCCCGTCGGCGACGCTCACCGCCGCCGGGCTTTCCGCCCTGGCGTACGGGGTGCTCGACCCGGCCGAGGTGGACGTACGCGGGCTGGGTCAGATCGGCCCCGAGGCGGCGGCCGAGTTGCGGCGGATCTTCCCGCGCGAACTGCCGTACCTGTTCGCCGCCTTCTGACCGGGTTTCGGGTTCTCTGCTCCGGGTACGGTCCTCCGACATGCCGGAGTGGGTGCAAGCGGGCGGGTGGGGGCTGCTGGCCGGTTCCGCCCTGCTGATCGGGGCGGCCGCCGGGTGGTTCGCCCGGGTTCCCCGCAGGGTCATCGCGTCGGTGATGGCGTTCGGCGCGGGTGTGCTGCTCTCCGCCGTCTCGTTCGAGCTGATCGCCGAGGCGCACGAGCGGGGCGGTCTGGGGCCGACCGCGGTCGGGGCGACCGTTGGGGCGCTGGCGTACACCGGGGCGAACCTGCTGCTGGCCCGGTTCGGCGCACGGCACCGCAAGCGCTCCGGCGACGCGCAGCCCTCGGAGCGGGCACGACCGGGTTCCGGTTCCGCCATGGCGGTGGGCGCGCTGCTGGACGGCGTACCCGAGTCGGTGGTGATCGGGGCGAGCCTGCTCACCGGCGGCCCGGTCAGCCTGGTCACCGTGGTCGCGGTCTTCCTGAGCAACGTGCCGGAGGGGTTGTCCAGCGCCGCCGGCATGCGCCGGGCCGGCCGCACCGGCCGGTACGTGTTCGGGCTCTGGGCGGCCATCGCCCTGGTCAGCGGCATGGCGGCGCTGGCCGGCTACACGCTGCTGGGTGGGGCGCCGCCGGAGGTGCTGGCCGTCATCACGGCGCTGGCGGCGGGCGCGATCCTCGCGATGATCACCGACACCATGGTTCCGGAGGCGTTCGAGGACGCCCACCTGCTGGTCGGCCTGATCACCGTCCTCGGGTTCCTGTCCGCCTTCGCGCTCTCCCACACCTGATCCGCCCGTGTGTCCCGCCC
>NZ_SMKD01000087.1 GCF_004348595.1 Micromonospora sp. KC723
TCCTCAGAAGCCGCCCGCCGGGCAGCTCTCCCCGCCTGGCTCCACGCCTACAATCACCACCGCGCGCACACCGCACTCGGCGGCCACCCACCAGCCAGCCGCGTCCCCAACCTCTCTGGGCAGAACACCTAGTCCGCGCACGCCGGCCCGTCGCCGTCCCCGCTCCCCTGCACCGGGGACTGGGCCTGAAGTATGCCAATACCCGCGCCATGGCCTTGAGCTGGAGTTCTCAAGATCATGACGATGCGGCGCGGTCACGCGTCCCACTCGACGTGAGCCGCGACCACACGTCTGCCAGCGATGATCGTCGCCATGTTCGTACGGCTGCTGTACCTGATGACAATCCGGTTGGTCGACGGACTGGGGTTGCTGGCCCGAGCGGACACGGCGCTGATCGCCGAAGTCCTCGCACTCCGCCAGGAGGTGGCGGTGCTGCGTCGTCAGATCCGAGGTCGCCCGCACCTGTCGTGGCCGGACCGGGCGGTTCTGGCGGCGTTGACCCGGCTGCTGCCGCGTACCTGCTGCCGCATCGGCTGGTGACCCCGGCGACGTTGCTGTCCTGGCACCGTCGGCTGGTCCGTCGACGCTGGACGCAGCCCAACCACGGTGGCCGACCGCCGGTCGCGAACGATGTCCGAGACCTGGTCGTTTGTCTGGCCAGCGAAAACCCTCGCTGGGGTTACAAGAGGATCGAGGGTGAGCTCGACCGGCTGGGGCATCGGGTCGGACTCCGCACCATCCGGAGGATCCTGGCCCGCCGCCGTATCGGCCCGGCACCCCGAGGTACGGACACCAGTTGGCGGGCGTTCCTGCGCACCCAGGCGAAGGGCCTGTTGGCGATCGGCTTTTTCCACCTCGACACGGTCCTGCTACGAAGGTTGTATATCCTGGTGGTGATGGAGGTTGCGACCCGGCGGGTGCACCTGCTCGGCGTCACCGCCCATCCAACCCAGCAGTGGACCACCCAGGCCGCTCGCAACATCGTCATGGACCTCGGTGAGCGGGCAGCCCGGTTCCGGTTCCTGCTCCGTGACCGCGACACGAAGTACGCCGCCGGATTCGACGAGGTCTTCGCCAGCGAGGGGATCACGGTGATCAAGACGCCGCGCACACCCCGCGCCAACTGTTTCATCGAGCGCTTCGGCCGCAGCCTCCGCGACGAGTGCCTCGACCACCTGCTGATCTCCAACGAGCGCCACGCGCTGACCGTCGTTGGCGAGTACGTCGACCACTTCAACGATCATCGACCCCATCATGGCCGACTGCAGTTGCCGCCTAACCACGATCCGGCCGTCGTCATCCCCATGGATGTCCCCGTCCGACGCCGACGACGCCTCGACGGCGTGATCAACGAGTATCACCGAGCCGCTTGAAGCGATCATCAAATGCCTGTTCACGCCCCCTGGCGCGGGTTTTGGCATACTTCAAGGTCCCGGCCGGCGGTGACCTGCCGTTGCGACAGCGCGAAATCGTCCGGCCGTGCTCCCAGACGATCAGCTCGCCGTTTATCTGCAGTTGGACGTAGTCCCAGGGCCTTGGCCTGGGCCCACTCCGTCGTAGACATGTCGACCACGGGGCGTCACGAGCGGCCGGCGACGGGATGAGAATGTGCGGCAAAGTGGCGTGCGACCATAGGCCGCGCGTGACGCGCGATGCTAGCGCTTGTAGCCGTAGAGGAAGACGTGAACCCCGGCGGAGACCATGGCGGTGACTTCGTCCTTGTCGTTCAGCATCGCGCGGTCTGCCAGGTTGTCGGCGGAGATGAGCAGCATTAGGTGCCCGGCTGCGCGCGTGGGATCGTCGATGGTGAGGTGGCCGCGGTCGGCGATCTGGCGTAGCCGGGCGGCGAGTTCGCGCCGCACGCGACCGGGGCCGGTGTCCTGCCAGAGCCTCAGCGCTGCCGGCGGGATGTGTTCGGTCTCGGCGTTGATCTGACGGATGAGCGCGAAGTGCGGAGCCAGGTCGGAGGTCAGCACCGCGAGCCAAGCCAGCCCTAGGTCGACCAGGTCTGTCTCGAGGTCGACGACCTTGCTCAGGTGGCGGTCGATGACGTCGACCACGGTGTCGGCGACCCGCTGCGTGCTCTCCTGGATCACCGTCTGGAACAGTTCCGCCTTGTCGTTGAAGTGGTTGTAGATGGTGCGGTTGGAGACGCCTGCTTCAGCCGCGATCGCGTCCAGGCTCGCGCGGGTGTACCCGTCGCGGGCGAACAACGCCAATGCTCCGTTGATGATCGCCTGGCGTTTGTCGGGCTGTCCAGCCGGCTTTTTCTTCTCCATCACGCCTGCCGAGGCTACCCGATTACATCGTCCGTTGCATTTCATGCTCCGATCGATGTAGGTTCTGCACCGATCGGTGCAACACCAAGTCCAAGGAAGGAAGATCCGCCATGCCCACCAAGACACTGCAGATTCCCACCACGGACGGCCAGGCCGACGCCTTCGCCGCCTTCCCCGACCACGGCGAACGGCGCCCAGGGGTGCTGATGTACGCGGACGGCTTCGGCATCCGGCCCGTGCTGCGGGAGATGGCCCGCGAACTGGCCGGGCACGGGTACTACGTGCTCGTCCCTAACCTCTTCTACCGACACGGCCCGACACCGGTGATCGACCTTCCCGAGCACATCAGAGAAGAGGTCCGGCCCGCGCTCATGGCCCAGTTGATGCCCTTGATCGAGGCGCACACCGCCGAACGTGTCCTGAGCGACGCCGACGCCTACCTCAAGTTCCTCACCACCCAGCCCGAGGTCGGCGCCGGACCGGTCGCGGTGACCGGCTACTGCATAGGCGGCCTCCTGGCGATGCGCACCGCCGCGGCCCACCCCGCCCAAGTGGCCGCCGTCGCCGGATTCCACGGCCCCGTGGGCGCGGACGGGCCCAACGCCCTCGCCGGGATCACCGCCCAGGTCCACTTCGGTCACGCCGAAAGCGACCTCACGCCCGAGGCTCTCGGCGAGCTCAACCGGGCCCTGGACGCCGCCGGTGTCGACTACACCTCCGAGATCTACCCCGGCACCGTCCACGGGTTCACCATGTCTGACACCGACGCCTTCGACCCCGCTGGACTGCAGCGCCACTGGGATCGCCTGCTCCCCCTCCTCGACCGCACCCTGGCCAACAGTTGAGGCTCTGGCTCGGAAAACCTGAAGTAAACGGCTTCCGGAGCCCTTAGCTCGCACGCCAGCCGCAAAGTAGCGGCCGGGACCTGGTGATCGTGGTCATGCGCCCTCCGCCGGCGCAGCCTGTTAGTCGTGCTTGCGCAGCATCCGCATCACGGATCCAACGGCGCGACCAACGACCAGGCTGGCGTTACCGAGAGCAACGCACACCGACGGGCCGCGCGCCTTATCTGCGGCAGAAGAGTTCACTCAATCACTGGGTAGGAGCGGACGCATGAACGTTCGCTCGTACCGCACGACACAACCCGAGCCGTCGCGGATCCTGTCAGCCGCGACGAACTCCGGATCACTGCCAAACCGTGCGCGGTAACGCTCGTAGGCTGCCAGACTCTCAAAGCTGAACAGCGCTTCGGCCTTGTCGCTCGCCCCTTCGGCGGGCAGGAAGTAGCCGTGGTGCACACCACCATGCTTGGTCACTAGCCGCATCCAGGCGTGGGCGAAGCGTTCGAACGCCTCAATCTGCTGTGGGTTGATGGTGTAGTGCACGACGCAGGTGATCATGGAACCACCATACGGGGCGATGCACGCACATCTCGGCTACTTGTTTCATTGACCTGCGACCGTGGCCCGGCCAGGCTTCGGTCGAGGCGCCCGGGCTGTCGCTCTCATTTCGGCTGCCCACGCTGGTCGTGTGGCTCTCATCTGGCCTGCGCAGTCCCGGGCGTCGCTCCAGGGCGGGAGAGGCTCGAGAGCGCCTCTGTGGCGGCGGCGTTCGCCGCTGGAGGCTTCCAGCGGGGAGGTGCCGGCATAGCTGGCGAAGTGATCCGCGGTGGGGAAACGGGTGACGTCACCGACGTGACCGAGAACCTTCGCGGCGATCAGGTGCCCGACACCGCGCATGTTGACGATCGTGGAGTGCGTCTCGGCCAGGACTTGCCGGATCTGCGTCTGGTTGGTGTGCAGGCGTCGGTCGAGGTGGCGCAGGTCGGCGATCATGTCGCGTGCGAGGTCGCGGCGGCAGCTGTCGGTGACGGTGACGGGCCGGATGCCGCGCAGCAGCGTTGCGGGCCTTGTCGGCGGTGAGGTCCAACGGCGCGCCGCCGGGAATCAGGTCACGCAGCATGACGTGGAGCCGGTTGAGCAGGCGGACACGTTCACGGGCGAGGTCGTCACGGCGTTCGGATAGCAGTCGAAGCCGGGTGTGGTCGTTCTCGGCGGTGACCTGCCGCAGGTTCTCGCGGCGCATGGCGGCGTGCGCGACGCTGACGGCGTCCGCGACGTCGGTTTTGCGGATGCCGCCGGTGTCCAGCAGCCGGGCACGAGCTGCGAGAGTGGCTGGCACGTCCACGACGTTTTCGCCGGCGGCGGCCAGCAGCTGCGCGATGCCACGACCCAGCCCGGCGGCGCCTTCTACAGCGAAACGGCGTTGCGGCCAGCGAGCCGCCCAGTCGGTCAACGTTGTGTATGCCGCAGCGTTGACGGTGATCCGCCGCGACTCCAACAGTTTGCCGGTCCCGTCGAGAGCGACGGCGGTCAAGGAGGACTTGTGCGGGTCGATGCCGATCGTGATCACGTAGAGCCGGGTTCCTTCCACCAGGGCGAACAGGGACATCGCCATGGCAGGCAGCCTGACTTGAAGAAATGTCTTGGAGCACGCCTCTGTTGAGCCACACCACGGCCGGGCGCCGGCCAGCGGCGGCACGCTCTTGATGAGCCAACCCGAGAGTGGCAAGGGGTTTGCGAGCCAGTGCCGACCGGCGCCCTGACGCTACGGGCTGCAGACCCTCGCGTCTGGCTTCAGTAGACAAGTCAGGGGTTTGCTCGGCTCGAAGTAGCGTTGCCCTCTCGGCTCGACAACCCAGGTGGATCGAGCATCGGAGGACGCGTTGAGTGGCACGTCAGATCGTGTGGTCATCGGTATGGACCCGCACAAGCGCTCTGCCACGATCGAGGTGATGGCCGGCGACGAGACCGTCGTTGGTGGCGGCCGGTTCGACACCGACCGCGACGGCTACGCGGAGATGCGAAAGTACGCCAGGCAGTGGCCGAACCGGGTGTGGGCGATCGAGGGCTGCCAGGGCATCGGCCGGCACATCGCCAACCGGCTACTGGCCGACGGCGAGCATTTCGTCGACGTGCCACCGAAGCTGTCCGCCCGGGCGAGGGTGTTCGCCACCGGACAGGGCCGCAAGACCGATGTCACCGACGCCCACTCGATCGCGCTGGTCGGTACCCGCATGGCCGGGCTACGCCCGGTGGTCAACGATGAGCAACTCGCCCTGTTGCGGATTCTGGTTGACCGGCGCCGCTCGCTCGGTGAGGACCACACCCGGATGGTGTCCCAATTGCACCAGCTGCTGTTGGAGCTGATTCCGGGTGGGGCGAAGAAGAGCCTGTCCGCCGCCCAGGCCAAGGCACTGCTGGCCACAGTCCGGCCTCGCGACGTAGTCGGCAAGGCCCGGCGGCGGGTCGCCGCGGAGCTGATCGGGGACCTCGAACGGATCTACCGACGCTCCAAGGAAGCCGACAAGGAACTGAAGGAACTGGTCGCGGCCACTGGCACCACCCTGATGGACCTGCACGGCATCGGATCATCCGGCGCCGCCCGGCTACTGGTCGAGGTCGCCGACATCACCCACTTCCCCAACCGGGCCCACTTCGCCTCCTGGAACGGCACCGCCCCCATCGGCGCCTCCTCCGGCGACCAGGTCCGCCACCGGCTCTCCCGCGCCGGCAACCTCCAGATCAACCGGGTCCTGCACATCATGGCCACCGTCCAGCTACGCAACCCCACCGAAGGACGCGCCTACTTCGACCGGAAGAAAACCTCCGGCAAGACATCGATGGAAGCCATGCGCGCCCTGAAACGACGCCTGTCCGACATCATCTACCGACGCATGACCGACGATGCCGTGGCCGCTACGGCGGCGGACCCGGGAGGACAACGGGGAACGACTACCGACTCCAGCGTGACCAACTCGCATCCCCAAGCCGGCTCTTCGGAGAAGTCACTTCCCAGACCCGCCACCCAGCTTAGAACCCCGCTCTCGGCGATGTCTTGACACAAGAGCAGAGCCAAATCCGCACGGCGAGGGAACGACTGGCTTAGCAACACCCTCACGCAGCGTCACCAACTTGGACAGCCGCTGTCAGGCGGGGAGTCGCCGGACGTAGACCGAACTCGGCGCGGTGTGCAGCTAAAGCCATACTTACCTCTGCACTCGGACCTGTACGCCGACTAGTGACAGTTGGCCGCGTTAGGCTGTCTGGCGGTAAGACTGTCCTCCGGGTTCCGCCCGTCACACGAACGAGTGACCAACCAGACGCCGCGCACAAGCCCAGGGCTAATCGATAGAGTCACGGGCGTTGGAGCGGCGGGCGCGCGAACCGCGGGAGTGGCCTCTTCATACCGCGCTCGCCGCTCCTTCCCTGTCCCCCGAAGGCCCTCAGGCCGGCAGATCGAGCATTCTGCCGCCCGCCCTTCGGCGTGTGGTGACGGGGCAACGGCCCTTAACCGGAACCGCCGCCCACAGCAGCGGTTGTCCGTTGCCCCGTCGCCATCCATCTTCGATCGTCAATACGCTGCGCTGGCGGTCGGCCCGCGCGGTAGGTGCCGAGCGCACGCCTGCAAGAATTGAAGGATATCGGCACTGGCGACCCCAACGTCGATTTGCACCGCCCGCGCAACCTTGCCCCGGCCTGCAGGCCCTGAAATCGAGACAAGAGCAACGGGACCTTCTTAGATTACCCCAAGGTGCTCGGCAGACTACGGCGGGCGCTAGATTTTGAGCTGACATCGACTGGCTGGTGCGCAGCTTCTTCACTGCGAACAAGATGGCCAAGAGCATGTTGACGGTTCGCAGCGCAGAACTAACTGATCCGGCAGCGGCAGCCGCGTTCGTCTAACACGGCCCCGCGATCGTTCAGGTTATTGCCCAGATCAATCCGGCTATGGCGGGTCGGCCGACACGGTGTTGATCGACTTTACCTCGACGGTTAGCCGCCAGTGCAGCCACCGCTTCGCGCAGTCGATGGGCGTGTCTCGCCAGATCCGGGCCTGCCGGGTCGTTCCCAGTTCGGTCCGCGCTCGAACGGTCCGACGGAACTCACGTCATCGTCGCGCTGTTGCGGTGTGGTTGTACTCGAAGATGAGATTGGTGCGTGGCCGAGAAGCCTGGAACGGTCTTCCGACTCGGTGTAGACGAGGCCCTGACGGATTCGTTCCAAGACCGCTCGTTCGTCGCTCTGCTGTACTCCGCGTTCCGTCCATCTGTGCGCCGAGCCCCGCTTACGAGGCTCCTAGCGTCCAGGCGGTGTCGCTACCCGCACCGGCGGACCGGCCGCGCCTGCCGGCGGCAGATCAAGCCGTCGGGACTGTGGGTGCCCACCCGCGCTGCCACGGGGCTGACGGGTGGGCTGGACGCTGGGCTGTTAGGTTCTGGCCACGAAGTACTCGCCGTCGCTGACCGCCAGGTGGGTGGCCGTCATGAGGTCGTCGATGCTGATCTGGTGCTCCACGCCGTCCCACGGGTCGAGCACGTTAAAGTTGGTCGGCACGTAGCCGACGTCCGGGTGCTGCCAGCCGCCGTAGCCGTGGATGACGACGTAGTGCCGGTAGTACGGGGAGGCGTTGCTCCAAGGCAGCGAGCCGGCCCGGACCAGCACGATCGCCGGTCGGCCGCGGGACAGCGACTCGACGATCTCCCGCATCCCCGCGTCCAGGCCCTCTGGGGTGCTGCTCTGGTATTGGCCACGGTAGTCGGGTGCGCCCGCATAGGCGTTGATGGCGGGAGAGAGGGCGCCGGGGAGAGTGAGCCCGAAGGTGTCGGTGGCCATCCGGTCGGCGAGCACGGATTGGGAGGGCGCGGAAGCGCCGATCGTGGCCAGGACGGTCTGCACAGCGGCCGGTCCGCAGTAGGTGCTGGTCTCCTGGATCTTCGCCGAGAGCTTCATGTCCAGCGCGCGCAGCGGGAGCATCCACTGGCCGGCGATGCCGAAGGTGGCGTCGGCGACGACGTACGGCAGCCGCAGCGTGGTCCATCCGGTCCAGCAAGCGCGGGGACTGTTGCCGGTCATCGTCGGGCAGGACTGGGGGACGCTGACGCCGTCGTTGCCGAACCACAGGCGCATGTTCACCTGAAAGTTGGTGTAGGCCGACGGGTTGATGAAGGCGATGGCCCGTACCTGGATACGGGCCGAGTTGAACTCGAGGCACACCTGGTGCGCGGCGCCGTTCCAAACGCGGGTGCTGGAGCAGGTCCGCTTGCCGGTGCTCGTGGGGTAGGCACCCCACGTGCCGGCCTGGGCCGCGGGTGTGGGCAGGACGATGAAGGTGGTCAGCGAGGCAAGTAACACCAAACTCAGTCGCTTGAACATGGTCGCCTTTCTTGGGAGGTGGATGCGGGGCCGAGCCGAGGTCTACGGCGTCCCGGTCGGGGTTGCTTTGGGGCTCGAGGTAGGCGATGGCGGCGTGGAGTGGCCGGAGCCGGGTGTGGGTGTTTCACCGGTGGGCCGGTCCGAGGGCTTGGGCGCGGGGAGGGGGCTGCTGATCGTCGGCCCCGGGGCCGTGGGCTGCTGGTTCGGTCCGGGTAGGCGCGGCACGACGGCGACCGCGATGACGATGGCCGTCCCGGTCGCCACGGCCACCATCGGCAGCCAGCGTCGTATTCGCGGTGGTGGCGCGGTGGCCGTGGGCGGGATGGCTGGCCGCAGCCGGTCGGTGGTGATCGCGGTGGCGCGGTTCGCCAGCGCCCGGCGGAGCCGGTGTTCGAGTTCGCTGCTCATCGGCTGTCCTCGAGTAGGCCGCGCAGGATGGCCAGTGCCCGGTTCACGGTGGACTTGACGGTGCCGCGGGACACCCGCAGCGCGTCGGCGATCTCCTGTTCGCTCAGCTCGGACCAGTAGCGCAGCACCAAGACCTGACGTTGCCGGGTGGTCAGCCGCCGCATCGCGGCCAGCACCTGCGCGTCACCGTGCCCTAGCAACGCCTCGTCCTCCGCCGCCGGCACGACGACCGGTGGCGGTGGCAGGTAGGCGCGGGCGCTGCGCCGCCGGCGCAGGACGGAGCGGGCCGCGTTCATCACCCCGGTGGTCAGGTACGCGTCGGGGTCGGTCAGCGCCTGCAGGTCGGCGCCGTGTCGCCGGTACAGCGCGGCGAACACGTCCTGCACGACGTCCTCGGCCGTGGGCAGGTCGTCGACCAGGAGGATGGCCAGGCGCACCAGGCTCAGTCGTCGGGCGTGGTAGAGCTGGTTGATCGGTGGCCCGGCCTCCCCGGGGGGCCGGGGAGGCCGGGTGCGTGGCCAGGCCCGCCGCGTCCATCGGAGCAGCGCCGATGGCAGTGGCAGCACAACGATCACGGGCTGGCCCTTTGCTGGACGAGATGGTGGGTTCGGGTACCGGTCAGCGAGCGGTGCGTGGGCGCGTCGGCGTTGGAGAGGCGGTGGGGCCCGGCGTGGGCGAGGAGGCGGAAGGGGTTGGCAGTGGTTTGGTCGGTTTCGGCGTCGGCGCCGAAGAGGAGGTGGGTCCCGGTGTCGAGGAGGAGGGGGTCGGCCGTGCGGTGCGGGGTCCCGGCGTCGGGACGGAGGTGATGGTAGGCGTCGGCCTCGGCGCCGAGGAGCTGGTGGGCCGGGGTGTCGGCGCGGAGGTACTCGTGGGTCCGGGCGTCGACGAGTTCGTCGGACTGGGCGTCGGCGTGACGGGCGGCGACGGCGGGGTCGTCAGGGTGTTCGCGGCGGACACTCCGCCCATCGCCAGGGCGGCGACGGCTCCGACGGCGATGGCGGCGGCACGGCTGGAGATACGCATCCAGTTGTCTCCTCGTGAGTGGATCGGTTGCCTTGACAGACGTCCGTGGCGCCGAAAGGTTGGCGGTTCAGCAGTGATCCATGCCACAGTCAGGCCGCCGTGAGCGGGATGTGGAGGTCGACGGCTTGGGCGAGGGCGTCGTAGCCGGCGTCGTTGAGGTGGATGCCGTCACCGGAGTCGTATTCGGGTCGGAGCAGGTCGGGGTCGGTCGGCTGGCGGACGACGCGATCGAAGTCCGCGACCTGGTGGTAGGCGCCGCTCGTCCGGATCCAGTGGTTGACCTGGTCGCGTACCTTTTCTGCCTGCTCGCTGTAGGCCAGGCCGGAGCCCTTGATCGGCATGATGGTGGCGCCGACGACGGTCAGGCCGCGGGCGCGGGCGGCGCGGATGAGTCGCCGGTGTCCGGCGATGATCTCGGTGGCGGTGGCCTGCCGGGGCTTGTTCCATTCGGCGAGGTCGTTGACGCCCTGCATGATGATCACCGAGCGGATGCCGTGCCGGTCCAAGACGTCGCGCTCGAAGCGGGCCAGGCCGTTCTGCCCGTACTCGGGTGAGTCGCTCAGCAGGCGGTTGCCCCCGATGCCCGCGTTGACGACGCCGAGGGGTCGGTGCCGGGCGGCGAGCCGTTCGGCGAGCTGATCGGGGTAGCGGTTGTCGGCGTCGACAGTGGAGCCGACCCCGTCGGTGAGCGAGTCGCCGAACAGGGCGATGCTCGCGTGGGGACCGCCGCTGACCTCCACGCCGGTGAGGTAGTACCAGGAGTTGCTGCGTTCGGTGAACGCCGCAGGCTCGCGGTCGGTGAGGTGGTCACCGACGGCGCGGTAGGACGTGGCCTGGGCGAAATGGTGGAAGGTGGCCGGGCCGGTGGGCGCGGTGAATCGCAAAGTGATCGCGAGCCGTTGCAGAGCGTGCGTACGCAGCCGTATGGCGTCGCTGTAGCGCTCCCGGCCGGGCGGGATCACCACATCCGGGCCGCCGTCGAAGGTCAGCGGTAGCCCGGGGCCGGCAGCCGCGCCCTGCAGGGCGTTGGCGACGGCGGCTTTCTCGATCCGGAGAGGCGTGGTGCCGTGGATGTTGGACAGCCGGATGCGGACGGCGGTGCCGCTGGCGCTGATCCGGATGATTTGCCGCAGGGTGTGGTCGGCGAAGCCCTCCCGGGACCAGTTGGTGCCGTACCACGGGGTGCTGGGGGTCGGCCACTGGGTTGCCGTTCCCCACGTAGCCGTCCACCGGGGAGCGGCGGTCGCCGCCTCCGCGGGAACCGCGGCGGCGGCCGCCGTCAAGGTCAGGAGCACGGCCGAGATGAGCGCTTTGGGAATACGCATGGCGAGCACGGCCTTTCAGGCGGTCTTGAAGGCGGACAGATCGAACTCGAGCGTGACCTTGTCGGAGATCATCACGCCCCCGGTTTCCAGAGCGGCGTTGAAGCTGACGCCGTAGTCCTTCCGGTTGATCGTCATGCCGCCCTCGAACCCGACCCGCCGGATGCCCTGGGCGTCGATCGCGACGCCGGTGTGATCGAGCGGGATGGTGATCTCGCGGGTGACGCCGCGGATGGTCAGGCAGCCGGTGACCTCGAAGGCGTCGTCGCCGGTGTGCTTGACGGCGGTGCTGGTGAAGGTGATGTGCGGGTGGTTGGTGGCGTCGAGGAAGTCGCCGGTGCGCAGGTGTCCGTCCCGCTGGGGGTTGCCGGTGTCGATACCGGCCACGTCCAGGACCACCCGGACGTGGGAGGCGGAAGGGTCGCTGGCATCCAGGAAGGCGGTGGCCTCCATGAGGGGGATGCTGCCGCGCACCTTGGTCACCATGGCGTGCCGGGCCACGAAGCCGAACCGACTGTGCGCCGGGTCGATGGTGTAGGTGCCGGTGAGTTCGCTGGGGTACATGCCTACTCCTTCAGAGTCTTTCAGTGCTGAAAGATTCAGCAGGACAGTACATCGCGTTATTTCAGCGCGCAACTGTTTAGTACGATGGTTGCGTGACGAGATGGCTCACTGACGACGAGCAGCGGACCTGGCGCGCCTTCGGCCGGACCATGCGGCTGCTGACCGACCGCCTGGAGCGTGACCTGCAGACGGCAGCCGGCATGCCGCCCACCTATTACGAGCTGCTGGTGTTGCTATCCGAAGCTCCGGAACGCAGCATGCGCATGAGCGAGCTGGCCCACTGGACCAACTCCAAGCCCAGCCGCATCTCCCACGCCGTCAACAAGCTCGAACAGAGCGGCTGGGTACGCCGGGAGCACTACGAGGGCGACCGTCGCGGCTGGCTCGCGACCCTGACCGACGAGGGCCTGGCGGCGTTGAAGGCCGCGGCGCCCCGTCATGTGAAGAGCGTGCGCGCCCACCTCATCGACCTGCTGACCCCGGAGCAGATCCGGCAGCTCGGTGACATCAGCGAGGTCGTGCTCGCCCACCTGACCGACGAGGAACAGCAACACTGACGGCGCAACGGCGAGGCTAACGGGGCACCGCCCGGTCAGGGCGCCGACCAGCCCGGTGTCGATCGCCCGCGCGTTCTGTGCCGCGACGGTGCCGACGCCGTCGGCTGCGGCGTGAATGAGGCCCGACTCGCCGGCCCTGAGGCGTCCGCTTTGGCAAGCGTAAACATACGCCGTGGTGAGCACCGTGGGTATCACCACGTACCCGGCCGCTTCGAGATCGGGCACGTCGGCAGGGCTGGTCAGGTGCGGGGCGGCCGGCCCGCCCCGCACCTGACGGAGGTGGTGCAGGTCAGACGCCGAAGGCCGCCGCGTAGCGGATGGTTCCGCGCGGGACAGGGCGAGCGGGGTCGAATACCAGCGCCATCATGTTTTCGTCCGGCACGTCGAACGGCGGCCGGATCCCGTACCCGGAGGCGGGCATGAAGCCGAACCGGGGGTAGTAGGGGGCGTGGCCGAGGACGAGGACGAGGTTCTCACCCGCCGCCCGGGCGGCGTCGAGAGCGGCGCGAATCGCCGCTGATCCGGCGCCCGTGCGCTGCTGTTCGGGTAGCACCGAGCACGGACCGAGGGCCAGGGCCGGTACGTCGTCCACGTGGCATCGGGTCAGCAGGGCGAAGCCGGCGGGGGTGCCGTTGGGGTCCTCGGCGATCCACGAGGACCACGGCAGCCACGCCTGCCGGTCCTCCCGCAGCGCGTCTACCAGGTCGGCCTCGAGCGGGCCGGGGAACGCGGCCAGGTTGATCCGGCGGATCGCGGCGCGGTCGTCAGGCCCGGCTTCCAGGCGGGTGTGCCAGATGCGGTTGGTCATGGCGGGGTACGGCTCCTCGTGGGTGTGCGTTCTCGGTGATTCGGTGACAGGGCGCAGGACGTACCCGGTGTAGCGGTAGTCGGTACCGTGACGGCGACGTAGGGAGATCTCTTCGCGCGTGGCGGTCACGGCCTCGGCCATTCCCGGCCGGGCGGGCGCAGTCTCGACGCGCTCGGTCAGCAGGGTGTAGTAGTCGTCGAACCAATCGTTGTCCGGTAGCTCATAGACGCCCTCTACGGTGTAGCCGGCGGCCTCTGCCGCGGCGATGTTGGCGGCCCTGGTCCGCAGCGGGTAGTGACGGCCCCAGTACGTGCGGGCCGCGATGGAGGGGGTGTCGGTGCTCCATTCGCATTCGGTGACGACGAGCGCGCCGCCGGGAGCGAGCAGGCGTCGCCAACTGACCAGCGCGGTGTCGAATCCGATGTTGTAGACGGAACCCTCTGCCCAGACCAGGTCGAAGCTGCGGTCGGGAAAGGGCAGATCGGCCATTGACAGCCGCGCGGTCGTGATGGAGGTGATCCGCCGCGCGGCGGCGACGGCCGCGAGTTCGTCAAGAAACGGCTGGTGCAGATCCACGGCGACCACCTGTGCGCCGGCCTCCGCCGCCAGCAGCAGGGCGGCGGGTCCAGTGCCGCAGCCGAGGTCGAGCACGCGGGGATGTTCGGGTAGTGGACCCGCCAGCGCCAGCAGGCGGCGGGTGGTCGTCTCCGAGCCCGGGCCCTGTCGGGGCAGACCGTTGTGCAGCGCGAAGAATGCCTCTTCGAACGGTGTGTACTGCTGGGCGGGCGTCGTCTCGGTACGTGTCTGACGGCCGGTCACGACTGCTCCCGGAAGCTGTAGGTCGCGCGGAGGTGGCGGGTGATCGCCTTGCGGTGGTTCTCCCGTTCCGCGCGCAGGCGCGCGTCGTCCCGTGAGGCTGCCCAGGCGGATTCGCGCTGGAGTTTGCGATAGCTGTCCAGCCGACGCGGCGACAGGGTTCCTGCGTCGATCGCCGCACGTACCGCGCACCCGGGTTCACTCGTGTGCCGGCAGTCGGTGAACCGGCAGTCGCGGGCGAGTTTCTCGATTTCGGCGAAGACCTGCTGGATGCCCTCTTCGGTGTCGTGCAAGCCAACCGCGCGCAGGCCGGGGGTGTCGATGAGCACGCCGCCGTTCGGCAGTGGAAGCAGTTCGCGGTGGACAGTGGTGTGCCGGCCCTTGCCGTCACCGGCGCGGACCGCTCCGGTGGCCAGCAGGTCGGCGCCGAGCAGGGCGTTGCCGAGCGAGGACTTGCCCGCGCCGGAGGGCCCGAGCAGCACGATCGTCCCGGTCAGTACCGCGGCGAGGATGTCCAGGCCCTCACCGGTGGCGACGCTGGTGACCAGGACATCGACGCCGATGGCCAGTGCGGCGACTTCGTCGCGTACCTCGGTGAGGTTCCGCTCGGCGAGGTCGGCTTTGGTCAGGACGACGACCGGGAGCGCCCCGCTGTCCCAGGCGAGCGCGAGCATACGCTCGATCCGGCCGGCGGGGATGGGGGTGGCGACGGATTCCACGATGACGACTGTGTCGACGTTCGCGGCCAGGACCTGCGGACGGGAGGTGCGTGACGCCGTGGACCGCACGATGGCAGTCCGGCGGGGCAGCAACGCAGCCAACTCCGGCTGCACGGCGGGGGTGACAGCAGCCCAGTCCCCGGTACACGGAAGCGGGGACGGCGACGGGCCGGCGTGTGCCGACCAGGTGGCGCGCATCGAGCCGGTGGCGGTGACCACCGTGGCCTGGCCACGGTCGACCAGTACGACGCGGGCGGGCAGCAAGCCGCCGGCCCGGTGCTCGGCGAAAGCGTGTTCGTATGACTCGTCCCAGCCGTATGAACGCAACACGTTCGAGGACGGGATCGGCGCCGAAGATGGCGATGACAACGGAAGAGACCCTTCGGAAGAGGGGCCCCGACAGACACAGGCTTAGCCCGGGCGGGACCGAACGTCCCGTCGAACGGAGAAATCAGCTGGGTCAGGCCGAGGCCCGGGACGCAAGGTTGGTCCGGGCGCTGCACACGGCAGCAGCCACCTTCGCGGTCATCAACCTCACCCCCCTTTCTCCCATCCGATCCGATGTCGCATGAATGTCGGGTGGAAGGCTACCACGGCTGATCAACGGCAGACACACCCTTACTGGACGTTGTTTCATCTTCGGGTCTAGGCCCTGGGCGAGGACCTGCTTACAACACCTAACTAAATGATGTTGGGCGTAACCGTCTGGACGTGAGGGTCGTTCTGTTTGAACGTGAGGAGGGGTGAGCAGCCGCCGTGGATCGTCTCGGACGAGTTGTGGGCCGAGATCGCACCGTTGCTGCCACCGCGCCCACCGCGTCGGTACCGCTACCCCGGCCGTAAGCCGCTGGATGACCGCAGGGTGTTGTGCGGGATCTTGTTCGTGCTCTACACCGCGATCCCGTGGGAGTACCTGCCCCAAGAACTCGGGTTCGGGTCGGGAATGACCTGCTGGCGCCGGTTGCGGGACTGGAACGACGCCGGCGTGTGGCAGCGGCTGCACGAGGTCCTGCTCGGCAGACTCCGGGCCGCTGGGCAGTTGGACATGTCTCGGGCGGTGATCGACGGCTCCCACGTGCGGGCGCTCAAGGGCGGCCCAAAACCGGTCCGAGCCCGGTCGACCGCCGCAAGCCAGGCTCGAAACACCACGTCATCACCGACGCGGGCGGCATCCCCCTCGCCACGGCACTGACCGGCGGCAACCGCCACGACGTCACCCAACTCATGCCCCTGGTCACCAAGATCCCACCGATCCGAGGCATCCGCGGCCGGCGCGAACGAGCCGTCGATCCGGGTTCAGTTCGATCTCCGCGGCCTGCGCCCCGAACAGCTCGACCGCCCCGCGAGCGGCGGTCTGCAGGACCGAGTCGAGATCCCTCGAGGTGAGAGCATCAGCCAGTGCCGCGTGGCGCTCCCAGGCCCTGCGCTCCTCACGCAGCTTCATGCGATACGACAAGGCCAAATGCAGGACCAACATCGCCATGGGCAGCGCGGCCAGCGCCCGCTCATCGACCATGACGACCGCGACAGCGAGACCCGACAGCGCTATCTCGGCAGCACCCACCAGCAAACGCGTCTGCCACAGGTAGCGCAACATCGACGCGAAGCGGCGACCGGTGGCGAGCGACACCGCGGCGGATGTCACGACTTCCTCGATCAGCACCACGACCCCGGCTGCCATCGCCAGCCCGAGCACGTAGGCACTCGCGGACGGCTCGGAGCCGTTCATCCCGTCGAGAGCAGGGCGGGCACCGGCGAAGGACATGGCGGCCCCGGCGGCGGTGGCCCCCAAGATGTCCTTGCTCGTATTGTGGACCGCCTTGTGCAAACTCGCGGACCGCGGATACCGCGTGATGATCTTCGCGGCGATCACACCCACCGCTGCGCACACCACCAGCCACGGCGTCGGCAGCACAGCGGCACACACCAGATAGGCCGTCGGCGTCAGCGTCACCCGCATGGGAACCCGCGCCGGCAGCGGCACGGAAAAAATGCTTCCGGCGGCGACCAGGGCCGCGGCAACGACCGCAAACGCAAAGTCAAATGGCGCCGGCCAGGCAAGGTGGGCTACGGCCCAACCCGTACTGGCAAGCGCCATCAGAGACAACGTAGCGGTGAACAGTTTCAAGGTCAGTGGTGTGCCACGAACTCGTTCCACTCCGCCCCCGTGCGAGCGCTACGGCCGATGCGAATCGTCCACAATAGCACCGCAGCGTGACCTCAGCTCCACTCCAAGCCCTTACGCATCGCGCCCCTCCTCTCCCCAGCTCCAGGGGGAAGGTATGCGCGACTACTCCAAGAATAAACGCAAAACTGTCCAAATGGTCATAATTCAGCCTATCGATGAGGCTGGACTTTACGAAGAGTCCCGGTTGAGCTACGCAATGCGCAATGAGGTGCGTCTATCCAAGCGGTCAGCTGCGGCACCGACGTCGAGCCCGTAAGGCTTGCCGCGACGCCACCGCATCCGCCAGCGGCAGCGCCGCGACTCGGCACGAGAAATCGGTGTCTGATGGAGGGCGTCGGTGCGGGGGGCTTCGTTTGGGTGGTGACGCCGATGGCGGCGAGCGCGCAGCAGGTGGCCACGGCGATGAGCAGGGGTGCGTAGCCGTCGCCGGTGTGTAGGAGCGCGGCGGCGGCGAGCGGTGCGCCGGCTTTGGCGATGGTGACTCCGGCGGCGAGGCGTCCGGCGATGGTGGCGTAGGCGGTGGTGCCGTACCGGTCGGTGAGCAGGGCGGGGGTGGCGAGGCTGGTGATCCCGAAGCCGAGTCCGAAGCCGACGATGGTGATGACGGCGCCGGTGGGGGTGCCGACGAGCAGGGGCATGGCGAGGACGGCGGCGGCTTGGATGGCGAAGACGGCGGCGACGATGGTGGTGACCGGCAGTCGTCGGCGGGCGGCGGTGAGGACGAGTCTGCCGGTGACGGACAGGACGCCGAGCAGGCCGGCGCTGGTGGCGGCGAAGGTGGCGGGGTGTCCGCGGTGGAGCAGGTAGCCGATGAGGTGCACGGTCATGGTGCTGGTGGCGACGCCGTGGGCGGTGAAGGTCGCGGTGAGGATCCAGAAGCGAGCGTCGCGCATCGCGGCGTGGGCGACCGCGCGCCGTTGGGCGGGTTCGGGTCGTGTCGGGGTGGTCAGTGCTGTCGTGGCTGCCGGTCGTGACCGGCGGATGGTGAGCGCGTGCAGGGGCACGGTCACGACGCCGTGGAGGGCGGCGAGGGCGAGTAGGGCGCCGCGCCAGCCGAGGTGTGCGGTCAGCAGGCCGGTCAGGGGCATGAAGATGGTGCTGGCGAATCCGGCCACGATCGTGACGGCCAGGAGTGCGGTGGCGCGTCGATCAGGGGTGACATGGGCGACGATGACGGCGAAGGCGGGTTCGTAGAGCACCATCGCGCCGCAGGCGCCTATGCCAATCATGACGGTGTAGAGCTGGACGATGGTGTGGACCTGGGACCAGGCGATCAGGAGCGCGGTGGCGGTGATCGAGCCGGCGGTCATGAGCGCGCGACCGCCGTGGTGGTCGAGCCACCGGCCGACGGGGATGGCCATGAGGGCGCCGGTGAGGACGGAGGCGGTGAGCGCGCCGGTGACGGCGGTGGTGGACGCGCCGATGCTGGCGGCCATCGGGTTCAGTAGGACGGCATAGGCGTAGTAGAGGGTGCCGTAACCGATGGTGGAGGTGACGGCGAGGGCGGCGACGATCCGCCAGCCGTGGGCGTGGTGCCCGCCGACGGTGGGGTCGGCGGGCACCGTCGTGGTGGTGGGCATCAGCTGCCGCAGCAGCCGCCGGTCTGCCCGCCGGCGGGCGCGGGGTCCAGGGTGACCAGGTTCAGCGGCGCGGCGAGCAGTCCGCCGGTGATGCCGGTGGCCAGCCCGCGTCCCATCGGTTCGGTGGCTGGTGTGGGGCCGCAGCAGCTGTCGCCGGTGGCGGAGTCGTCGGGGTTGCTGTTGCAGACTCCGGTTTCGGGTAGGTCGAGCTGGACGTCGCGGGCGGCGGTCCAGTCGCCGGCGAGGGCGGCGACGACGGAGCGGACCTGCTCGTAGCCGGTGGCCATGAGGAACGTCGGCGCCCGGCCGTAGCTCTTCATCCCGACGGCGTAGTAGCCGATCTCCGGGTGGGCGAGCTCGTCGACGCCGTGTGGGGGGACGGTGCCGCAGGAGTGCTCGTTGGGGTCGATGAGCGGGGCGAGGGCGCGGGTGGCGCCCATGACCGGGTCGAGGTCCAGGCGCAGCTCGGCGGCGATCGAGTGGTCGGGACGGAAGCCGGTAGCGGCGACGATGCGGTCCACGGTGAGCGACTCCTCGCTGCCGTCGCCGTGACGTACCACGACGGCGACGCGGCCGTCGGTGGGGGTGAGGGCGTAGATGGAGAAGCCGGTGAGCAGCCGGATCCGGCCGGCGTCGACGTGGGCGCGCAGCCGGGAGCCCAGTGCGCCGCGGGCGGGGAGGGCGTCGGCGTCGCCGCCGCCGTAGGTGCGCGCCGGTGAGGTGGTGCGGATGGCCCAGGTCACCTCGGTGCCCGGGTGCTCGGCGGCGAGGTCGGCCAGGGAGAGCAGGGTGTTGGCGGCGGAGTGTCCGGCGCCGACGACGAGGGTGTGGCGGTCGGCGAAGCGGTCGCGGTCGGCGTTGAGGACGTCGGGCAGGGCGTGCTCGAGGTACGCGGTGGCGTCGGTCTCGCCGCGGGCGGGCAGGCCGGAGGCGCCGAGGACGTTCGGGGTGCGCCAGGTGCCGGAGGCGTCGATGACCGCGCGGGCGAGCATCTCCTGGCCGTCGGTGAGGCGGATGAGGAAGGGGGTGGTGTCGCGGCCGGCGGTGCGCAGCCGGTCCAAGCCCAGCCGGCTGATCGCCTCGACCCGGGCGCCGTAGCGCAGGTGCGGCTTGAGCGCCGGCAGCGCGGCGAGGGGCTGGAGGTAGTCGGCGGCCAGTTCGGCGCCGGTGGGCAGGGCATCGAGGTCGGGGACGACCCAGCCGGCGTCGTCGAGCAACCGCCGGGCGGCGGGGTCGATGTTGTACCGCCAGGGGGAGAACACCCGCACGTGACCCCACTGACGCACCGCCGCGCCGGCGGTGTCATCGGCCTCGAGGACAAGGAAGGGCAGGCCACGCTCGCGCAGGTGGGCGGCGGCGGCCAGACCCACCGGACCCGCGCCGATCACCACGACGGGAAACTCGTCCAGGACACTCATCGGGAACTCCTCTGTGTTGATAACTGTCGAATCAAGAAGGTGTAGTGGCGCTGAGGTGCGCGTAGCACGGGGTTCAGACGGTGGGGCTGCGGCGTTCGAGCAGGATCACGTCGCACCACCGGCCGTGGTGGCGTCCCACTCGCTCGCGGACGCCGATCACGCGGAACCCGGCACGCTCGTGCAGGGCGAGGCTGGCGGTGTTCTCGCCGAAGACGCCGGCCTGGATGGTCCAGATGCCGGCGGCCTCGGTCGAGGCGATCAGGGCATCCAGCAGCAGCCGGGCCACCCCCCGTCCTCGCGCGGCCGGGTCGACGTAGACGGAGTGTTCCACCACGCCGGCGTAGACCGCGCGTGTCGACGTCGGCGAAACCGCCACCCAGCCGCGTACGGTGCCGTCGCCGTCGACGCCCACGAAGCGGTGCTGCGGCAGCCGGGCGGCGTCGAACGCGGCCCAGGTCGGTGCGATGGTCTCGAAGCTGGCGTCACCCCCGTCGAGGCCGGCCTGGTAGATCGCCAGGACCCGGTCGGCGTCGCCGATGGTCATCGGGCGGACGGTGACGTCAGCCATCAACAGGCTCCGATCGGCGTGGGTGCGGGACGGCCCATGACCACGTCGGCGGCCGACGGGAAGCAGCCGACACAGGCGTCGTTGATCCGGTAGTGCCGCGCGGTGCCGACCGGCTCCACGAGCACGAACCGCACGTCGGTGAGGATCTTCAGGTGCTGCGAGACCGTGGACTGCGCCAGACCGATCGCCGCGACGATCTCGCCCACGCTCATCGGGCGCGCCTGGCGGGCCAGGTACTCCACGATCTGCACCCGTGTCGCGTCCGCCAGGGCCCGGAACCAGGAAGCGTAGGTCTGCGCGGTCGCCCGGTCGAGCAGGTCACCCATCACCCATCCCTCTATCGTCTATCGCCGATTAACGATGAAGCCTACCAGTCGGGCCCCGTCACCACCGGCTGAGTGCCACGTAGGCGGCGGTGCGGGTGGCGTCGTGGCGACACTGGGCGCGCTGGTCGGTGGTGGTGACCCGCGCGCACGGATCGCCGAACCGGACACCGGCCGCCGGTGATGGCTGACGGACGTGCGGATCGAAGCATGACCACTCCTTCCATGAAAGTCTGTATTGACGTCCGTCGAATCAGAGAGTTGCACACTGATTAGGGAGGTGTCAATCTAGAGACATGTCGAAGCAAGCCGGCCCCCTCGCCCTCGTCGATCTCAGTGCCGAGACGCCGTGCTGCCCGCCCCTGACGCAGCGGCGCGTACCCGCCGAGACCGCGGCGGTGCTGGCGCCGGCCTTCAAGGCCCTCGGCGACCCGGTACGGCTGCGGTTACTGTCGATGATCGCCTCCGCCGAGGGCGGGGAGGCGTGCGTCTGCGACCTGACCCCGGCGTTCGACCTGACCGGGCCGACGATCTCCCATCACCTGAAGACGCTGCGCGAAGCGGGACTGGTCGACGCCGAGCGCCGGGGCACCTGGGTGTACTACCGCGCCCGACCCGCCATCCTGCGCCAACTCGCCGCCCTGCTCACCGTGCAGCCGACGCCCGCCGCCTGAGCCGGGACCGACCCCGGGACATGGCCGCGGCCAGCGCGGCGACGACATGCGTGGCGTCGCGGCCGACGCCGCGCAGGGTGTTCGAGGCGAACGATCGCTGGAACTCCAGCCCCAGGTAGACCAGGGCGGGGTGAGTGGTGGAGATCCCGCGCACCTGGCGCGGCATGCCACCCGGCGCGAGGGCGCCGAGCGGGGCGAGGTAGTCCAGGTGCGGCCGGTAACCGGTGGCGAAGATGACCGCGTCGACGCGCTCGACTGCGCCGTCAGCCCAGATCACACCATCGGGGGTGAAGGCGGTGAACATGTCCCGGCGGGTGAACAGGCCGCGGGCGAGGGCATCGCGGTAGACCCCGGTGTCCAGCACGGCGGCGTGGCGGATCAGGCGCAGCAGGACCGCTCGGGGCAGGCGGTCCGCGCCGGTCAGGTGTAGCCAGTGGTGCAGGTCCCGCCCGCCGATGCGCTGCGGCACGAACTGGATGGGCGCGCGGGTGGCCAGGGTGACGGTCGCCCACGAGGCGAGTTCGTGGGCGACCTGGACGGCGGAGTTGCCGGCCCCGACCACGACGACCCGCTTGCCCGCGTACGGCTCGGGCCGCCGGTAGTGCGCGACGTGCCGCACCTCGCCGGTGTAGGCGTCCTGGCCCGTCAGGACCGGCAGGTGCGGGTTGCCGAAGGAGCCGGTGGCCGCGACGACACCCGCGGCGGCGAACTCCTCGCCATCGCTGGTCTGTACGAGGTAGCCGCCGGGTCGGTGCCGCACGGCGGTGACCCGGACCCCGGTGCGGATGTCGGCGTCGATGCCGGCGGCGTAGCGGCGCAGGTAGCCGACAACCTCGTCCCGGATCGGGTAGCGGTCGGGCTCGGTGTCGTCGAAGGCCAGCCCGGGCAGCGCACTGTAGCGGGCCGGGGAGAACAGGGTGAGGCTGTCGTAGTAGCCCGGCCACGAGCCGACCGCCTCGGCGCTGGCCTCCAGCACGACGGGCCGCAGGCCTGCCTCGAGAGCGGCGCGGGCGGCGGCGAGGCCGGACTGGCCGCCGCCGACGATGATCACGGGTTCGGAACTCTTCGTCACCACTCCATCATATCGTCATTTCGTTGAATGACAATATGATGGACGTGGGGGAAGGTGGAACTATGGACCAGGCGACGCCCCCAGCCGATGCGCCCACCGCCGGAGCGACCGGGCTGGGACCGGACACCCAGGAGTTCCTGAAGGCTCTGGGCAGCCCCACTCGGCAACGGATCATGATGCTCTTCGCGCGGGGCGCCGAACTGTCGGTCGGGGAGGTGGCCGAGCGCACGGGCATCAGTCAGGCCACCGCGTCGCAGCAGCTGATCCTGCTACGCCGCGGACGGGTGGTGACCTCCCGGCGCGAGGGCAAGACCGTGTACTACCGGGCCGACCGCGACGGCACGCTCGCGGTGCTGGACGAGCTGCAGACGTACCTGAGGACCTGCTGCTGACGCGGCGGCGCGTGGCTGCGAACGAGATGAGGGTGCCCTCCCTGGCGGGGAGGGCACCCTCATCGATGGGAAGGGTCATGCACCGATCTGGCGGCCGTTCAGGCGCGCCACGCCAACGCGGATTGACCTGTGATCCCGGAGCGCAGCTCCACTGCGCAGCCGGGCCGCGGGGAGGCAGAGGCCCCTGCCGATGCAGCGGCAGGCCGGCGAACGCAACCACCTGGACCGAGCCCATGCCGCCTTGACGCCCGAAAAAGCATTAGCAATAATTGAGTCAATGAACGCTGACCATTCTCTGGTGGGGCGGGCGCGGATCCATGCCGCGCTCGGTGACCCGGCGCGGCTGGCGATCGTGGACGCGCTCACTCTGGGCGATGCGTCCCCCGGCGAGATCGCTAACACCCTCGACCTGCCCACCAACCTCGTCGCCCACCACGTCAAAGTCCTCACCGAAGCCGGCCTGGTGGTCAAGGGCCGCTCCGAGGGCGACAAGCGCCGCACCTACCTGCGGCTGCGGCCGGACTCCCTCGCCGTGCTCACTCCGCCGCCGCTGACCGGTGTCGGGCGGGTGGTGTTCGTCTGCACCCGCAACTCCGCGCGCTCGCAGCTCGCCGCCGCGCTGTGGCATGACCGCACCCACAGCCCGGCCGCGTCCGCCGGAACGCAACCGGCTCCCCGGGTGCACCCCCGCGCCGTGGCCGTCGCCGGCCGGCACGGGCTGCGCCTGGACCCGACCGCCACCGCCCACGTCACCGACGTTGTCCGCGACGACGACCTGCTCATCGCCGTGTGCGACAACGCCCACGAAGACCTCACCGGGCCCGTCCGCCCCCGCCTGCACTGGTCGGTGCCCGACCCGGTCCGCGTCGACACCGACGAGGCGTTCGAGGCCGCGTTCGCCGACCTAGCCGCCCGCGTCGACCGGGTCGGGCACCGACCAGTGC
>NZ_SMKD01000088.1 GCF_004348595.1 Micromonospora sp. KC723
GGTTCACCGGGCTGCTGCTCGGCTCGGTGGGCAGCCAGGTGGCCGCCCACGCGCACTGCCCGGTGCTGGTGGTCCGCCCCGAGGAGCAGCCGATTCCGGTCGACGGGCCGGTGGTGGCCGGGGTGGACGGCTCGGCGGGCTCCCGGCTGGCCGCCGGGTACGCCGCCGACGAGGCCGCCGGACGGGACGTCCCACTGGTGCTGCTGCACGTCGGCCCGCCGGGCATGGACCGCCCGGTGCCCGAGGAGGTCGAGGAGTCGCAGGCCGCCCACCGGGCCGACGCGGTGCGGCTGCTCGCCGAGGCGTCCGCCGCCGTCCGCGCCGACCACCCGGACCTGGTGGTCCGTGAACACCCGGTCGCCGCGGCCAGCCCGACGCAGGGGCTGGTCGAGGCCAGCGGCACGGCGTCGCTGCTGGCCGTGGGCACCCGGGGCCGGGGTGGTTTCGTCGGGCTGCTGCTCGGCTCGGTCAGCCAGGCGGTGCTGCAGCACGCGCACTGCCCGGTGCTGGTCGCCCACCCGTACGACGAGTGAGCGTCAGTCCTCCCGGCCGCCGCCGAGCAGTCGCGCGAAGTCGGTGGTGAGGGCGAACGGGTCGGCGGGGCCGGTCGACGCCGGGCGGCGGTCCACCTGCTCGGCCAGTTCCGCGCCGGCGCGCAGGACCCGCTCACGCAGCGCGCCGTCGGCGGTGCCGCCGGACCAGTCCTCGCTGGCGGCGTAGACGCCCGTGGGCACCACCACGGCGCGCCGGTAACCGAACAGGGGACGGATCGCGTGCTCCAGGGCGAGCGAGTGCCGGGCCGTGCCGCCGGTGGCGCCGATCAGCACCGGGGTGCCGGCCAGCGCGTCGGGCTCCAGGACGTCGAAGAAGGACTTGAACAGCCCGCTGTACGACGCGCTGAAGATCGGCGTCACGGCGATCACACCGTCCGCGCCGGCCACCGCGTCCAGGGCCGACCGCAGCGACGCCGACGGGAAGCCGGTGAGCAGGTGGTTCACCACGTCGTGCGCGTGGTCGCGCACTTCGACGACGTGCAGCCGCACCTCGGCGTCGCGCCGGACCAGCTCGTCGCGGGTGGCGGCGGCGAGCTGGTCGGCGAGCAGCCGGGTCGAGGAGGGCTGGCTGAGGCCGGCCGAGACCACGGCCAGGGTACGCCCGGTCATCGGCCCGCCCCCGTACCGGCCGCGGCGGCGTCCCGGGCGGCGACCAGCGCGGCGTGGGTGGGAGCCTGCGGCACGTGCGCGGGACGCAGCGAGTCGAACTCCCTGCGCAACACCGGGACGACCTCCTCACCGAGGATGTCGAGCTGCTCCAGCACGGTCTTCAGCGGCAGGCCGGCATGGTCGAGGAGGAAGAGCTGCCGCTGGTAGTCGCCGACGTACTCCCGGAAGCCGAGGGTGCGGTCGATGACCTGCTGCGGGCTGCCCACGGTCAGCGGGGTCTCCCGGCTGAAGTCCTCCAGCGACGGCCCGTGCCCGTAGACGGGGGCGTTGTCGAAGTACGGCCGGAACTCCCGTACCGCGTCCTGCGAGTTCTTCCGCATGAACACCTGCCCGCCGAGGCCGACGATGGCCTGTTCCGGGGTGCCGTGGCCGTAGTGGGCGAAGCGCTGCCGGTAGAGCCCGACCATCCGCTGGGTGTGCTCCTTGGGCCAGAAGATGTGGTTGGCGAAGAAGCCGTCGCCGTAGTACGCGGCCTGCTCGGCGATCTCGGGGCTGCGGATGGAGCCGTGCCAGACGAACGGCGGGACGCCGTCGAGCGGGCGCGGGGTCGAGGTGAACGACTGCAGAGGGGTGCGGAACCGGCCCTTCCAGTCCACCACGTCCTCCCGCCACAGCCGGCGCAGCAGGTCGTAGTTCTCGATGGCCAGCGGGATGCCGTTGCGGATGTCCTGGCCGAACCAGGGGTAGACCGGGCCGGTGTTGCCGCGCCCCAGCATGAGGTCCACCCGGCCGTCGGCCAGGTGTTGCAGCATCGCGTAGTCCTCGGCGATCTTCACCGGGTCGTTGGTGGTGATCAGGGTGGTGGCGGTGGACAGCAGCAGCCGCTCGGTGCGCGCGGCGATGTAGCCGAGCATGGTGGTGGGCGACGACGGCACGAACGGCGGGTTGTGGTGCTCGCCGGTGGCGAAGACGTCCAGGCCCACCTCCTCGGCCTTGAGCGCGATGGCGACCATCGCCTTGATCCGCTCACGCTCTGTCGGCTCGCGGCCGGTGGTGGGGTCGACCGTGACGTCGCCGACGGTGAAGACTCCGAACTGCATGACAGCTCCTCGCGTGTCGGACCGGGGGCCGGGGTGGCGTTCCGGACGTCGCGCACAACATACTTGACGGGTCAACTATTCCGTTGCCGGAGGGTCGGGCCGGCGCCGGGGAACGTGCCGGCGGTAGGCGCTGACCGTCGGGTCACCGGTGAGCCAGAACCGCCACGGCACGTCGTGCGCCCCCCTCACCCCGACCCGGGGCCCGGCGGAGACCGCCGCGTCCGGCACCGGCGCGTCGGCCGGGCGCAGCCGCACCGGCCCGTCGGCGAGCAGGTCCAGCCCGTACGCCGAACGGCCGATGCCGAGCGTGGCGCAGAGCCGGGCCGGGCCCCGGGCCAGGTCGACGTCCCGGCGTACGGCGGGCCGGCGGGCCCGGGCGGCGTCGAGGCCGTCGACGACCGCGCCGGCGCGCAGCAGCACCGCCGAGGCCTCCCCGTCCGGTCCGGTCACCACGTTCACGCACCAGTGCATGCCGTACGTGAAGTACACGTAGGCGTGCCCGGCGGGGCCGAACATCACCGCGTTGCGCGGGGTCCGGCCCCGGTGGGCGTGCGAGGCCGGGTCGCCGGCGGTGCCGGCGTACGCCTCTACCTCGGTGATCCGCACGGTGACGCCGTTGGCGGACAACCGGCAGCCGAGCAGGCCACGGGCCGCCGGCACGACCGGCCCGGCGAGCAGGTCGGCCAGTCCGGACAGGTCGGCGGCGGTCGTGTACGGCTGTTTCATCCGGCCAGCTTGACCCGGCGCCGGGCGATCAGCAAACGGAGTGCGAGCCGAGTTACTCCCCCTTCTCCTAAGGCAAGCCTCACCTTAGAGTGCAACCCGTGACGCCCTCGTTTGACCTGCTCCCGGCCGTACGCGCGGTGCCGTTCGTCCGCGACCTGGCCCGTCACGGCGACCGTAGCGCCGTCGTGACCGCCGACGGCACCCTGTCCTACGCCGAGCTGGCGCAGCGGGTCGAGCAGGCCGCGCGGCGGCTGGGCGAACGGCGACGGCTGGTTCTGGTCACCGGGGCCAACACGGTCGACGCGCTGGTGTCGTACCTGGGCGCGTTGCACGGCGGGCACCCGGTGCTGCTGGTGCCGGGCGACGGGCCGGCGGTGGCGACGTTGACCGAGGCGTACGACCCGGATGTGGTGGTCGGTCCGCACGGCGACGGCTGGACGCTGCGGGAGCGGCGCGAGGGCAGCGCCCACGAGCTGCACCCGGACCTGGCGCTGCTGCTGAGCACCTCCGGGTCGACCGGCTCGCCGAAGCTGGTCCGGCTCTCCCACGACAACCTGCAGACCAACGCCGAGGCGATCGCCGGGTACCTGGGGATCCGCGACGCCGACCGGGCGGTCACCAGCCTGCCGTTGCACTACTGCTACGGCCTGTCGGTGGTGCACAGCCACCTGGCGCGCGGGGCGGCGCTGGTGCTCACCGACCGTTCGGTCGCCGACGCGTGCTTCTGGGAGCTGTTCCGGGCGGCGCGGGCCACCACGTTCGCCGGGGTGCCGTACACCTTCGACCTGCTCGACCGGGTCGGTTTCGCCGGGATGGAACTGCCGCACCTGCGCTACGTCACCGCGGCCGGTGGCCGGCTCGCCCCGGAGAAGGTGATCCGCTACGCGGAACTGGGCCGGCGCGGTGGCTGGGACCTGTTCGTCATGTACGGGCAGACCGAGGCGACCGCGCGGATGGCGTACCTGCCGCCGGACCTGGCGGCGAGCCGGCCGCAGGCCGTCGGGGTGCCGGTGCCCGGCGGGTCGTTCCGGCTCGCTCCGGTGGCCGACCAGCCGGACGGCGTCGGCGAACTGGTGTACGCCGGCCCGAACGTGATGCTCGGCTACGCCGAGCGGCCGACGGACCTGGCGTCGGGGCGTACCGTCGACGAGCTGCACACCGGCGACCTGGCCCGGCAGGGCCCGGACGGGCTGTGGGAGATCGTCGGCCGGCGCAGCCGGTTCGCCAAGATCCTCGGCTTGCGGGTGGACCCGCAGCAGGTGGAGGCGCTGCTGGCCGCGCACGGCGTCACCGCCGCCTGCCTGGGCGGGGACGACGAGCTGCTGGTGGCGGTCGTCGGCGAGGCGGACCCGAGGCGGCTCCGCCGGCTGGTCGCCGAGGAGATCGGCCTGCCGCCGCGCGCGGTGCGGGTGCAGCCGGTGGACGCGTTGCCCCGGCTGGCCACCGGCAAGGTCGACTACCGGGCGCTGCGCGCGCTGGGCACCACGCCGCCGCCCACGCCGCCGGCCGCCGCCCCCGGGGACGACCTGTGCCGGCTCTACGCCGAGGTGCTCGACCGCACCGACGTCACCCCGGAGCACAGCTTCGTCGACCTGGGCGGTGACTCCCTGTCGTACGTCGAGATGTCGGTCCGCCTGGAGAACGTGCTGGGTCACCTGCCGCCGAACTGGCACACGATGCCGATCGGCGCGCTGCCCACGCCACGCGCCGGGGGCCCGCGCCGCCGCCGGGCGCTGGAGACCAGCGTGGCGCTGCGGGCGCTCGCCATCGTGCTCATCGTCGGCTCGCACATCCCGCTGTTCACCCTCACCGGCGGGGCGCACCTGCTGCTCGCGGTCGCCGGGTTCAACTTCGCCCGGTTCCAGCTCACCGACGCGACCCGGACCGACCGGTTGCGGCAGGTCCGTGCCGGGCTGGTCCGGATCGTGCTGCCCACCGTGGCGTGGATCGCGGCGATGCTGGTGGTCACCGACCAGTACCGGCTGAGCACCCTGTTCCTGGCGCACAGCCTGGTCGGCCCGCCCGACGCGCGTACCGAGTGGCACTTCTGGTTCATCGAGGCGCTGGTGTACATCCTGGTCGGGGTGGCCGCCCTGCTGTCGGTGCCCCGGCTGGACCGGTGGGAGCGTCGGCACCCGTTCGCCCTGCCGATGACCCTCGCCGGGCTGGGCCTGCTCAGCCGGTACGACGTGTTCGGCCTCGACGCCCGGTACGACCTGCCGACCGCGGTCGTGGCGTTCTGGCTCTTCGCGCTGGGCTGGGCCGCCGCCCGCGCCGGCCGGGTGCGGCAGCGGCTGCTGGTGACCGCCGCCGCCGCGGCAACCGTGCCGGGTTTCTTCGGCCAGCCCGGTCGGGAGGCGCTGGTCGTGGCCGGGTTCGCGCTGCTGGTGTGGCTGCCCACCGTGCCCAGTCTCGGGCCGGTCAACCGGTTGGCCAGCGTGCTGGCCGGCAGCTCGCTCTACATCTACCTGACCCACTGGCAGGTCTACCCGCACCTGCGCGACCTGCCGCTGGTGGCCCTGGCGGCGTCACTGACGCTGGGCATCGGGTACGCGGCCGCGGCGAACCGGGTCGGCCGCTGGTTCGCCACCCACCGGTCGGTACCGGGCTGGAGCCCGGCGAGGAACCGGTCGACGGTTGCCTCACCGCCGCGCTGACCCTGCTGCCGCACCCGCGCGCCGCGATGGACACCCTGGAGGCGGGGCTGCTGTCCCTGGCCGGATCTACGGGCTCACCTGGCGGGCGAGCGCGGTCGACCTCCGGCTGGGCAGCGCCCAGGTCGCCCGCCAGGGCAACGGCGCCGGAGGCAAGGGCGTCGAGCCGGGTACGCCTGCCCACTGTCAAACTGGGACCGGACCGGACGGGAGGACGCGATGACCCGCGACGAGATGGTGGCCTACTGCTCGGGCCTACCGGGAGCCTGGCTCGACCGCCCCTGGGAGGAGACCGAGGTGGCCAAGGTGGGCAGCCGGATCTTCGCCTTCCTCGGCAACCCGGACGACCCGCCCCGGTTGTGGGTGAAGTGCGGCCCCGACCGGGTGCTGGCCGACGAGTGGCTGCACCGGCACCCGGACGACGCCGAGGTCGCTCCCTACCTGGGCCGGTACGGCTGGAACACGCTGCGGCTCGACGGCGGCATCGGCGACGACGAGTTGTTCGAGGCGGTCGACTCCTCGTACGACGCGGTGGTGGCGAAGCTGCCGAAGCGCGAGCGGCCGTCCGCCGCGCAACACTCCTGAGGCGGCGACGCGGCGCGCGGGATGCCCCGCGCGCCGCGATCGGCCGTCACGACCTCAGCGGGGTACGACCCGCTCGGCGGCCCACTCCCGCCAGCCGGCCAGCTTGTCCGCGGCGGCGGCGAGCTGGTCGGCGACCGGGCCGGGGCCGGTGGAGCCGGGGGTGGTCCGGGCGGCCAGGGCCGAACGGACCGACAGCACGTCCCGCACGCTCGGGTCGAGGTGCTCGCTGACCGCGGCCAGGTCGTCGTCGGAGACCTCGTCGAGGGCGCAGTCCCGGGCCACGCAGAGCGCCACCAGCTTGCCGGTGATCTCGTGCGCGTCGCGGAACGGCACGCCCCGGCGGACCAGCCAGTCGGCGACCTCGGTGGCGAGCGAGAAGCCCACCGGCGCGGCGGCCACGAGCCGGTCCACCCGGACCGTCATCGTGGAGATCATCCCGGCGAGGGCGGGCAGCAGCAGCTCCAGGGTGTCGACCGCGTCGAAGGCCGGCTCCTTGTCCTCCTGCATGTCCCGGTCGTACGTCATGGGCAGGCCCTTGAGCATGGTGAGCACGCTCATCAACCCGCCGACCAGGCGGCCGGACTTGCCCCGGGCCAGCTCGGCGACATCGGCGTTCTTCTTCTGCGGCATGATCGACGAGCCGGTGGCGAACGCGTCGTCCAGCTCCACCCAGCCGAACTCCTGCGACGTCCAGAGCACCACCTCCTCACCGAGGCGGGACAGGTGAACCCCGATCATGGCGGTGACGAAGAGGAACTCGGCGACGAAGTCCCGGTCGGCCACGGCGTCCATCGAGTTCGCGAAGGACGTGCGGAAACCCAGCTCCTTGGAGACCGCCACCGGGTCCAGCGGCAGGCCCGAACCGGCGAGCGCGCCCGCGCCGAGCGGGCTGATCGCCGCCCGGTGGTCCCAGTCGCGCAGCCGATCCAGGTCGCGCAGCAGCGGCTGCACGTGGGCCAGCAGCCAGTGCCCGAAGGTGACCGGCTGGGCGTGCTGGAGATGGGTCATGCCGGGCGCGGCCGTCTCCACGTGCCGCTCCGCCTGCTCCACCAGGGCCTCGGCCAGCTCGACCAGCCGGGCCGCCACCCCCCGGGCGTGGTCGCGCAGGTAGAGCCGCAGGTCGGTGGCGACCTGGTCATTGCGGGACCGGCCGGCGCGCAGCTTGCCGCCGAGGCTGCCGAGCCGCTCCAGCAGGCCGCGCTCCAGGGCGGTGTGCACGTCCTCGTCGTCGATGGTCGGGCGGAACTGCCCGGAGGCGCAGGCCGCCTCCAGGTCGTCCAGCGCGGCCAGGATGCGCCCCAGTTCCTCCGGGTCGAGCAGGCCCGCGCCGGCCAGCACCCGGGCGTGCGCCCGGGAACCGGCGATGTCGTACGGGGCGAGACGCCAGTCGAACTGCACGCTCACCGACAGCCGCGCCAGGGCCTCGGCGGGGCCGCCGGCGAACCGGCCACCCCACAGGCTCGTCCGGTTGGTGGCGGCGCTGTTCTCGGTCAGGCTCTTGTCGTCCACGTCGCCTATTGTGGTGGCCACGTTCACCAGCCGCCCAACCGGGCGTCCCGGGCGGCGGCCATCTTGCTGGGCAGGCCCCAGAGCTGCACGAACCCCTTGGCGAGCGACTGGTCGAAGGTGTCGCCGGTGTCGTAGGTGGCCATGCCGAAGTCGTAGAGGCTGGCCTCGGAGCGCCGGCCGGTGACGACGGCCCGGCCGCCGTGCAGGGTCAGCCGCACCTCGCCGGAGACGTGCCGCTGGGCGTCGTCGATGAAGGCGTCCAGGCTGTTCTTCAGCGGCGAGAACCACAGGCCGTCGTAGACGAGCTCGCCCCAGCGCTGGTCGACGCTCTTCTTGAACCGGGCCAGGTCCCGCTCGACGGTGACCGCCTCCAACTCCTGGTGCGCGGTGATCAACGCGATCGCGCCGGGGGCCTCGTACACCTCCCGGCTCTTGATGCCGACGAGGCGGTCCTCGACCATGTCGAGCCGGCCGACGCCCTGGGCGCCGGCCCGCCGGTTCAGCTCCAGGATCGCCTGGTACGGGGTGACCGTCTCGCCGTCGACGGCGACCGGCACGCCGGCGTCGAAGGTGATGACGATCTCGTCGGCGTCGCGTGGCTCGGCCGGGTCGGCGGTGTACGAGTACAGGTTCTCGATGGGGGCGTTCCAGATGTCCTCCAGGAAGCCCGTCTCGACGGCGCGGCCCCACAGGTTCTGGTCGATCGAGTACGGCGACTTGGCCGACACGTCGATCGGCAGGCCCTTCTCCTCGGCGAAGGCGATGGCCTTGTCCCGGGTCCAGGCGAAGTCCCGGGCCGGCGCGACGATCTTCAGGTCGGGCGCGAGCGCGCCCAGGCCGACCTCGAAGCGGACCTGGTCGTTGCCCTTGCCGGTGCAGCCGTGCGACACGATGGTGCCGCCGTGCTTGCGGGCCGCGGCCACCAGGTGCTTGACGATCAGCGGCCGGGACAGCGCGGAGACCAGCGGGTACCGGTCCATGTAGAGGGCGTTGGCCCGGATGGCGGGCAGGCAGTAGTCGGCGGCGAACTCGTCGCGCGCGTCGACCACCTCGGACTCGACGGCGCCGCAGTCCAGGGCGCGCCGCCGGATGGCGTCGAGGTCCTCGCCGCCCTGCCCGACATCGACCGCGACCGCGATCACCTCGGCACCGGTCTGCTCGGCCAGGTAGGGAATGGCGACGGAGGTGTCGAGACCCCCGGAGTACGCCAGGACGACCCGCTCGGTCATGGTGTGCTGTTCCCTTCGACGTTCTCTTCCCGGCGGGCCCAACCGGCTAGCTGGTCGCCGAGCGCGGCCCCGCCGTCGGCCTCGCGGGCCACGACGAGGATGGTGTCGTCGCCGGCGATGGTGCCGACGACCTCGGGCAGCCCCGCTCGGTCCAACGCGCTGGCCAGGTACTGGGCTGCGCCCGGCGGGGTGCGCAGCACGGCGATGTTGCCGCTGGAGTCGACCCCGTTGAGCAGTTCGCGCAGCAGCCGCACCAACCGGGCGGGGGCCGCCTCGGCGTCGCGCAGCGGCCGGTGGCCGTCCTCGGGGATGACGTACACCGCCCGCCCGTCGCCGCCCCGGGCGGTGACCGCGCCCAGTTCCTTCAGATCCCGCGACAGGGTGGCCTGGGTGACCTGGATGCCGTCCGCGGCGAGCAGGTCGGCCAGCTCGGTCTGCGAGCGGACCGCCTTGTCCCGGATCAGCTCGACGATGCGGCCGTGCCGGGCGGCGCGGGTCAGCGGGGCGGTCATGAGGTCGTGCCCCGCCTGGACCCGGCTGCCTCCAGCAGGAACGTCAACAGCGCCTTCTGGGCGTGCAGGCGATTCTCCGCCTGGTCGAACACGGCACTGCGCGGCCCGTCGAGCACCTCGTCGGTGATCTCCTCACCCCGGTGGGCGGGCAGGCAGTGCAACACGATCACGTCCGGCCGGGCGTGGCCGAGGAGCGCCTCGTTGACCTGGTACGGCAGGAACGGAGTGATCCGGTCCAGACCGTCGGCCTCCTGGCCCATCGAGGTCCAGGTGTCGGTCGCGACGACGTCCACACCGCGCACCGCCTCCACCGGGTCGACGAGCACCCGGACGCTACCGCCGGTGCCGGCGGCGATCTTCTCGGCCCGGGCCACCACGTCCGGCTCGGGTTGGAAGCCGGCCGGCCCGGCGACCCGGACGTGCATCCCGGCGATCGCACCGGCCAGCAGGTACGAGTGCGCCATGTTGTTCGCCGCGTCGCCCAGGTACGCCAGCGTCCGCCCGGCCGTGGCACCGAACCGCTCCCGGACGGTGAGCAGGTCGGCCAGGAGCTGGCAGGGATGGTAGGTGTCGGTGAGGGCGTTGACCACCGGCACCGTGGCGTGCGCGGCGACCTCGGCGATCCGGTCGTCGCCGTGGGTACGCAGCACGATCGCGGCGACGTAGCGGGACAGCACCCGGCCGGCGTCGCCCAGTGTCTCGCCCCGACCGAAGTGGGTGACCTGGGTGTCCACCACCAGCGGGTGGCCGCCCAGCTCGGCGATGCCCACGTCGAAGGAGAACCGGGTTCGCAGGCTCTGCTTGTCGAACAGCACGGCCACCGAGCGCGGCCCGGCCAGCGGCTGGAACGCGAACCGGTCGGCCTTCATCCGCGCGGCCAGGTCGAGCACGGCCGCCTGCTCGGCCGGGGTGAGATCGTCGTCCCGCAGGAAGTGCCGGATCATGCGCTGACCTCCGTCGTGGTGGGCGCGGTGGCGGGGGCCGCCGCGTCGAGAGCGGCGGGCAGGGCGGCGAGGAAGGCGTCGACCTGCTCGGCGGTGAGGATCAGCGGCGGCGCGAGCCGCACCACCCCCGGCTGCACCGGGTTGACCAGGAAACCCGCGTCGCGCAGGGCGGCGGTGACCAGGCCGGAGACCGGGCCGGTGAACACGATGCCGAGCAGCAGGCCAGCGCCGCGCACGTCGGCGACGAGCGGGTGGCCGAGGGCCTCGACACCCCGGCGCAGCCGCTCCCCGGTCCGCTTGACGTGGTCGAGCAGCCCCTCGCTGGCGATGGTCGAGATCACCGCGAGGGCGGCGGCGCAGCTGACCGGGTTGCCACCGAAGGTGGTGCCGTGCGAGCCGGGACCGAGCAGATCCGCGGCGCGACCGAAGGCGAGGCAGGCGCCGATCGGCAGCCCTCCGCCGAGCCCCTTGGCCAGGGTCACCACGTCCGGCTCGACGCCCTCGGCCTGGTGGGCGAACCAGTGCCCGGTCCGGCCGATCCCGGTCTGCACCTCGTCGAGCACCAGCAGCGCGCCGTGCCGGTCGGTGATCCGGCGGGCCTCGGCCAGGTAGCCGGCCGGCGGCACGACCACGCCGTTCTCGCCCTGGATCGGTTCCAGGATCACCATGGCGGTGGCGCCGGTGACCGCCGCCTCCAGCGCGGCCACGTCGCCGTACGGCACGTGGGTGACGTCGCCGGGCAGCGGCCGGAACGGGTCGGCCTTGGCCGGCTGCCCGGTGAGCGCCAGCGCCCCCATCGTCCGCCCGTGGAAACCGCCCCGGGTGGCGACCACGTGGCAGCGGCCGGTGAGCCGGGACAGCTTGAACGCGGCCTCGTTGGCCTCGGCGCCGGAGTTGGCGAAGAACATTCGGCCGGGCCGGCCGGCCAGGGCCAGCAGCAGCTCGGCCAGGGCCACCGGGGGTTCGGCGACGAAGAGGTTGGAGACGTGCCCGAGGGTGGCGACCTGCCTGGACACGGCGGCCACCACAGCCGGGTGGGCGTGCCCGAGGGCGTTGACCGCGATTCCGCCGAGCAGGTCGACGTACTCCCGACCGGCCTCGTCGACCACGACGGCGCCGGAGCCGGAGACCAGCGCCAGCGGCGGGACGCCGTAGTTGTCCATCATGGCCTGGCCCCACCGTTCGACCAGCGTGCTCATCCGTTGATCACCATGGTTCCGAACCCTTCCGAGGTGAAGACCTCGAGCAGCGTGGAGTGGGCGACCCGGCCGTCGACGACGTGCGCGGCGGGCACTCCGCCGCGCACCGCCCGCAGGCAGGCCTCCATCTTCGGCGCCATCCCCGACCGCAGGGACGGCAGGAGCGTTGCCAGCTCGTCGGCGGTGATCTCGCTGACCAGGCTGTCGCGGTCGGGCCAGTCGGCGTACAGGCCGGGGACGTCGGTGAGGACGACCAGCTTGCGCGCGTCGAGGGCCACGGCGAGCGCCGCGGCGGCGGTGTCGGCGTTGAGGTTGTGCAGCACCCCGTCGGCGTCCGGCGCGACGGTCGAGATCACCGGGATCCGGCCGGCCGCGATCAGGTCGGCCACCGCGGAGACGTCGACCGACTCCACGTCGCCGACCTGCCCGACGTCGACCGGCTCGCCGTCGACGTACGCGGGTCGCCGCACCGCGGTGAACAGGCCGGCGTCCTCGCCGGAGAGGCCGACGGCGAACGGACCGTGCGCGTTGATCAGCCCGACCAGTTCCCGGCCGACCTGCCCGACGAGCACCATCCGGACGACATCCATCGCCTCGGGCGTGGTGACCCGCAGGCCGCCCTTGAACTCGCTGGCGATACCGAGCCGGCCGAGCATGGCGGAGATCTGCGGTCCGCCGCCGTGCACCACGACCGGCTTGAGGCCGGCGTACCGGAGGAAGACCATGTCGGCGGCGAAGGCGCGCTGCAGGTCGGGGTCGACCATGGCGTTGCCGCCGTACTTGACCACGACGGTGGCCCCGGAGAGACGGGCCAGCCACGGCAGGGCCTCGATCAGCGTCTCGGCCTTGGCCTGGGCCCGGGTGAGGTCGGCGTTCAACGTCATGTCCGGACCCACCTTCCGTTCGCGACCGCAGGACTCCGCTGCGTCGCGTTCCTCGCGCTCACGACGAGTACGCCGAGTTCTCGTGCACGTACGCGTGCGACAGGTCGTTGGTCCAGACCGTCGCCGCCGCGTCGCCGGAGCGCAGGTCGACCCGGATGGTGACGTCCCGGCCGGTGAGGTCCACCTTGGAGCGGTCCTCGGCGGCGGCCCCGGAACGGCACACCCAGATGCCGTTCACCGCGACGTCCACGCCGTCCGGTTCGAAGGCGGCGGTGGTGGTGCCGACGGCGGCGAGGATCCGCCCCCAGTTCGGGTCGTTGCCGAACAGGGCCGTCTTGACCAGGTTGTTCCGGGCCACCGACCGGCCCACCTCCACCGCGTCGTCCTCGCTGGCGGCGCCGACCACGTCGATGGCGATCTGCTTGGTGGCGCCCTCGGCGTCGGCGAGAAGCTGCTGGGCGAGGTCGTGGCAGGCCGCGGTGACCGCGGCGGTGAGCTCCGCGGCGGTGGGCTCGATACCCGACGCGCCGCTGGACAGCAGCAACACCGTGTCGTTGGTGGACATGCAGCCGTCGGAGTCGATCCGGTCGAAGGTGACCCGGGTGGCGGCCCGCAGCGCGGCGTCGAGGGCCGGCGGCCCGGCCACCGCGTCGGTGGTGAGCACACAGAGCATGGTGGCCATGGCGGGAGCGAGCATGCCCGCGCCCTTGGCCATGCCCCCGACGGTCCAGCCGCTGCCTCTGGCGACGGTGGTCTTCGGCCGGGTGTCCGTGGTCATGATCGCCTCGGCGGCGGCTGGTCCGCCGTCGCGGGCCAGCCCGCGGATCGCGGCCCGTACGCCCGGCAGGAGCTTGTCCATGGGCAGCCGCTCACCGATCAGGCCGGTCGAGCAGACCGCGACCTCACCGGCGCCGAGCCTCAGCCGGGGGCTGGCCGAGGTGAGCGCGACGGCGGTGTGCTCGGCGGTGGCGTGGGTGTCCTGGAAGCCGGCCGGGCCGGTGCAGGCGTTGGCGCCGCCGGAGTTGAGCACCACGGCGCGGACCACGCCACCGCGGACGACCTGCTGGGACCAGAGCACCGGCGCGGCCTTGACCCGGTTGGCGGTGAAGACGCCGGCGACCCCGGCGTCGGGACCGTCGTTGACGACGAGGGCGACGTCGGGGGCGCCGCCGGTCTTGAGCCCGGCGGCGACACCGGCGGCCCGGAAGCCCCGGGGGACGGTGACGGTCATGGTGCGACTCCGAAGGTCGACAGGCCGGTGGTCTCGGGGAGACCGAACATGAGGTTGGCGTTCTGCACGGCCTGGCCGGCCGCGCCCTTGCCGAGGTTGTCGATGGCGCTGACCACGATCACCCGGCCGGAGTCGACGTCGAGGCCGACCTGGAGGTGGCAGGAGTTCGAGCCGGCGGTGGCGGCGGTGTGCGGCCAGGCGCCCTCGGGCAGCAGGTGCACGAACGGCGCGTCGGCGTACGCCTCGGCCAGCACGGCCCGCGGGTCGGCGTCCCCGGTGGGGACGGCGGTGACGGTGGCCAGGATGCCGCGGGGCATGGGCGCGAGGATCGGGGTGAAGGAGAGGCTGGTGGCCCCGGTGGCCTGCTTGATCTCCGGCACGTGTTGGTGTGCGCCGACCTTGTAGGGCGACAGGTCGCCCATCACCTCGCTGCCGAGCAGGTGCGCCTTGGCGGCCCGGCCCGCCCCGGAGGTGCCGGAGGCGGCCACCACCACCACGTCGGCGGGGCGGACCGCGCCGGCGGCGATCAGCGGGGCCAGGGCCAGGGTGGTGGCGACGGCGTAGCAGCCGGTGCTGGCGACCCGGTGGGAGGCGGCGATCGCCGCCCGCTGGCCGGGCAGCTCGGGTAGGCCGTAGGTCCAGGCGTCGGCGTACGCGCCACCGTAGTAGCGGGCCCAGGCGTCGGCGTCGCGGAGCCGGTGGTCGGCGCCGAGGTCGACCACCTTGACCGCGTCGGGCAGGGCCGCCGCGAGGGCGGCGGACTCGCCGTGTGGCAGTGCCAGGAAGACCAGGTCCGCCTCGGCCAGGGTGGCCGGTTCGGTGGCCCCGAAGGTCAGGTCCAGCCCGACGAGCTGGGGGTGCACGACGGTGACCGGCTGGCCCGCCTGGCGGTGGGCGGTGGCGGCGACCAGGTCGAACTCGGGGTGCCCGGTGATCAGCCGCAGCAGTTCGCCACCGGCGTATCCGCTCGCCCCGGCGACCGCGACTCGAATGCCCATACTCACCTCCGCATGACTATGCAGAGAAGGTTAGCGGCGGCGGCACACCACCGCAAGGTCATGCATCCCATTGCATGAGCATGAAGAGTGATGCGGATCACAAACGGAGCAGGCGCGGGCATCCCGTCCCTGGTGGCGGCCGGGACGCCGCACGACCGGTCGACGGCGGACCAGCCCGTGCCGCCGCTCGCCCTGCGGCGACGTCGATCCGAAAGCGGCGACGGCGAGGCCCCGACCCACAGCAGGGTCCGGGCCGCGCCGACCGGTGGCTCAGGCCCCGCGCAGGGCCGCGCCGAACCGCCCCGCCGCCAGGGCGACCGCGGCGTCCCGGGCGGCCAGCGCCTCCTCGACGGTCAGCGTCCGGTCCGGGGCGCGGAAGGTGAGCTTGTACGCCAGCGACCGGCGTCCCGCACCGAGCTGCGGCGAGGCGTACACGTCGAACAGACGCACGTCCTCCAGCAGTTCACCGGCGCCTTCGACGAGGGTCCGCTGCACCTCGGCGGCGGGCACCGACTCGTCGAGCACCAGCGCCACGTCGATCAGCGCCGGCGGGAAGGTGGACACGGTCGGCGCGGGCGCCAGCGGAGCCGGCGGCAGCGCGTCGAGGTCCAGCTCCATGGCGCTGGTCCGCCTGGGCAGCTCCAGCGCCGCCACCACCGCCGGGTGCAGCTCGCCGGCGTACCCGACGACGGTGCCGTCGACCAGCAACGCGGCACAGCGGCCGGGATGCCAGGGGGCGTGCTCCGTGGCGCGCGCCTCCACCCGCTCGGCTGGGACGTCGGCGGCGGCGAGCACGTCCCGGCCGGCCTGGACGGCGTCCGCCCAGCCGGCGGCGCGGCCCGGACCCCACCAGCCGGTGGGTTCGAGGTCGCCGGTGAGGACGACGGCGACGTGCCGGGGCTGGTGCGGCACCACCGCGTCGGCGGCGGCCAGCTCGGCGTCGGTGGGGCGCCGGTCGACGCCCATGGCCGGCGGCCGACCGACGCCGGGGCGCGGGTGGAACACCGTGCCGATCTCGTAGAGCGCGAGATCGCGGTGGCCGCGGCCGAGGTTGCGCCGAAGGATACCCAGCAGCGGGCCGAGCAGCGTGGTGCGCAGCAGCGGCTCCTCTTCGGACAGCGGGTTGGCCAACCGGACCGCCCGACGGCGCGGGTCGTCGGCGGGCAGGCCGAGCTGGTCGGCCAGCTCCGGCGAGGTGAACGGGTGGGCAACCACCTCGACGAGGCCACGTTCGGCCAGCGAGCGGGCCACCGCCCGGCGGCGACGCTGCTGCCAGGTCAGGCCGCGGCCGGGTGGCGCGGTGGGCAGCACCGACGGCACCCGGTCGTACCCGTCGAGCCGCACCACCTCCTCGACCAGATCCGCCGGGTCGGTGAGGTCGGGCCGCCAGGTCGGCGGGGTCACGGTGAGCACGTCGCCGCCGCCGGTCGCCACCCCGACCTCGCCCGGGTCCTCCGCCAGCCGGTCGGGGCCCCGGGCAACGGTGCAGCCCACCTGCTCCAGCAGGGAGACCACCCGCTCCGGCGGGTACGCCACACCGACCCGCCGCGACGGCAGGTCGGCCGGCAGGGTGACCGGGGACATCGGCCGGACGTGGTCGAGGTCGAGGATCGCCGGGTCGGCGGTGCCGCCGCCGTGCTCGGTGAGCAGCCGGACGGCGCGTTCCAGGGCGACCAGCGGCAGGGCCGGGTCGACGCCCCGTTCCCAGCGCTTCGCGGCCTCGCTGAACAGCTTGTGCCGGCGGGCGGTACGCCCGACCAGCACCGGATCCCAGTGGGCGGCCTCGAAGAGCACGTCGGTGGTGCCGTCGACGACCTCGCTGGTCTCGCCGCCCATCACCGCGGCGAGCGAGATGGGTCCGCTGTCGTCGCAGATCACCATGTCCTCGGTGGCGAGCGTACGGGTGACCCCGTCGAGGGTGGTCAGCTTCTCCCCCGGCTCGGCCCGCCGGACCACCAGCGGCCCGGTGATCCGGTCGGCGTCGAAGGCGTGCATCGGCTGACCCAGTTCGAGCATCACGTAGTTGGTGATGTCGACCGGCAGCGAGATGTTGCGGATGCCGGCCACGGTGAGCCGCCGCGCCATCCAGCCGGGGGTCGCGGCGGTCGGGTCGGCCCCACGCACCATCCGGGCGGCGAACCGGTCACAGCCGACGGTGTCGCGCACCTCGACCGGGTACGCCGGCTCGGCGGTCCCGCCGGGCGCGGGCGCCAGGCCCGGGTCGCGGAACGGCACGCCGAGGGCGTGCGCCAGTTCGCGGGCCAGGCCGCGCACGCTCAGCGCGTACCCCCGGTCCGGGGTGATCTCCACCTCGACCAGGACGTCGTCGAGGCCCACGACGGGTCGGGCGTCGTCGCCGGGCTTGGCCGGTGTGTCGGCCGGCAGCACGATGATGCCCGAGTGGTCGTCACCCAGGCCCAACTCCTTCGCTGAGCAGATCATGCCGTGGGAGTTGCGCCCGTAGGTCTTGCGCGCGCCGATGGCGAAGCCGCCGGGCAGCACGCCGCCGGGGAGGATCACCACCACCTTGTCGCCCTGGGCGAAGTTGCGCGCCCCGCAGACGATCTCCTGTGGCTCGCCGGTGCCGTTGGCGGCGCCCACGTCCACCCGGCAGAACCGGATGGGCTTCTTGAAGCCGGTCAGCTCCTCGATCTCCAGGACCTCACCGACGACCAACTGGCCGGTGACGGTGCCGGCCAGGTCCACGACGGACTCGACCTCGACACCGAGGTCGACCAGGGCCTGCTCCAGGTCGCCGGTGGGCAGGTCGGCGGGGAGGTCGACGTACTCCCGCAGCCAACTGACAGAAACTCGCATGACTTCAGACCACCGTTCCCGTGACTCGTACCCGCATCGCCCTACGCACCGACCCCGAACGCGCGGGTGAACCGCACGTCGCCCTCGGCCATGTCCCGCATGTCGCTGACCCCGTGCCGGAACATCACCGTCCGGTCGATGCCCATACCGAACGCGAATCCGGAGTACACCTCCGGCTCGATGCCGCAGGCGCGCAGCACCCGCGGGTTGACCATGCCGCAGCCGCCCCACTCGACCCAGCGCGCGCCGTCCCGGTGCTCCGGGAACCACACGTCGAACTCGGCCGACGGCTCGGTGAACGGGAAGTAGTGCGGCCGGAAGCGGGTCTTCGCCCCCTCGCCGAACATCGCCCGGGCGAAGTGGTCGAGGGTGCCGCGCAGGTGGGCCATGGTGATGCCCTTGTCGACGACCAGGCCCTCGACCTGGTGGAACACCGGCGCGTGGGTGGCGTCCAGCTCGTCGGTACGGTAGACCCGGCCCGGCACGATCACGTAGATCGGGGGCTTGCGGGTCAGCATGGCGCGCGCCTGCACCGGCGAGGTGTGGGTGCGCAGAACGAGGCCCGAACCGTCACCGGCCGCGGCGGCCCCCTCGGCGGGGGCGACGTGGAAGGTGTCCATCAGTCCCCGCGCCGGGTGGTCGGCGGGGATGTTCAACGCGTCGAAGTTGGTCCACTCCAGCTCGACCTCGGGACCCTCGGCGACCTCGTAGCCCATCCCGACGAACAGGTCGCTGATCTGCTCCATCAGGGTGCTCAGCGGGTGCCGGGCGCCGCGGGGACGCCGGTCGTACGGCAGGGTCACGTCGACCCGTTCCTCGACCAGCACCCGGGCGGCCTGCTCACGCTCCAGAATCTCGGCGCGGGCGGCGTACGCGGACTCGATGGCGCGGCGGGCCTCGTTGACCCGCTTGCCCGCGTCGGACTTCGCCGCCGGCGGCAACGCGCCGATCTCCCGGCGGGCCAGCGACACCGGCGCCCGGTCGCCCAAGTGCGCGGGGCGCAGCGCGGTCAGCGCGTCGGGGTCGGCGGCGGCGGCGAACGCCTTCTCGGCGTCGGCGACGGCCTCGGCCAGGGCGGCCGGATCCAGCAGGGCGACCTGCTTCGGGTCGTACGGATCGTTGCGGTAGCTCATGGGTACGGGCACTCCCTCACGGCGGCGCCGGCCCTCACGGGCGGCTAGGCGAGTCTACGGACGCGCGGCTGTGCCGCAGCCCGCCGGTGGGAGTTGCGCAGGGGGGAGGGTCAGGCCCGCCGCCCGCCGACACCGGCGGGCTGGCTAAACGAACGCCGTGGCGCGTTCACCATGCGGACGACTCCCCTGTGCTGTCTGAGCGCGTGACACGGTCAGCGCAGTGCTCTCGCTGAAGCGTACAGGCAGACGGCGGCGGCCGCAGCCAGGTTCAGGCTCTCGGCACGCCCGTGCAGCGGCACCCGCACCCTGGCGTCGGCGGCGGCGGTCAGCTCCTCGGGCAGACCGTGCGCCTCCGAGCCGAAGAGCCAGGCGGTGGGCGCGGCGAGCCGCCCGTGGTCGATGAGATCGTCGAGGTCGCTGTCGCCGTACCCGGTGGTGGCGAGCACGGTGAGCCCGGCGGCGCGCAGCGCGTCGACCGCCGCGAGCGAGTCGGCGGCGCGGACCACGTCGACGTGGAAGAGGCTGCCCGCGGAGGCGCGCACGCACTTGCCGTTGTACGGGTCGACGGCGTCACCGGCGAAGACCACCGCTCCGGCGCCGGCGGCGTCGGCGGTGCGCAGCACGGTGCCGGCGTTGCCCGGGTCGCGGATCCCGGCCAGCACCGCGACCAGGCGCGGCCCGCGCGCGAGGGCCCCCGCCAGGGGTACGTCGAGGTGCCGGCAGACGGCGACCAGCCCCTGTGGGGCGACGGTCTCGGCGAGCGCGGCGAGGGCCTCGTCGGTGACCTCGGAGACGGGTACGTCCTGCCGTGCGGCCAGCGCCGCGAGGTCGGCGTACCGGTCGAGGGTGGCGGGGGTGCCGAACAGCTCGACGGTCGTGCCGGCCCGGGTCAGGGCCTCACGAACCGACTGTGGCCCCTCCGCCAGGAACCGGCCGGTGGCGTCGCGGTCGCGGCGGCGGTGCAGCCGCCGGGCCGCGGCCACCCTGGGGGTACGCGGGGTGAACGGACCCGGGACAGCGTCGAGGCGCCTCCCGCGCGCTGGTGACTGCATGGGAGACGCCTCGATCTGCTGTGAGTGGATCAGGCGGCCTGGGCCGCGGCGCCACCGGTGCCCTCGGCCGCCACGGCGGCCCGGGCCAGCTCGACGATCGCGGCGAACGCCGCGGCGTCGTGGACGGCCATGTCGGCCAGGATCTTGCGGTCGACCTCGATGCCGGCCAGGCGCAGGCCCTGGATCAGCCGGTTGTAGGTCAGGCCGTTCGCCCGGGCGCCGGCGTTGATCCGCTGGATCCAGAGCTGCCGGAAGTCGCCCTTGCGGTCGCGGCGGTCCCGGTAGGCGTACTGCATCGAGTGCAGCACCTGCTCCTTGGCCTTGCGGTACAGCCGGGAGCGCTGACCGCGGTAGCCGCTCGCGGTCTCCAGCAGGGTACGGCGCTTCTTCTGGGCGTTCACAGCCCGCTTGACGCGTGCCATCTCAACTCCTTCTTCGGTTCAGGTGGCGCGCGTCAGCGGCCGAGCAGCTTCTTGATTCGCTTGACGTCGGCCTTGACCAACTCGACCGTGCCGGTCAGCCGGCGGGTCCGGGTGGAGGCTTTCTTCTCCAGGTTGTGGCGGAGGCCGGCCTGCTGGGCGACGATCTTGCCCTTGCCGGTCACCTTGACCCGCTTGCCCATACCCGTGTGGCTCTTCATCTTCGGCATGTGGAACGTCTCTCCCTGTTACTGACCGCTGGTCTCAGCGGTCGTGCCGGTGTCACCGGCTGCTGCGGTCTCGCCGGCCTCCGGTGCGGAGCCGTCCACGGCCCGTTCCCGGGGCCCGACCCGGGACGCCGTCGCGGCGGCCGCGGCGGCCTTCGTGGCGCGGTGCGGCGCGAGCACCATGATCATGTTGCGACCGTCCTGCTTCGGCGCGGCCTCGACGTACCCCAGCTCCGAAATCTCGGACTCGAGCCGGCGCAGGAGCCGGTAACCCAGCTCCGGGCGGCTCTGCTCCCGACCGCGGAACATGATCGTCACCTTGACCTTGTCGCCGGCCTTGAGGAACCGCACCACGTGACCCTTCTTGGTCTCGTAGTCGTGCGGGTCGATCTTCGGCCGGAGCTTCATCTCCTTGATGACGGTCTGTTGCTGGTTACGCCGCGCTTCGCGCGCCTTCAGTGCGCTCTCGTACTTGAACTTGCCGAAGTCCATGAGCTTGCACACCGGCGGGCGCGCCATCGGCGCAACCTCGACCAGGTCCAGGTCGACGTCCGCGGCCAGCTGCAGGGCGCGCTCCAGCGGGACGATGCCCACCTGCTCACCCTCAGGGCCGACCAGTCGGACCTCACGTGCCCGGATCTGCTCGTTCACGCGTGGTTCGACGCTGATGGGGCCTCCTCGAGTCGGTTCTCCTGCGTGGCCGACCCCGCGGGCCCCCGGGTGAGGGCCGCCCGGAAAGCAGAAGGCCCCGGCGCATGCCAGGGCCCACTCGACCGGTCGGCACGATCACATGATCGCGCATCCGGTGCCGGGACACGCCCGGAACCGGTGACCGGACCCGGCCACCTACGGGGGCGACTCGGGTGGGAGCAGGCGCTCCGCTTCAGGACCGCCCACCCGCCGAGGCGGGGGCAGTCTGGTCGACTCGGCAACACTACACCCTGACCTCACCCACCCCCAAACCGGGCTTCCAGGTCAACGCCGGTGTGCCCCCAGGGCCGCAGCGGTTACCGTCCGCCCGGAATCCCCAGCGCGGGCTGCCGGGTCAGCGGGCCGGCACGGCGGGTGCACCAGCGGGCGAGCCGGGGCCACGCCAGGCCCGGCCCGACGGTCAGCGGGAGGTGGCGCCGCCGGCCAGGGAGGCCAGGTGGGCCTGGTGCAGCCGGCGCAGCGCGCGGACCCCCTCCACCGCGATCTCCTTGTCGGCGGCCTGCAGGGCGACCATCGGCAGCAGGTCGTCGTCGTGCAGCTCCAGGCTGGCCCAGGGCGCGCCCCGGTCGAACCGGACACCGCGGACGACCTCCCACGGCAGCTCGTACGACCCGACCACGTTGCGTACCCGCACGCCACGCGCGTCCGCCTCCACCCGGGGGCGGGTGAACAGCAGGATGACCAGCGCGCCGAACACGCCGAGGCCCACCATGGCGAGCTGGTCGCCGCGCTGGAAGGTGCCGTAGCCGTTGCCCGTGGCGCCGCTGAGCGAGGTGGCCACCAGACTGAAGACCACCAGCAGCGCGACCGCCGAGACCCAGCAGACGACCCGGATACGTCGGGGCTTCAGGCGGACCAGCTCGGGATCACTCACCCCACCAGTCTGCCACCCGGCTGCCGGCGGTGATCCGCCGCCACACGGAGTCCGAGGGCCGCACCGTCGCCGCCCGGCATGATCCGTCGGGCCCCGGCCGTGATCCACGCCCGGACGGGCCAGTCGGGCCGGCGCGCCGCGGCCCGACCAGCGTCCTCAGAGCCGGCAGGCGTGGATGTTGGTGACCAGGATGGCGCGCGCGCCCAGGTCGTACAGCTCGTCCATGATCCGGTGCACGTCGTCGCGGAGCACCATCGCCTGCACCGCGACCCAGCCCTCCCGGTGCAGCGGGGAGACCGTCGGCGACTCGATCCCCGGCGTCAGCGAGCTGGCCCGGTCGAGCAGGCCGGCCGGCACGTCGTAGGCGAGCATGACGTAGCGGCGGGCCACCAGCACGCCGTGCAGCCGGCGCAGCAGCTGGGCGGACTGCGGGTGCGCCGGCGCGTCGGTGCGGCGAACCAGCACCGCCGAGGAACGCAGCAGCGGTTCACCGAAGACCACCAGGCCCGCCTGGCGCAGCGTGGTCCCGGTCTCCACCACGTCGGCCACCACGTCGGCGACGCCGAGCCGGATGGCGTTCTCCACCGCCCCGTCCAGCCGGATCACGTCGGCCTTGACGCCCAGCTCGGTGAGGTGCCGCTCGACCAGCCCCGGGTACGCGGTGGCGATCCGGTGCCCGCCCAGCTCCCGTACGTCGTCGACGTCCTCGGGGCGGGCGGCGAAGCGGACGGTGGCCCGACCGAAGTCGAGATCCACCACCTCCTCGGCCGGCGCCCCGGAGTCGATGAGCAGGTCCCGGCCGGTGATGCCGACGTCCAGGTCACCGGAGCCGACGTAGGTGGCGATGTCCTTGGGACGCAGGTAGAAGAACTCGATGTCGTTGGGCTCGTCCCGGCAGACGAGGTCCTTGGGGTCGACGCGCTGGCGGTAGCCCGCCTCGCGCAGCATCTGGGCGGCCTTCTCGGCCAGGGCGCCCTTGTTCGGTACGGCGACACGCAGCATGACGGAGTGCTCCTTCGATCGAATCTCATCAACGACGGGGCGCACTCACAGATGTCGGTAGACGTCCTTGAGCTCGAGACCACTGGCGAGCATCAGCACCTGGACCTGGTAGAGCAGCTGGGAGATCTCCTCGGCGGTACGCTCCGGCCCCTCGTGCTCGGCGGCCATCCACGACTCGGCCGCCTCCTCGACGACCTTCTTGCCGATGAAGTGCACCCCCTTGTCCAGGGCGGCGACGGTGCCCGAGCCCGGGGTGCCGGCGGCGGCCTTGGCCCGCAGCTCGGCGAACAACTCCTCGAACGTCTTCACGGAAGGCGATTCTTCCAGCCAGGCGCCGACGCCGCGCGGTCCGGGTCCCGGCCGCTCGTCCTCCCACCGTCACCGCCCCTTCTGTCCGGTCCCACGGCACCACGTCCGGGCGTTCCGGTCGCTCCGGCAACAAATCGACATCGATCGTCCCGACGACCGCCGGCACGCCCTGCGGGACATCGGCAATCTTCTCTACGCTGTCCGCCATGGCAAGCAGCAGCTCCCGTGCCCTCGCACTCACCGCCGCCGTCGCCGCCCTCGTCGCGTCGGCCGGCTGCACTCCCCCCGACGGGAGGAACCCCACC
>NZ_SMKD01000089.1 GCF_004348595.1 Micromonospora sp. KC723
CCCCGGGTACCAGCCGGGGCAGGCGGCCCCGCCGGCACCGGCCGGCTACCCGGCGGTGCCCGCCGACGGGTTCGCCGGAGCCCCGGCGTACGGGCTGCCACCCGCCCCGCCGCCGGCGAGGAAGTCGCGGCTCGGGTTGATCCTGTCCCTGGTCCTCGCCGGACTGCTGGTGCTCTGCGCCGGAGGCGGCGGGCTGGCCTACGTCGCCCTCGCCGGTGACGACGCCCGCCCCGGCTCCACCCCGTCCCCGGGTGTCTCCCGGGGCGCGTCGGGCAGCCCCACACCTGAGCCGAGCCCGTCGGAGAGCGCCGAGGAGGCCGAGCCGGCCCCCCGGATCCGGCTGGTCACCCCGAAGACCCTCGCCGGCCGGGCGAAGAACACCGAACCGCAGCTGCGCCGGCTCGCCGACGAGATGGTCCGCGACATGAAGAGCGACGTCACCAACGAGTCCGGGGCGGTGGGCGCCTTCTACGGCAGCGCCGCCAAGCGGAACCTGGTGATGGTCTCCGGGGTCTCCGGTCCGGTCCTGCTACCCGAGAAGGAGCTGGACGACGCGGTGAAGAGCCTGTCCGGCTCGCTGGGGCTGAAGAAGGTGGCCCCGATCGAGCCCGGCCCGCTGGGCGGCACGGCCCGGTGTGGCGACGGCAGGAGTTCCGACATCCCGCTCGGCGTCTGCGTCTGGGCCGACGAGGGCAGCGTCGGCATGATCGTGATGTTCTTCTCGTCGGCGAGGAAGGCCAAGGCCGAGTTCGCCACCATCCGGGGCCAGGTCGAGAAGCGGTCCTGACGGTCGAGTACGCAGGTCGCGGCGGCCGTGGCGTCCGTTGTGGACGACACTGGCCGCCGCGCGTGTCCCGGGTCGGACCGGTACCGGGGGGCAGCGCACCGATGCGGGGCCGGCCTAAGATCACCCGTCCTCATCTGACGTTTGGAGCTGACCCTGATGTCCCAGCCGCCGGCCAACCCCTATCCCCCGCAGCCGGACAACGGCGAGCCGCACGGCTCGTACCCGCCGCCGCAGCCGGGAGACGCCACGCCCCCGCAGCCCGGCGACAACCCGTCGCAGCCCGGCCCGTTCCCGCCCGCGCAGCCGGGGATCCACCCCGCGCCCGGACAGCCGTACCCGGCAGCGCCCGGTGCGCCGGCGGCCAAGAAGTCCAACGTGGGCAAGATCCTGCTGATCTCGCTCGCCGCCGTGCTGGTGCTCTGCCTGGGCGGCGCAGCGGTGGCCTTCTTCGCCGTCAAGGACGAGGCCAAGGAGGCCGTCGAGGCTGTCGAGGCCGCCAACACCCGGGTCGTCGCGCCGGAGACCCTCGCCGGACGGGCCAAGTCCACCGATCCGAGCTTGCTCGAAGGCGCCAAGCAGCTTGAGGCCGAGCTGAACAAGTCCCTGCCGGACGCCACCAGCACCGCCGGCGCGTTCTACGGCACCGTGGAGCGGAAGGATCTGGTGATGGTGGCGGCGGCCTCCGGCCGCAACACCGACCCGGCGAAGACCCTGGACGACACCATCTCCGGCGCCGGCCAGGCCGATCTGCAGGTCAAGGAGATGAAGAGCGTCGACGCCGGGCCGCTCGGCGGGCTCGCCAAGTGCGGTGACGCCGAGGCCTCGACCGTGCCGCTCGGCATCTGCGTGTGGAGCGACAAGGGCAGCATCGGGATGATCATCATCTACTTCAAGGGCGGCCAGGAGGCCGCCAACGAGCTGTCGACCATGCGCGGGCAGATCCAGCAGAAGAACTGACCTCGGTCGGCACGCGGGCCCCCGTCCACCTCCCGTGGACGGGGGCCCGCGCACGTCAGGTGCCGGCCGCCCGCTCGGCGGCGCTGCCGAACACGCAGAACTCGTCGCCCTCCGGGTCGGCCAGGAAGAGCACGTCCGGCCAGCCTGGTGGCAGCAGCATCGCCTCCGGGTCGCCGGGGACGTCCTCCGGCTGGCGGGGGCAGTCGAATACCTGGGCCCAGGAGCCGGCCAGGGCGTACGTGTCGCGGCAGTCGATGCCGAGGTTGCGGATCCGTGCGCTCACGGGTTTCTCCTGGTGGATGGACGCTCCCGACCCGGGCGAGGGCGCGTCACGTCGCGGCCACCGCGTCCGCCGCCGGCAGGGTGACCGTCACCTCCAGCCCGCCGCCCCGCTGGGCGACGACCCGGACGGTGCCTCCGTGGGCGTCGCAGACCGCCCGGACGATGGACAACCCCAACCCGGAGCCACGGGCCCCGGTCCGTTCCCGACCGCCGCGCCGGAACGGCTCGAACAGCCCCGGCACGTCGGCCTGGTCCACCTCGAACCCGGTGTTGCCCACCACCAGCCAGCAGCTGCGCCCGTCGCTGCCGGTACGCACCCACAGCCGGCCGTGCAGGTGGTTGTAGCGGACCGCGTTCTCGATGAGGTTGCCGGCCAGCCGGTCCAGCAACCCCGGATCTCCGGTCACCGGGGCCGGCCTGAGCGAGGTCTGCACCCGCAGCCCGATCCGCTCCACCTCGCGGGCCATCGCCGACAACGCGTTGGCCGTGCCGGAGGCGAGGTCGCACTCGGTACGGCGGGCGAGCCCCTGCCCGGCCTGGGCCTCGCTGCGGGCCAGCACCAGCAGCGCGTCGACCAGGCTGTTGGCCCGCTCCGAGGCGTCGCGGACCACGGTCGCCATCCGACGGTACTCGGCGGTGTCCGCCTCGGTGTCACTGAGTGTCACGTCGATCTCGGTCCGCATCACCGCCAGCGGGGTACGCAGCTCGTGCGAGGCGTTGGCGACGAAACGTTTCTGCGCCTCGAACGCGGCGGCGATCCGGTCCAGCATCGCGTCGAACGTGCGGGCCAGCTCGGCGACCTCGTCGTCCGCCCCGGACCAGCGGATCCGCTGGTCGAGGGTGGCCTCACCGAGCCGGCGGGCGGTGGCGGTGACCTGGTGCAACGGGCGCAGCGCCCGGCCGGCCACCAGGTACGCCCCGGCGACCCCCACCACGCTGATCGCCAGCAACGCGAGCAGCCCCTTGACCAGCAGCTCCCGCGACGCGGCGTCGACCAGCTGGCGCTGCCAGACCGCCGCGTCCAGGGTCCGGCCGTCGGCCAGCCCCACGGTGGTGCCGGGGCGTAGCTCGTCGGTGGGGCGCAGCGCGTCGTGGACCAGCAGCCAGGCCAGCACCAGCAGGATCGCCCCGGCGCCGACCAGCAGCACCCCGTTGAGCAGGGTCAACCGCAGCCGCAGCGTCGGGCGCAACCGGCGGGTCACCGCGCCCCGGTCCGCGACCGCGAAGCCTGCCGCCCCAGCTTCCTACGGGCGCTCACCTGGCCTCCCCGGCGGTGCGGTAGCCGGCGCCGACCACCGTCTCGATCAACGGCGGGTCGCCGAGCTTCTTGCGCAGGGTCATCACGGTCACCCGGACGATGGTGGTGAACGGGTCGGTGTTGGCATCCCAGACCCGCTCCAGCAGTTCCTCGCTGGAGACCACCGCGCCGCGCGCCTTGACCAGCTCGGCCAGGACACCGAACTCCTTGTTGGTCAGGTCGACCGGCACGCCGCCCCGGGTGACCACCCGCCGGGCCGGGTCGATGACCACGTCGGCCAGCGTCAGCACCGGGGGCAGGGCGGGGGTGGCCCGCCGCCCGAGCGCCTGCACCCGGGCCACCAACTCGTCGAAGGCGAACGGTTTGGGCAGGTAGTCGTCGGCTCCCAGACCCAGCCCCTCGACCCGGTCGGCGACGCTGTCGCTGGCGGTCAGCATCAGCACCCGGGTCAGCGTCCCGGAGGCGGCCAGCTCGGCGCAGATCTGGTCGCCGTGCATCCCGGGCAGGTCCCGGTCCAGCACCACCACGTCGTACCGGGTGACGAAGGCCGCCTCGTGACCGGCGTCGCCGTCGTACGCCACGTCGACCGCCATCCCGCGTTTGCGCAGCCCGCGCGCTATCGCGTCGGCGAGGTTCCGCTCGTCCTCGACCACCAGCACCCGCATCCCGACCTCCTCGCCGACCTGCCCGACAACCTAGTGCCGCCCGCCAAACGCCCGGCACGCCCATCGGGAACCAGCCGTGCAGGTGTCCGGACGGCAGCCGCCACCGGCGAGCCCTGCCGACCGGGGGGGCCACGGGCCGGCGACGCGCTGCCGCCCGGCCGGCGGGATGTCGTCGGCGTGGTCGAGTTCACCGAGGTCGATGCGGGTCACGCCGCCCTCCTGTCGTCGGCGTCCTCGCCCGACCACGGGCCGGCCGGGTGCCCCGTCGCCGCCTGTACGATGGCCCGTCGTGGCTGTGCCGGTGGTAGATCCCTCACTGAACCCGACGTCCGCACCGGAGGCGGTGACGTCCTGCGCGACCGACCCGACGCGCCGGCCCCGGTGGCGACCCAGGCGGGCCGACGTCCTGGCCATCGGAGCGTACGTGCTGCTGGGCGTCTTCGTGTGCCTGAACTACTGGGTGGACGTGCAGCACCGGGTCTCCTCGCACCTGCCGACCGACCACAGCTGGTTCGAGTGGCTCTTCTCGCACGGCGCGTACTCCGTGCGACACCTGGAGAACCCGCTGTTCAGCGCCCGGCAGAACGCCCCGGACGGGGTGAACATGATGGCCAACACCTCGCTGCTGGGCATGACCCTGCCGCTGGCCCCGGTCACCCTCCTGTTCGGGCCGCAGGTGACCTACGCGCTCTACCTGGGTGGGGCGCTGGCCGCGACCGCGGCCACCTCGTACTGGGTGCTCTCCCGGCACCTGGTGCGGTCCCGGGCGGGCGCGTTCGTCGGCGGGGCCTTCCTCGGCTTCGCCCCGGGCATCGTGCACCACGCCAACGGGCAGCCGAACTTCGTCTCCAACTTCCTGCTGCCACTGATCGTGGCCCGGGTGCTGTGCCTCGGGCGGGACGGCCGGTGGCGGCGCGACGGGATCGTGCTGGGCCTGCTGGTGGCGTACCAGATCTTCATCAACGAGGAGATGCTGCTGCTCACCGCGCTGGCCTGCCTGGTGATCGTGGTGGCGTACGGGGTGCAGCGGCCGCGCGCCGCGCGGGAGCGGGCCGGGGGCTTCCTGGCCGCGCTCGGCCTGGGCGGTGGGCTGGCCCTGCTGCTGACCGCATACCCGATCTGGTTCCAGTTCAACGGCCCGCAGTCCTACCGTGGCCTGCAGGGCGGTGTGTTCCACAACTGGGGCGAGGACCTGATGGCCTTCGTCACCTTCCCCCGGGACACGATGGCCGGTGACGAGGCGGTCGAGAAGACCATCGGCCTGACCGAGCAGAACAGCTGGTTCGGTTGGCCGCTGGTGCTGGTCGCGCTGGCCGCCCTGGTGCTGCTCTGGCGGCGATCGCTGGCCGCCCGGGTCTGCGGTGTGCTGGTGGTGCTCTTCACCGTCGGCGCGATCGGCCCGAAGGTGCGCTTCGACGGGGTGGAGACCACCGTCGTCGGCCCGTGGGCGTACATCCCGGACGACGTGCCGCTGGTGGAGATGATGATGCCCACCCGGCTCGCGCTGGTGACCACCGCGGCGGTCGGCGTCCTGCTGGCGCTGGCCTGGGACGCGGCGGCCGGCTACGGCCGCCGGCCGGTGCCGGCCCCGCGCCCGGCCGCCGACGACACCGACGCTGCCGGTGACCCGCCCGCCGCCACGCCGGCCCGCCGCTGGATCCGGCCGGTCGGGTACGCGGCGGTCGCCCTGGCCGTGCTGCCGCTGTTCCCGCGCCCGCTGCCGGCGCAGCACGTGGACCTGCCGCCGCGGTTCATCACCGCCGGCGGCTGGCGGCCGTACGTGCCGGAGGGACGCACCCTGGTGCCGGTGCCCATCCCGAGCAACGTGCACGGCCTGTCCACGCTGCGCTGGAGCGCGCTGACCGGCCACGAGTTCCCCGTGCCGGGCGGCTACTTCATCGGGCCGAACGAGAAGGGCGAGGGGGTCTTCGGCGCGCCGAACCGGCCGACCAGCACGCTCATCTACACCACGATGGATGCCGGCACAGTTCCCACGCTGACCGGGGAGAACCGCCGCCAGGCGGTGGCGGACCTGCGGTTCTGGAAGGCGTCGGTGGTGGTGCTCGGCGACCACCCCCGCGAGACGGTGCTGCGGGAGCTGATGACCGGTCTGCTGGGCCCCGCGCGGCGGGTCGACGACGTGTGGCTCTGGGACGTCCGCCCACTGGTCGGCTGACCACGCGGCTCCCGCCGGGGGCGGTCAGACGGCCGGGGTGCGGGCCGACAGCGGGCGCACGTCCCACACCCAGACGTCCAGCTCCTTGCGGGCGGGGCCGACGAGCTGCTCGACGGTGCGCCGCAGCGGCTCGACGTGGTGTTGGCGCACCGGCAGGACCAGCACGGCCGCGTTCCAGTGGCGCAGCTCGTCCAGGCTGCGCCGGCGCTGCCGGTCGTCGAGCTTGGGGGCACGGCCGGTGGCGGTCACCTCGTCCAGCAGCTCCCCGATGCCGCTGGGCCGGCCGCCGAAGCGTCCCGGATCGCCGGTGTTGCCGTTGCGGGGGGCGAGGAAGTAACCCCCGGGGATCTTGAAGTCGAGGTTGGTGGAGGCGGCCCAGCGCATGCCGTAGGTGTTGCCCATGCTCGGCACCGGCACCGGGACCAGCGTCTGGTCGGCGGCGACGTACTCCCGCCAGCGGCCGGAGGTGATGAAGTCCGGCACCGGTGGGCGGGAGGTCACCTTCAGCGGCATCGGCACGATCGGCAGCAGCGCGAGGATCAGCGCGCCCACCGTGACGGTCTTCGCGTGCCGCCACTCGGGGCCTCGCAGCGTCCAGGCCCGCTGCACGGCCAGCGCCAGCAGCATCCCGATCACCACGCTGGTGATCAACCCGAACCGGGTCGGCACCACCGCGTCGAGCAGCGGCAGCCGGACCAGCAGTTCCCACGGGCCGGTGAAGAGTTCCCGGTCCCACCAGGACACCCGCTCGCCGAGGGAGAGCACGGCGAAGAAGAACCCGGTGACGGCGAGCGCCCGTACCAGCACCTCACGGCGCAGCCAGACCACGATGCCCACGGCGATCAGTGACAGGCTCCAGCCGAAGAAGGCGTTCTCCTCCGAGTAGTTCGGGGCCAGGTTCACGTTGGCTCGCTCGTGGCCGCCGAAGGTCGGCGAGCCGGGCGCGAAGAACGCGGCGATGTCGTTGCCGTAGTCGCGGACCGTGTCGCTGAGCCCGTGGTACGCCATCGGGCCGGCGAACTGGATGTACAGCGGGTACGCCAGCAGGGAACCCGCCACCACCGTGCAGACCGGCAGCCCCTTGGCCAGCGGACGCCACGCCGCCGACCACAGCGCCGGGCGCTGCGCCACCATCGCGGTGAGGAAGACGCCGCAGGCCAGCGCGGTGAAGAGCAGGATCTCCTCGTTGATGAACGCCTGCACGGTGACGAGCAGGGCGAGCAGCGCGCCGTCGCGTACCGGGCGGGTCGACCGGGTCAGCACCATCACCCGCCAGACGATGAACGGCAGCAGCCACTGGGAGATGATGTTCGGGTGCCAGCTGGCGTGCGACAGCATCGCCGGTGAGAAGCCGCAGAACCAGCCGCCCACGGCGGCGGCCAGCCGGCGGCGGACGAGGTGCCGCGAGAAGACGTGGTACCAGGCCGACGCGGTGCCGGCGAGCGCCACGGTGACCAGCACCACGAACGACACGGCCGGCCCGAACAGCAGGGTGATCGGCACCATCGGGATGCCCAGCGCCAGCACGGCGGTGTTGGCCATCAGGTTGACGCCGTCGGGGTAGTTGAACTGGTCGGTGTAGAACGGGAACTCGCCGTGCAGCACCACCCGCACCGAGTGGGCCATGAAGAACTGCACCTGGGCCGGGTCGCTGCTGTAGAGGGACGCCACCCGGCCGGCCGGGTCGACCCAGATCTGGCTGGTCACCCAGAGCGCGACGGCCAGGAAGGTGCCGTAGACGGCGAGGTCCTTGCGTCGGGCCGTCCACCGCCAGCGCCGGGACGGCCGGGCCGCCGGCACGCCGGCGGCCGGGGCGACGGTGCTGGTCCGGCCGTCGACGGGGGCGGTGTCGAGCTCGGGCGCCGCTGGTGGGGGCGCTGTCGCGGTGGCCGTGGCGCCACGGCCGAAGCCGGTGGGGCCGTCGGGGTCCGGTGCGGAGGCGGCACGGGGCTCGACAGACGTCACAGTCGGCGGAGTCTACCGGAGCCGATAAATCAGTCGAAATCCACGCCGGTGTCCCTTGTGGCCATCCGGCATCGGCCCGGAGCAGCGCCGGGCGGGCGCGTTCCGCGCCGAGGCCGTTGCGTACCATGTGGCTTCCGACAACGACGGCGAGGCGATCGGGGGCGTACAGGTGGCTTCAGTCCGCCGCCGCGGCACGACGGTCACCGCGCTGCTGGCCCTGGTGCTGGCGCTGGCCGCGTGCGGTCCGGTCGCCGAGCGCCAGGCCCGCCAGCTGCGGATCGGCTACGACAGTCTGGACGGCACACTGCCGGTCTGGCCGCCCCGCGGCTCACTGGCCCGTGACGCCGCCGCCACCGCGGCGGTGACCGAGGCGGTCAGCGCCTGGCGGTCCCCGATCGACGACCGGGCCCACCTGCCCTCCTCCGGCATCCTCTGGTCCGGCGAGGTCGACGGGAGGCCGCTGGCGCTGGTCGCCGCCGACGTGCCCGGCGAGGCGGCGTCCTGGCTGCTCCAGCTCACCGGCGCCGGCGGCCGGTACGCCGTCGACCGGGCCACCGAGTACACCGACCGCGGCTACCTCGTCTACGCCGACGTGCTGCCGGTACAGCTGTCCGACGGCCGGCGGTACCTGGTCTCCAACCGGGTGGAACGGCTGCTCGGCCCGGACGGTCGCGCCCTGCGGATCACCGACGGTCTGACCGGACGGGTCGCCGTGCCCGACTGCGCGGCCGTGCCGGTGACCGCGACGTTGCGGCCCACCGAGTCGCTGCCCCGCGGCCGGGCCGCCGACCGGTTGCTCGACCTGGGCACCGCGACCATCGACCCGCGTCACCCGCTGGTCCGGGACGAGACCGGTTCGGGCCGGCGCGCGCTGGACGGGTTGGACACCTGCGTCCTCGCCGGCGAGCAGGGGCCGTTCGGCAGCATCCCGCGCCGCATCGGCGACCGGGACGCCCCGGCGTCGGTGCCCGAGTCGTGGCCGATGGAGAAGCTGGCCGTGCGGGGCATCGGCGAGATGGCGCTCGGCGGCGGCGACGACCCCGGTGACCTGGAGCAGCTGACCTGGGAGACCGACGCCGGCACGATGACGGCGGTGGTCTACCGCCCGGCCGGGAACGGCACCCCGGTGGTCTCCCCCGCCGACCGGTCCAACCCGTTGCAGGCGTACCCGCTGCCGGTGCCGGGGCAGCCGCTGGTGGTGCTCACCTGGCGGGGCAGCCGGGACTCCTCCCTGTCGGTGCCGCCCGGCACACCTCGCCTGGTGGACCGCCCCGGCCTGGTGGTGGTGCCGATGCCCACCGCGAAGCAGACGTTCAGCCTGGCCACCGCCGAGAAGACCCACTACCGCTCCGTCGGCGGCCGCTGATCCGCCCCTCGTTCACCCGGCCGCCGCTGGTCTCGGCGTCCGAGGTGGGCAGGTGCTCTCCCGGGCCTGACGGACTTGAGTACATAGACGACTCAGGCGGCGACCGCACCCACCACACCTGACCACACCCACCGCACCGCACCGGTGGTGACTCACATCTGTACTCAGGTTCTGTAGTCACCTCGGACCACCCCAGGGCTCGGGCGGGGGACGACGACCCGCCGCTCCGGGGGCGGACCCGGCGGACACGACGACGGGCGGCCCCGGGCATACCGGGACCGCCCGTCGGGCGTGCGGTCAGTTGGGGCTGGCGCCGCGGGCCGCGAGGCGGACCGGCTCGACGGGCGCGGTGTCCAGGCCGGAGATCCAGCCGGTGACGTCCCGGGCCACGTCCTGCGCGGTGAGGCGCAGGTCGGCCAGGATCTGCGCGCGGGTGCCGTGCGGGTGCCAGTCGGCCGGCACGCCGAGGTCCCGCAGCGGCACCCGGACGTCGGCGTCCCGCAGCGCCTGGGCGAGGGCGTCGCCGACACCGCCGACCCGGACGCCGTCCTCGACGGTGACCACCAGCCGGTGGGCGGCGGCCAGCTCGACCAGCTCCGCCGGGACCGGACGAACCCAGCGCGGGTCGACCACGGTCACCCCGTAGCCCTGCTCCGCGAGGCGGGCGGCGACCTCCATGCCGAGGTGCCCGAAGGAGCCGACCGCGACCAGCAGCACGTCGGTACGGGCCGACTCGGCCAGCACGTCGACCGTGCCGACCCGGCGCACGGCCGGCAGGTCGGCCGCGACGGCGCCGGTCGGGAAGCGGACGATGGTCGGGCCGTCGTCGACCGCGACCGCCTCGCGCAGCTCCTCGCGCAGGGTGGCGGCGTCCCGGGGCGCGGCGATCCGCAGGCCGGGCACCACACCGAAGACCGACATGTCCCAGATGCCGTAGTGGCTCGGCCCGTCCGGGCCGGTGATGCCGGCCCGGTCCAGCACGAAGGTCACCGGCAGCCGGTGCATCGCCACGTCCAGCAGGACCTGGTCGAAGGCCCGGTTGAGGAAGGTCGCGTACACCGCCACCACCGGGTGCAGCCCGCCCATCGCCAGGCCGGCCGCCGAGGTGGCCGCGTGCTGCTCGGCGATGCCGACGTCGTACACCCGCTCGGGATGCCTGCGGGCGAGGGCGGCGATGCCGGTGGGCTCGGCCATCGCGGCGGTGATGCCGACCACGTCGGGCCGCTCGTCGGCGATCGCGACCAGCTCGTCGGCGAAGACGTGGGTCCACTTCACCGACGGGGCGGCGACCAGCTTGCCGGTCTCGACGTCGAAGGCGCCGCCGGGGCCGTGCAGGCAGTCCGCCTCGTCCTCCTCGGCGGGGCGGTAGCCGTAGCCCTTGCGGGTGACCGCGTGCACGATCACCGGGCCGCCGAAGTTCTTCGCCGCGCGCAGCGACGACTCGACGGCGGCGATGTCGTGCCCGTCGACCGGGCCGACGTACTTGATGCCCAGGTCCTCGAACATCGCCTGCGGGGCGACCGCGTCCTTGATGCCCTTCTTGACCGCGTGCAGCACCTCGTACATCGGCTTGCCGACCAGCGGCGTGTTGCCGAGGGCGTCCTTGACCGTGTCCAGGACCTTCTCGTAGCCCGGGTTGAGCCGCAGCGAGGAGAGGTGGTCGGCGAGTCCGCCGATGGTCGGCGAGTAGGACCGGCCGTTGTCGTTGACGACGATCACGAGGGGGTTTCCGGCGGTGGCGATGTTGTTCAACGCCTCCCAGCACATGCCGCCGGTCAACGCGCCGTCACCGACCACGGCGACCACGCTGCGCTGCTCGCCGCGCAGCGCGTACGCCTTCGCCAGCCCGTCGGCGTACGACAGCGCGGTGGAGGCGTGCGAGTTCTCGATCAGGTCGTGCTCGCTCTCGGCCTGGCTCGGGTACCCGGAGAGGCCGCCGCGCTGGCGGAGCCGGTCGAAGCCCTCCTGCCGGCCGGTGAGGATCTTGTGCACGTACGCCTGGTGGCCGGTGTCGAACAGCAGCCGGTCCCGGGGAGAGTCGAAGACCCGGTGCATGGCCAGGGTGAGCTCCACCACACCCAGGTTGGGGCCGACGTGCCCACCGGTACGGGACACCTTGGCGATCAGGAAGTCACGGATCTCGGCGGCGAGGATGTCCAGCTGCTCGGCGGTCATCCGCTTCACGTCCTGCGGCCCGCGCACCGCGCTCAGCAGCCGACCATGGTTGGCCGTGCCCTCTTCAACACTCATGACCGGAGAGTCTATCGGCCACGCGACACTCCGCAGCCCGGCCGTGGATCACCACCAGCGGCCGGCAGGAACAGCCCGACCAGTTCGACGTGCTGGGTCATCGGGAACAGGTCGTACCCGCGCAGGGCGGAGAGCCGCCAGCCGGCCCCGGCGAAGGCACGCACGTCCCGGGCGAAGGCCGCCGGGTCGCAGGCGACGTACGCGACCGCCCGCGGCCCCGCGCCCACCACGGCACCCACCACCGCCGCGCCCGCGCCGGAGCGTGGCGGGTCGAGCACCACCAGGTCGACCGGGCCGGTGATCCGGCGGCGCGCCAGCGCCGTCTCCACCCGGGCCGCCACCACCTCCACCCGTGGCAGGTCACGCAGGTTCTCCCGGGCCGCGGCGACCCCGTCCCCGGCCGCCTCGACCAGGGTGACCCGGCCGGCGTCGCCGACGCGGCCGGCCAGGGCCGCCGCGAACAGCCCGGCGCCACCGTAGAGGTCCCAGGCGTTCTCCCCCGGCCGCGGGTCGACCAGCTCCAGCACCGCGCCGACCAGGGTGTCGGCCGCCGCCGGATGGACCTGCCAGAACGCCGGCGTGGGCAGCACCCACTCCCGGCCGGCGGCGCGCTCGCGAACCCGGTGGGGCCCGCTCACCGGCGTGGCGGTCCCCCCGGTGACCGTGGCGACGCTGACGTCGCCACCGGTGGAGGCGACCGTCTCGACCGCCTCGGCGTCCGGCCAACGCGCGCCGGACGGGGTGAGCACCGGCAGCTCCTGGATCGCCGGGTGGGCGATCAGGCAGCGGTCGATCGGCACCACCTCGTGCGAGCGGTGCTTGAGCAGCCCGGCGCGGCCTGCGGCGTCGACCGCGTACCGGACCCGGGAACGCCAGCCGAGCGGACCGCCGGGCAGCGCCGCGACGGTGACGCCGAGCGCGTCGACCTGCCCGCCGGTGAGCCCGCCGAGGCGGATGAGCTGCTCGCGGACCACCTCCGTCTTCCAGCGCAGCTGGGCGGCGGGTGTGACGTGTTGCAGGTCGCAGCCGCCGCAACGGCCCGGTTTCGCGTACGGGCAGGGCGCCTCGACCCGGTCCGGGGAGGGTTCCAGGATCTCGACGGCCTCGGCGCGGGCGAACCCCTTGTGCAGTTCGGTCACCTCGACGACCACCCGCTCGCCGGGCAGCGCGTGCCGGACGAAGACGACCTGCCCGTCGACCCGGGCCACGCAGTGCCCACCCGGGGCGACCGCGTCGACGGTCAACTCGACCCGCTCGGCCTCCTCCAGCCCGCCCCGCCCCTCGCCGGCCGGACCCGGCCTCGGGGCCCGCCGCGCGTGTCGGGCGGTCACGGGCGGCCTCCGTCGCTCGGACCGACCTTGCCGGGCGGGGCGGAGGTCACCGGCGGGACGCTCGGCGGCAGGGTGCTGCGCGGCGCCACCCGGGGACCCCGGGCCGGGGTCCGGGTCAGGTTCTCGTCGAGACGGTCCAGGTTCTTGCTGGCGGTGGAGGCGAGCTGCCACGGCACGCTGGTCACCATCACGCCCGGCTCGAAGAGCAGCCGCCCCTTGAGCCGCAGCGCGCTCTGGTTGTGCAGCAGGTTCTCCCACCAGCGGCCCACGACGTACTCGGGGATGAAGACCGTGACCACGTCGCGGGGCGACTCCCGGCGGGTGTTGGCGACGAAGTTCAGGATCGGCCGGGTGATCTCCCGGTACGGGGAGTCGATCACGGTGAGCGGGACGGGCAGTTCCCGCCGCTCCCACTCCTGCTGGAGCTGGCGGGTGTCCTTCTCGTCCACGTTGACGGTGACCGCGGTGAGGGTGTCCGGCCGGGTGGCCCGGGCGTACGCGATGGCCCGTAGGGTCGGCTGGTGCAGCTTGCTGACCAGCACGATGGCGTGGTTGCGGGCGGGCAGCACGCCCCGGACCTCGGTCGGTTCCAGTTCCTCGGCGACCCGGTCGTAGTGCCGCCGGATGGCGAGCATCAGCACGTAGATCAGCGCCATCGCGGCGATGGCGATCCAGGCACCCAGCAGGAACTTGGTGGCCAGCACGATGACCAGCACGATCCCGGTCATCGCCATGCCGAACGTGTTGATCGCCCGGGAACGGATCATCCGTCGGCGTGCCTCGGGATCCCGCTCGCGGCTCAGGTGCCGGTTCCAGTGCCGGATCATGCCGGCCTGGGAGAGCGTGAAGGAGACGAACACCCCGACGATGTAGAGCTGGATGAGCTTGGTGACCTCGGCCTGGAAGCCGACGATCAGCACGATCGCGAAGACGGCGAGGAAGACGATGCCGTTGGAGAAGGCCAGCCGGTCGCCCCGGGTGTGCAGCTGGCGGGGCAGGTAACGGTCCTGCGCCAGGATCGAGCCGAGCACCGGGAACCCGTTGAAGGCCGTGTTCGCGGCCAGGAAGAGGATCAGGGCGGTCATCGCGGCGACCACGAAGAGCAGCACCGAGCCGGCACCGAAGACGGTCTCGCCGAGCTGGGCGGTGACGGTCTTCTGCACGTACCCCTCGGGGCCGGAGATGATCTGCAGCTCCGGGTCCTCGACGAACTGCAGACCGGTCAGCCGGGACAGCCAGATGATGCCGACCAGCATGGTCACCGAGATGGTGCCGAGCAGCAGCAGGGTGGTCGCGGCGTTGCGGCTCTTGGGGGCCTTGAAGGCCGGCACGCCGTTGGAGATGGCCTCCACGCCGGTGAGCGCGGCGCAGCCGGAGGAGAAGGTGCGCAGCAGCAGGAAGACCAGGGCGAAGCCGGTCACGCTGTGCTCGGCCTGGATCTCCAGCCCGGCGCTGGGGGCCCGAAGCTCCTCGCCGAACACGAGGACCCGGATCAGACCGGTGGCGACCATGCCGACCATCACGATGATGAAGCCGTAGGTCGGGATGGCGAAGGCCCGCCCCGACTCGCGCAGGCCGCGCAGGTTCATGGCGGTCAGCAGCACCACCGCGCTGACCGCGATGAGCACCTTGTGGGTGGCGACGAAGGGCACCACCGAGCCGAGGTTCGCCACCCCGGAGGAGACCGAGACCGCGACCGTGAGCACGTAGTCGACCAGCAGGGCGCTGGCCACCGCCAGACCGGCGCGGGGACCGAGGTTGACCGTCGCCACCTCGTAGTCGCCGCCGCCCGAGGGGTACGCGTGCACGTTCTGCCGGTAGCTGGCCACCACGGTCAGCATCACCACCACGACCGCGAGTGCGATCCAGGGTGAGAAGAAGTACGCCGACGCGCCCGCGATGGAGAGCGTCAGCAGGATCTCGTCCGGGGCGTACGCGACGCTGGAGAGCGCGTCGGAGGCGAAGACCGGCAACGCGATGCGTTTGGGTAGGAGGGTGTGCTGGAGCCGGTCGGACCGGAACGGTCGACCGACGAGAAGCCGCTTCAGCAGCGAGGTGGGACTGGCCACAAGCGCTAAGGGTACGACCACCCTGGGCTGGCCGTCGGGGGTGCCTGAGCACAGCGGGCGAGCCGGCGCGGTACGGTTCGGTCCCCCGCCGTCGTGTCGGACGTGGCAGGCTCGATTGTCGGCGCCGCCACCGTCGACGGGGACGCATTTTGGGAGGGACACGTGCATGTCGTGATCATGGGCTGCGGCCGGGTCGGTTCGACCCTCGCCCACAGCCTGGAGTCCCGGGGCCACTCGGTGGCGGTGATCGACCAGGACGCCGACGCCTTCCGGCGGCTCGGCCCCGACTTCGCCGGCATCACCGTGACCGGGGCCGGATTCGACGGCGACGTGCTGCGCCAGGCGGGCATCGAGCGGGCCGACGCCTTCGCCGCGGTCTCCAGCGGCGACAACTCCAACATCATCTCCGCCCGGTTGGCCCGCGAGACGTTCGGCGTCTCCCGGGTCGCGGCGCGCATCTACGATCAGCGTCGGGCCCAGGTGTACGAGCGGCTGGGCATCCCCACCGTGGCGACCGTCCGCTGGACGGCGGACCGGATCCTGCGGCAGCTGGTGCCGGAGGGGCACGTGGAGATCTTCCGCGACCCGACCAGCACCGTCTCGATCATGGAGATCCCGGTGCACCGGGACTGGGTGGGCCGGCCGCTGAGCCAGCTGGAGGAGGCGGCCGGGGCCCGGGTGGCGTACCTCACCCGGTTCGGTATCGGCACGCTCCCCACCGCGTCCACGGTGGTGCAGGAGGGTGACCAGCTCTACCTGCTGGTCACCGACGACATCGCCGCCTCGGTCACCGCCGTGGCCGCGGCGCCGCCCGAAGGAGGGCACTGAGCCATGCGGATCGCCATCGCCGGCGCCGGGAACGTGGGCCGCTCGATCGCGCAGGAGCTGATCGACAACGGCCACCAGGTGATGCTGATCGAGCGCCAGCCCCGGATGCTCCGCCCGGACCGGGTGCCGGCCGCCGACTGGGTGCTGGCCGACGCCTGCGAGCTGGCCAGCCTGGAAGAGGCCAACATCGCCGGCTGCGACGTGGTGGTCGCGGCGACCGGCGACGACAAGGTCAACCTGGTGGTCTCGCTGCTGGCCAAGACCGAGTTCGCGGTGCCCCGGGTGGTGGCCCGGGTGAACCGGGCCGAGAACGAGTGGCTCTTCACCGAGCAGTGGGGCGTCGACGTGGCGGTCAGTAAGCCACGGGTGATGGCCGCCCTGGTCGAGGAGGCGGTCACCGTCGGCGACCTGGTCCGGTTGATGACCTTCCGGCAGGGCGAGGCGAACCTGGTCGAGATCACCCTGCCGCCGACCGCGCCGTACGTCGGCCAGCCGATCCACGCGGTGCCGATCCCCCGCGACGCCGCCCTGGTGGCGATCGTGCGCGGCAAGCGGGTGCTGGTGCCGAGCCCCGACGACCCTATCGAGGCCGGCGACGAGCTGGTCTTCGTGTGCACCGCCGATGTCGAGGACGAGGTCCGCGCCGTCATCCTCGGGCCGGACAGCGTCGAACGGACCCGCGGCAACGGCTGAGCCGCACCGCGGCGACGCCGGGCCCCGGCGGGCCGGTCAGGCTCCGGGCAGCGGCTGCGCCACGGTCTGCCGGGTCACCCGGCGGACCACCCAGACCGTGATCAGCAGCAGCAGCGCGTACGGCGGGTAGCCCAGCGCCAGCCGAGCCACCCCCAGCGCGGTGTCCTGGTGGGCCAGGTACAGGCCGGCCTGCACGCCGACCTTCGCCAACCACACCACGCCCCACAGCACGGTGAGCCGGGTGAAGGTACGCACCAGGCGCGGGTCGTCGCGCCACTCGGAGCGCCCCTTGGCGACCAGCACCGACCAGATCCAGCCGACGATCGGCTGCCGGATCACCGCCGAGACCAGCAGGGCCACCCCGTAGGCGATGCCGTAGAGGATGCCGGGGAGGTAGAAGTCCCGCTCGTCGCCGGTACGCCAGGCGATGGCGGCGCCGACGCCGATGCCGAACAGCCCGTTGACCGCGTGCCGGACCGGACGCCGCTGGGCCAGCCGGACCACGGCGATCAGCAGCGCGACACCCACCGAGGCGATCACGGCGGGACGCAGCTCACCGACGATGTTGGCCACCACGAAGACGACCACGGGGACGCTGGACTCCACCAGCCCCCGCCAGCCACCGAGCTGGTCGGCCATCTGTTCGGCGATGCTGGGCAGCTTCTCGTCGTCCACTGCGGCGGTACGCGGCTCGGCGGCCGGGGGTTGTCCGGTCGTCACTTCGGCGACTCCAGCTCGTAGTACGGGTTGTAGATGACCTTGCGGTCGTCGCGGACGGCCACCCGGCCCCGGGCGGTCAGGTGCCGGCCCGGCTCGATGCCGGCGATGTGCCGCCGACCCAGCCAGACCAGCGTCACCACGTCGCTGCCGTCGTAGAGGTCCGCCTCCAGCGTCGGCAGGTTCGTCCGGGGGGTGTAGACGACGGTACGCAGCCGCCCGGTGACCGACACCACCTCGCCCCGGCAGCACTGCCGCGCCGGCGTGCCGCCGGACTCGGCGCTCTCGCGCCGGAGCTCCTGCGCCTCGATCTCGGCCTCGCTCGCGGTGAACCGTCGCAGGATGCGCCGCAGCGAACCCCGACTCTCGTCGGTCGACATGACCTCCGCGCCACCCTCTCCACGCTGACCGGACCACGCCGGCGTCGGTCGGGCCCCGAACACCGGAACCGTCCCGCCAGCGTACGCCGCTCCCCCCAGAAGCGGCCCGCCGTCTCCCCGAGCCGACGACGACGGGCCCGACGCCGCCGGAGAACGGCGCCGAACCCGTTGACGATCGTGCGGTGCCGCCCGTCAGGCCTCGCGCGGAACGGATTCCTCCGTGTCGCCCTCGGCGGCGGACGCCTGGTCGGCGACCTCGCGGGGCAGCCGCAGCGGCAGCGGCTCCCGGACCGGCTTCGCCTCCTGCCCACGGTCGACCACGAGACCCTCGAGGCAGGCCGCGAGCGGCCCGGCGGCGGCCGGGTCGGAGGCGGCGGCGCCCTGGTAGACGCCGCGGACCATCCAGCGGGGCCCGTCCACGCCCACGAACCGCAGGTCGGTCAGGCCGTCCGGGGTACGGACCCGGGCCCGCAGCTCGATGCCGTACTCGCCCGGCACCTCCTGGACGGCGGCGCCGTCGGCGAACAGGGACTGGCGGATCTCCTCGCGCACCTCGTCCCAGATGCCCTCGGTCTTCGGCGCGGCGAAGACACCGAGCTGGAGCGCGTTCTCCTCGTGCACCAGCACGACCTGCTGGATCACCCCCTGCGGGTCGGCCTGGACCCGGACCTCGACACCCGGCACCGCCGGGATGTGCAGGCTGCCCAGGTCGAGCCGCTGCACGCCGTCGGGCGCCTCGGAGATGTCGTGGGGACCGCGCGACGAGGCCGCCGCCGCCTCGGCGTCGTACGAGTCGAGGACCCCGGCGGCCCGCTCGTCACGGGCGTGCCGCCCGTCACCGGCCCGCTTCCGGCTGAAGATCACTTCGCCCACCCTCCGCTGTTCGCACTCACCCTGCCACCTCTTCCGTCTGTCCGCCTGCCCGGTCGGCAACCGCGGATCGTCCGGTCGGGCCGCCGGGGGGCGGCACCAGCCCGGCGTGTCCTCCGGTCGACCCGTGTCCGCCGGTCCCGCGCCGGGACCCGGGCAGCTCGGTCACCGGCTGGAAATCCGCCCGCTCCACCCGCTGCACAACGAGCTGCGCGATGCGATCGCCACGGGAGATCTTCGCCGGTGTGTCCCGATCATGGTTGATCAGGTTGACGAGGATCTCACCCCGGTAGCCGGCGTCGACCGTACCGGGCGCGTTGAGCACCGTCACACCGAGTCTGGCGGCCAGTCCCGAGCGGGGGTGGACCAGGCCCACGTACCCCTCGGGCAGCGCCAGCGCCACCCCGGTGGGGACCAGGGCCCGTCCACCGGGGGGAAGTTCGACGTCCGCGGCGGCCACCAGGTCGGCGCCGGCGTCGCCGGGGTGCGCGTACGCGGGCAGCGGCAGCTGCGGATCGAGTTGCCGTACGGGCACGGGTACGACGTGGGTCACGGTCTCCCTCTTCCGTCCGATTCACGGGGTGACCCTGCCATCCTGCCGGGTCGACGGCCCGCCGCGCGCCGTACCCTTCCAGGAGTGAGTGTGTCGTCCTCCCCGTCGTCGCCGGCATCGCGCACCGCCGCGGCCGGGCCCTACCGCGAGCGACTCGGGCTGCCCTGGTGGTTCTGGCTGGCCGGTCTGTCGCTGGCCACGCTGCTCGCGGTCGAGGTGTGGATGGGAGCGTCCGGGCTCCGGTCGTGGCTGCCGTTCGTGGTGCTGCCGCCGGCCACCGCGGTGGGGCTGTGGTGGTGGGGCCGGGTACGGGTGGAGGTGCGCGACGGACAACTCTGGGTCGACGACGCCCACCTGCCGGTGCGGTACGTGGCCGACGCGATCCCGCTGGACGCGGCCGGACGGCGGGAGGTGCTCGGCGTCGGCGCCGACCCGCTCGCGTTCGTGGTGCAGCGCCCCTGGATCGCCGGCGCGGTGCAGGTGGTCCTGGACGACCCGGCCGACCCGACCCCGTTCTGGGTGGTGAGCAGCCGGCATCCGGCCGAGCTGGCCGGCGCGGTCCTGGCCGCCCGCGACGCCGGCTGAGCGTCAGGGCAGGGCGGGGCGCCCGCCGCCCAGCGCCGTGCGCTGCCGGCGCAGGTCCCGTCGGAGCTGGTCGGCCAGGGCCCGGGTGGCCCGGCGGTTGAGGTAGCTGGCGACCGCCGCGCCGGTGAGGAACGGGCCGAGCGTGGTGAGGTTGCGGCCGAACCGCTTGAGCAGGGTGTCCCGCAGTTCCTTGCGGGCCGCGGTGCCCAGCACCGCGCCGACGCCCACCCCGGGCATCATCGGGTTGACGCCCCGCTGGCTCGCCCACGACTGCACCAGGGCGACGGTCCGCTGGGTGCCGCCGGTGGGCAGCGGCACGCCGTACACCTCGTGCAGCTCGCCGATCAGCTTCAGTTCGACCGCCACGACGGCGACGGTCTCGGCGGCCAGCAGTACGGGCGCGGAGAGCAGGGCGGGGGTGACGGCCCACTCGACGGCGGCCACCCCGCCGCCGGCCGCGCCCACCCCGGCGGTGGCCCGGCTCGCGTTGCGGACCAGCCGCTCCGCGAGCGCCTCGTCGTCCAGGCCGGGGAAGTGCCGGCGCAGGGTGGCCAGGTCCCGGACCGGCACGTGCGGCGCGATGTCGGCGACCGTGTCGGTCATCCAGCGCAGCGCGGCCTTCGGCTTGAACAGGTCGGCCAGCCCACGCGAGCGGGCCTGACGCACCAGCCGGGTGAGCAGTTGACGCCGACGCGCGGGCTCGATGTCGTCGGCGGTCAGCGCCGCGACCGTCGCACCCAACTCGTCATCGGCCCGACCTGTCTCGACGGGCGTCGCCCCGTCGCCCTGCCGGTCGGCTCCGGCCGCCGGCCGGGGAACGGCCGGCGTCATGCCGGCCGTGCCGTCCGGCTGCGTGCCGTCACGAGGACCGTCCGCGTCGAACCGGCCCGTCCGTCCACTCATCCGCCCGACCTCCCGAGGTTGCGTCGGCGTGCCGACCGCCCACCCACGAGTCAAGCAGCTTCCCGCCGCGCCCGCACGGCAGGTCGACAGCGGCGGCCCCCGTCGAGGAGGCCGCCGCCCGGGTCTGGGTCAGACGCACTCGCGGCAGATCAGGTCGCCGTTGCGCTCGACGGCGAGCTGGCTGCGGTGGTGGACCAGGAAGCAGCGGCCGCAACGGAACTCGTCCTGCTGCATCGGAAGGACCTTGACGGTCAGCTCCTCGTCGGCCAGGTCGGCACCGGGCAGCTCGAAGCTCTCGGCCACCTCGGCCTCGTCGACGTCCACGGCACCCGACTGTGAGTCGACCCGCCGGGCCTTGAGCTCTTCCAGGCTGTCCTCGCCGAGGTCGACCTCGTCGCGACGCGGGGCGTCGTAGTCGGTGGCCATCGGTTCACTCTCCCATATCGATATTGTCGCTGCCGGTGGTAACGCCGGGCGACGTTGTTTCGGTTCCCACTGGCCGGCCACCAATGTGTCGGTCACCCGACCCGACGGCCGTTCGGACCGGTGCCGCCAGGGGACTCCCCGGCGAGCGCGGAACCTTACCCCCCTCCGGGCGAGGCATGTATACCGCCCTCGCGGCTGAGATGTACGCCCCAGCGCCCTGAGTTGTTCCCAATGTGACTCAGGCGACACGAAGATAGGGGTAGTAGTACCCGCTTCCCGGGTGGCGCGCCGGCATGTCGGACTGTTTCCACGCGACGGTCGGACACCCGTTAACCTCAGCGGCGTACCCGACGGCCGGCGGGATCCGACCGACGGCTGCCGCCACCCACCACTGTCCGGGGAGCGCCCAGATGAGCTTTGCGCGAGTGCGAGCACTCGTTGTCGTCGGTCTGCTGGCGGTCGTCGCCCTGGTCTTCGTGGTGGTCGCGATCGTGAAGGACAGCCAGAGCGGGGCGGGCGCCAACGGCGGCTGCCCCGAGGGCTGGCCGCTGGCCGACGTGGCCCTGCGCGAGCGCAAGGACGTGAAGCTCAACGTGCTCAACGGCACGGACCGGCCCGGCCTGGCCCGTGAGGTCGCCGACGAGTTCCGCAACCGCCAGTTCCAGGTGAAGAAGGCCGACGACGAGAAGAAGCAGATCGACGACGTGGCGGTGCTGCGGTACGGCCCGAAGGGCGTGGGCTCGGCGCACCTGCTGCGGGCGTACTTCCTCAACGAGGCCAAGACGCAGTTCGACGTCAAGCGCCAGGACGACACGGTCGACGTGGTGCTCGGCAGCGGCTTCCAGCAACTGGCCACCACCACCGAGGTCAACCAGTCCCTCGGCGACCTGGGCTCGCCGACCGCGCCGGACGGCACCTGCCCGATGCCGGTCGGGAGGTAACCGGGCTCGCGGCGCGGTGGCGGCGGGTGTCCCGGCCCGGGACACCCGCCGCTCGGCTCCCCGCGGGGTCGAGCCGGTCAGGGGCCGCCGGAGGCGTCCAGGGCGGCGAGCCGGTCGTGCAGGGGCGCGAACAGCGCCGGTGGCGCGGCGATCACCAGGTCCGGCCCGGCCGGCCTGCCTTCCAGGCCGCCGACCCGCAGCCCCGCCTCGGCCGCGACCAGCCCGCCCGCCGCCAGGTCCCAGGCGGCCAGGCCCTTCTCGTAGTACGCGTCGACGCGGCCCTCGGCGGCCAGGCAGAGGTCCAGCGAGGCGGCGCCCTGCCGCCGGATGTCGCGCACCTGTGGGATCAACTCGGCGACCACCCGGGCCTGGTGCGCCCGCCGGGCCGCGTCGTAGCCGAATCCGGTCGCGACCAGAGTCTGGCCCAGGTCGGTCTCGGTGGAGCAGCGCAGCCGCCGCCCGTCCCGCCAGGCCCCGCCGCCGGCGGTGGCGGTCCACTCCTCACCGGTGTAGAGGTTGCGGACCACTCCGGCGACCATGTCGCCGTCGACCTCGGCGGCCAGGGAGACCGCGCAGTACGGGATGCCGTAGAGGTAGTTGACGGTGCCGTCGATGGGGTCGACGATCCAGCGCACGCCGGAGCCCGCGCCCTCCCCCGCGCCGTACTCCTCGCCCAGCACCGCGTCGTCCGGGCGCAGCTTGGCCAGGGTGTCGAGGACCTGACGCTCGACCGCCCGGTCGGCGGCGGTGACGACGTCGGTGACGGTGGTCTTGGTCGCGGCGACCGAGACCCCCTCCGCGCGCATCCGGTACGCCGTGTCCGCCGCCTCCCGGGCGACGTCGACCGCGATCGCGAGCAGTTCCGTCGACGCCGGTGCCGAACGTGTCATGATTCGTCCCCTTCCCGCGCGATCGGGACGTCCCGCCGCACGCGCGGGTATCATCCTTACAAAGTCCACAACTGCGCCCAATCGGCGGTCCCGCCGCCGGTACGCCGTGCGCCGCAGGATGATCGCCGCAGACGGCGTTACAATTCACCCTGCCCACGCGCCACGGACCGCCGCCGAACGGCCGGCCCGGGACACGGGGGTCTCTCAACGACATCGCCCGGCACGGTGTCCCAGGCTGCGCCGGACGACCCGGCCGTGCTCGCTCTTCGCCTCCGGAAGGTCATTCGTGACAGAACCCCGCCAGACCGGCGCCGACGTTCGCTCGCTCACCGACACTCTGATCGCGCACGCGCAGAGCGCTGGCGGTCAGTTGACGTCGGCCCAGCTCGCGCGCACCGTCGAGTCCGCTGAGGTGACCCCGGCCCAGGCCAAGAAGATCCTGCGGGCGCTCTCCGAAGCGGGAGTGACCGTGGTCGTGGACGGCTCGGCCAGCACCCGCCGCCGGGTCGCCGCCGCCCGGTCCGCCACGCCGGCCTCGCGGGCCACCACCGCCAAGACCACCAAGAAGGCCGCCGCGCCCGCCCCGAAGCAGGCGCCCGCCGCCGACGAGGCC
>NZ_SMKD01000008.1 GCF_004348595.1 Micromonospora sp. KC723
CGTCGTGGGTGGTGTGGTGGTGGGTGGCGTGGTGTCGCGCGGCGGGAAGCGCAGGATCCGGTCGTCGGTGGCGGCCGGTGAGCCGCGCCCGTCGCGGTTGCTCGTGGTGACCCAGAGCCAGCCGTCCGGTCCGTACTCGACGGTCCGCAGGCGTCCGTATGTGCCGACGAGTTCGGCGACCGGGGTGCCGACGCCGGTGCCGGTGAGGGGCACGTTCCACAACCGAGCGCCGCGCAGGGCGGCGACGAAGAGCCGGTTCCCGGCCACCGCCGCGCCGCTCGGGGAGGCCTGCGCGGTCGACCAGACGAGCAGCGGGTCACGGAACCGGGGATCGTTGCCCCGGCCCTCGACCGTCGGCCAGCCGTAGTTGCCGCCGGCGACGATCAGGTTCACCTCGTCCCACGAGTTCTGCCCGAACTCGGTGGCGAGCAGCCGGCCCTGGGCGTCCCAGGCCAGGCCCTGCACGTTGCGGTGGCCGAGGCTGTAGACCAGGGAGCCGGGGAAGGGGTTGTCGGGGGGCGCCGAGCCGTCCGGCCGCATCCGCAGGATCTTGCCGTTGCGGCTCTGCGGATCCTGCGCGGAAGCCGTCTGCCCGGCGTCGCCGACTCCCGCGTAGAGCATCCCGTCCGGACCGAAGGCGATCCGGCCACCGTTGTGGATGCTGGCCCGGGCCAGGCCGGTGAGGATCGGCTGTTGGGTCTGCGGCGCGGTGGGCCGGAACCGGACGATCCGGTTGTCCGAGGTGCTGGTGAGGTACACGTAGACGTAGCCGTCCTGGGCGTACGTGGGCGAGACGGCCAGGCCGAGCAGGCCGCCTTCCCCACCGGCGGCGACGCCGGAGATCTGGGCCACCGGCTCCGGGGATTGTCCCGGCCGTACCCGGAGGACCTGGCCGGAGTTCCGCAGCGCCACCAGGGCGCTGCCGTCGGGCAGGAAGTCCATCCCCCAGGGGACGGTCAGGCCGGTGGCGACGACCTCCGGTCGGGTGAGGTCGAAGTCGCCGACCGCCAGCGCGGTGCCGGCGCCCGCCGGGGCAGCGGCCGGCGCGGTCCCGGCCAGCGCGCCGGCTCCGACACCGGCGACCGTGAGACCGGTGACGACCGCTGTCACCACCATCGACCGCACGCGCACGACGACCACCTCCAGTAGAGTGATTCCAGTCAATATATCCGACGGTGGGTCGGCGCGCGGGAAAGCGGCCCCCGATCGCCGGGAAACCGGTGCGGGCCTGCCTGCCTTGTGGCGCCGGTGCGACCGCGGCGGGACCGGCCCGACGCGGGAGAACCGCTGGTCACCACCTTCGTCGGGCTGCCGCCGGGCCGGGTGCGCGACCACCCGCCCCTGCTCCGGGCCGGCCGGGCCGGGGTGCCACGCTGCTGGCCGCGGGTTGGCGTAGAGTGTCCATGCCAGCGCTCTCCGCCCCCGAGACGTGCGCCGCCACGGGCGCCGGGAGAGACGACCGGCATCAGGATGCCCCGGTCCGCCACGGGCCGGGGCGACCAACGGGCAGGTGGGTAGCGAGATGGCGGTACGCGGTCCGGCGATGACCGATGTGGCCCGTCTCGCCGGTGTCTCCCACCAGACCGTGTCGCGGGTGCTCAACGGGCACCCCTACGTCCGTGAGCAGACCCGTCTGCGGGTCGAGGCCGCCATCGCCGAACTCGGCTACCGACCCAACCGCGCGGCCCGTGCCCTGGTCACCGGCCGCTCGCAGGTGATCGGCGTGGTCGCGCAGAACACCACCCTCTACGGGCCGGCGTCCCTGCTGGCCGCCCTGGAGCAGGTCGCCGCCGAGGCCGGGTTCGCCGTCAGCGTGGGCAGCGTCCGAGACCTGGATCATCGGTCGATCTCGGCGGTGGTGGAGCGGCACCTGATGCACGGGGTCGCCGGCATCGTGGTGATCGCGCCGGTCGAGTCGGCCGGTGCGGCGCTGGAGCACCTCCCGAAGGAGGTGCCGCTGGTCACCGTCGACGGCGACCCGGGCGGGTCGGTCCCGCTGGTGACGGTCGACCAGGCGGCCGGGGCGCGGGAGGCCACCCGGCACCTACTCGACGCGGGGCACCGCACGGTCTGGCACGTGTCCGGGCCGGCGGACTGGTTCGACAGCGCCGGTCGGATACAGGGTTGGCGGGAGGCGCTGCTGGCGGCGGGGGCGGAGGTGCCGACCCCGGTGCCGGCGGACTGGTCCGCGGCCTCGGGGTACCGGTGCGGGCAGATGCTGGCGCGGATGCCGGAGGTCACGGCCGTGTTCACCGCCAACGACCATCTCGCGCTCGGCGTGCTGCGCGCCCTGCACGAGTACGGCCGACGGGTGCCAGCCGAGATCAGCGTGGTGGGCTTCGACGACGTGCCGGAGGCCGCGTACTTCATCCCGCCGTTGACCACGGTGCGGCCGGACTTCGCCGCGGTGGCCCGGGCGAGCCTCGACCTGCTGCTGACCCAGATCGAGGGCGAGACCGACGGCACGCTGCGCCAGACCGTCGCTCCCGTCCTGGTCGCCCGGGACAGCGTCGCCGCCCCACCCGGCTGATCGACGGGGGTGCGCGCCTACCAGTGACAGTCCTCCATTGCCCCGGGTCCTGTTACGAGACCGTGACGTAGAGATTTCGACGCAGGCGTTGACGAGCCTATTGTGAGCGCTAACACTCACCCCGGAAGTCTTACCGGTGCGGTCCGGCCGTCGGTGTGTGTTCTGAGAGGAGCAATCCTGTGAGCAGGAAATTCCTGGTCGCTGTCGGTAGCGCCGCGCTGGCGCTGACCCTGGCGGCCTGTGGTGGCGAGGGTGCCGGCAGCGGCGGCGACACCAGTGGCAAGAACCCGGCCGAGCTGACGATCGGCGTCTCGATGCCGACGCAGACCTCGGAGCGGTGGATCGCGGACGGCAACGCCGTGAAGCAGAAGCTCGAGTCGAAGGGGTACAAGGTCGACCTGCAGTACGCCGGCGACGACATCCCCACCCAGTCCCAGCAGGTCGACCAGATGATCACCCGGGGCGCGGACGTTCTGGTGATCGCGGCGATCGACGGCACGGCGCTGTCCAGCCAGCTGCAGACGGCCGCCGACGCGAAGATCCCGGTGATCGCGTACGACCGGCTGATCCGGGACAGCAAGAACGTCGACTTCTACGTCAGCTTCGACAACTACAAGGTCGGCATCGCCCAGGCCACCGCGCTGCTGGTCGGCCTCGGCCTGCAGAACAAGGACGGGTCGAAGGGCACCGCGACCGGGCCGTTCAACATCGAGCTCTTCGCCGGCTCGCTGGACGACAACAACGCCCACTTCTTCTTCAACGGCGCGATGGACACGCTCAAGCCGTACATCGACAACAAGTCGCTGGTGGTCAAGTCGGGCCAGACCAAGATCGAGCAGGCGGCGATCCTGCGCTGGCAGCAGGAGACCGCGCAGAAGCGCATGGAGGACCTGCTCACCTCCACCTACAACAACGGCGCGAAGGTCGACGGCGTCCTGTCGCCGTACGACGGCCTGTCGCGCGGCATCATCACCGCCCTGCAGAACGCCGGGTACGGCGCCGCCAGCAAGAAGATGCCGGTGGTCACCGGCCAGGACGCGGAGATCGCCTCGGTCAAGCTGATCAACGACGGCGTGCAGAGCTCCACGATCTTCAAGGACACCCGGCTGCTCGCCGACCAGGCCGCGGTCGCGGCCGAGGCGTTCCTCCAGGGCAAGCAGCCGCAGGCCAACGACGTCAAGACGTACAACAACGGGGTGAAGGTCGTCCCGTCGTACCTCCTGCCGGTCCAGACGGTCTACAAGGACGACATCAAGCCGGTCCTGATCGACTCCGGCTACTGGTCGGCCGAAGAGGTCGCCGCGGGCCAGGCCAAGAGCTGACCCCTCCCGTGCGGGCCCGGCGACCACGGCCGCCGGGCCCGCACCCCTTGTCGCCACCCGACTCAGATCGACGATCAGGACGATGACCATGGACGACACCATCCTCGAGATGCGTGGCATCACGAAGAGGTTCCCCGGGGTGACGGCCCTCCAGGACGTCTCCCTCGCGGTACGGCGGGGAGAGATCCACGCCATCTGCGGTGAGAACGGCGCAGGCAAGTCCACCCTGATGAAGGTGCTGTCGGGTGTCTACCCGTCGGGCTCCTACGACGGGGAGGTTGTCTACGACGGCAAGCCGGTGCACTTCCGCGGCATCAGGGACAGCGAGGCCCACGGCATCGTCATTATCCACCAGGAGCTCGCCCTGGTGCCGTACCTGTCGATCGCCGAGAACATCTTCCTCGGCAACGAGCGGCGCGGGCGCGGCGGGCTGATCGACTGGAACCGTGCCAACGCCGACGCCGCGACCCTGCTGGAGTCCGTCGGGCTGCGCGAGAACCCGGTCACCCCGGTCATCCAGCTCGGTGTCGGCAAGCAGCAACTGGTGGAGATCGCCAAGGCGCTGTCCAAGCAGGTGCGCCTGCTCATTCTCGACGAGCCGACCGCGGCCCTCAACGACGTCGACTCGGCGCACCTGCTGGCCCTGCTGCGCCGGCTGCGGGAGCGCGGCATCACCTGCATCATGATCTCCCACAAGCTCAACGAGATCACCGCGATCGCCGACTCCACCACCGTCATCCGGGACGGGCGCACGGTGGAGACGCTCGACATACGCTCCGGCGAGGTGACCCAGGAGCGGATCATCCGGGGCATGGTCGGCCGCGACCTGGAGAGCTTCTACCCCGACCGGGTGTCGTCGCCGGGGGAGGAGGTGCTGCGCATCGAGGACTGGAGCGTGCGGCACCCCACCCAGGACCGTCTCGTGGTCGAGGGCGTCAACCTGCGCGTACGGGCCGGAGAGGTGGTCGGCGTCGCCGGACTGATGGGGGCGGGACGCACCGAACTGGCGATGAGCGTGTTCGGTCGGTCGTACGGGCGTGACATCCGGGGCCGCCTGTTCGTGCGGGGCCGGGAGGTCAAGGCCCGCACCGTGGCCGAGGCGATCGACAACGGCATCGCCTACGTCACCGAGGACCGCAAACGCTTCGGCCTCAACCTCATCGACGACATCCGCCGCAACGTCTCCGCCGCCGCCCTCGGCAAGCTCGCGCGGTTGGGCTGGGTGAACGGCAACGAGGAGATCAAGGTCGCCGAGCAGAGCCGCCGCGACCTGAACATCAAGACCCCGAGCGTGATGGCCGTGGTCGGCAAGCTCTCCGGCGGCAACCAGCAGAAGGTGGTGCTGTCGAAGTGGCTGTTCACCGATCCGGACGTGTTGATCCTGGACGAGCCGACCCGCGGCATCGACGTCGGGGCGAAGTTCGAGATCTACACGATCATCAACCGGCTCGTGGCCGACGGGAAGGCGGTGATCGTCATCTCCTCGGAACTGCCGGAACTACTCGGGATGTGCGACCGGATCTACACCCTCTCCGCCGGACGGATCACGGGTGAGGTGCCGATCGGCAAGGCGACACAGGAGAACCTCATGGAGCTCATGACGAAGGACAAGGAGCCCGTCGGATGACCAGCACCAAGAGCCCCTCGACGCGGCACACCGCCTCCGGCGACAGCGCCCCCGCCGCGGCCCTGCACGCCGGGACCAGCGACGTGCGGACGCTGCTGATGAGCAACCTGCGGCAGAGCGGCATCTACGTCGCCCTCGTCGTCATCGTCGCGCTCTTCGCGATCCTGACCGACGGTCTCTCGTTGAGCCCCGGCAACATCACGAACATCGTCCTGCAGTACTCCTACATCCTGGTGCTCGCGATCGGCATGGTCATCGTGATCATCGGTGGTCACATCGACCTGTCGGTGGGGTCGGTGGTCGCGCTCACCGGCGCGGTCTCCGCCGTGTTGGTCATCCGGCAGGGGCAACCGTGGTGGGTGGGCATCCTGGCCGCGCTGGCCGTCGGCGTCGCGGTGGGCGCCTGGCACGGCTTCTGGGTGGCCTACGCCGGGATACCGGCGTTCATCGTGACCCTGGCCGGCATGCTGCTGTTCCGCGGGCTCACCCTGCGGGTGCTCGACAACATCTCGCTGTCGCCGTTCCCGGCGGAGTACCAGCAGGTCGCGGCCGGTTTCCTCAACGGGCTCCTCGGTGGGCAGGGTTACGACGCCTTCACCCTGCTCATCGGCGCCCTCGCGGTGGCCGGGTACGCGGTGAGCGGTTTCCGCACCCGGGTGGCCCGGATCCGTTACGAGCAGCCCGTCGAGTCGTTCCCGCTGTTCGTCGCCCGGGTGGTCGCGGTGGGCGCGGTCATCATGTACTTCGCCTGGCAGTTGGCCCACGCCCGGGGCCTGCCGATCGTGCTGATCATCCTCGCCTTCCTCGTCCTCGTCTACGGGCTGCTCACCCGGCGCACCGTCTTCGGTCGCCAGGTCTACGCGATCGGCGGCAACCTGTCGGCGGCGACGCTGTCGGGGGTGAAGGTCAAGACGGTCAACTTCTGGATGTTCGTCAACATGGGCTTCCTGGCGGCCGTCGCCGGGGTCATCTACTCCTCCCGCTCCAACGGGGCGCAGCCGGCCGCCGGCAACATGTTCGAACTCGACGCGATCGCCGCGGCCTTCATCGGCGGCGCGGCGGTGACCGGCGGGGTCGGCACGGTCGTCGGTGCCATGGTCGGTGGCCTGATCATGGCGGTGATGAGCAACGGCATGCAGCTCATGGGCGTGGACCAGTCGTTGCAGTCGGTGGTGAAGGGGCTCGTGCTGCTCATCGCCGTGGCGTTCGACGTCTGGAACAAGCGCCGCGCCGGCGCCACCCGCCCGACCGGTCGCCGCCACCGCGGCGCCGGCCGCCGAGAAGTCCTGACCGCGACCGAGGAGGAACCGATGACCGTCACACACGGCCAGCCGCTCACCGAGCAGATCACCGACATCCTGGTGGCGCACTGCGGGTTGGACGCCGACGCGGCCGCCCGCGCACCCGCCGCCTCGCTGGAGGAACTGGGCATGGACTCGCTGGCCCTGTTGGAACTCTCCGCCGTGGTCGCCGACCGCTGGCAGGTGCAGATTCCCGAACAGTCCGGGCGGCTGAGCATCCCCGCCGTGGCCGACCTGGTGGCCCGCCGCACCGGGCCGCCCGGGCACACCGAGAACAGCATCGTCATCGCCGCCCCGCTGCAACTGGTCTGGGACATCACCAACGACGTGGCCCGGTGGACCGAGCTGTTCACCGAGTACGCAGTGGTGGAGATCCTGCACCGTGAGGGCGACACGGTGCGGTTCCGGCTCACCATGCACCCCGACGAGAACGGCGTCGCGTGGAGCTGGGTCAGCGAGCGCACCGCCGACCCGGCCACCCGGCAGGTCCGGGCGCACCGGGTGGAGACCGGGCCGTTCGAGTACATGCGCATCCACTGGCGCTACACCGAGGAACCCGAGGGCACCCGGATGACGTGGGTGCAGGACTTCGCCATGAAACCCACGGCGCCGGTGGACGACGCCGGCATGACCGACCGGATCAACGCCAACAGCCGGATCCAGCTCCAGATCATCAAGGAGAAGATCGAACTGGCGTACGCGGGAGGCACGCGATGACCGAGATCACCAGCGGACTGGTCGCCGCCCGCAACATCACCCCCGACCGGCGGCGCGGCGGCGAGCTGCGGGTGCTGCTCGGGCCGCGTACCGTCGGCAGCACCTCCGGCTTCATGGGGGTCGCGGCGCTGCGCCCGGGGGAACGGATCGCCGAGCACTACCACCCGTACAGCGAGGAGTTCCTGTACGTCGCGCGGGGCGCCATCACCGTCGACCTGGACGACGAGCCGGTCCCGCTGGCCGCCGGGGAGGCGCTGTTCGTGCCCCGCAACGTACGGCACCGGCTGCGCAACACCGGCGACGAGCCGGCCGAGGTGGTCTTCCACCTCGGCCCGCTGGCCCCCCGCCCGGAACTCGGCCACGTCGACACCGAACTCCTCGAGCAGCGGGGCGCGTCGTGACCGGGCGCCGCACGGTCGTCACCGGCGTCGGGGTGGTCGCGCCGGGCGGCGTCACCCGGGACCGTTTCTGGAAGACCGTCACCGAGGGACGGACGGCGACCCGCCGGATCAGCTTCTTCGACCCGTCGCCGTTCCGCTCCCAGATCGCCGCCGAGTGCGACTTCGACCCCGACGCCGCCGGCATCACCCTCACCGAGCGGCAGCGCGCCGACCGGTACGTGCAGTTCGCCCTGGCCTGCTCCACCGAGGCCCTCGCCGACAGCGGCCTGGTGCTCACCGACGCCGAGCGGGAGGTCACCGGTGTGGTGCTCGGCACCGCCGTCGGTGGCACCATGGCCCTGGAACAGGAGTACGTGCGGGTCAGCGACTCCGGCCGGCGGTGGCTGGTCGACCACACCCTCGGTGGGCCGTACCTCTACCCGGCGCTGGTGCCCAGCAGTCTGGCCGCCGACGTGGCCGTCCGGCACGGCGTGCACGGCCCCGCCCAGGTCGTCTCCACCGGCTGCACCTCCGGCATCGACGCCATCGGCTACGCCCACCAGCTGATCGTCGACGGGGAGGCCGACGTCGTGCTGGCCGGCGCCTCCGACTCGCCGATCTCCCCGGTCACCGTCGCCTCCTTCGACGCGATCAAGGCGACCAGCCCGGACAACGACGACCCGGCGCACGCCTCCCGCCCGTTCGACGCCGACCGGCACGGTTTCGTCCTCGCCGAGGGGGCCGCGGTGCTGGTGCTGGAGGAGTGGGAGCACGCCCGCCGCCGGGGCGCGCACGTCTACTGCGAGCTGGCCGGGTACGCCAGTCGTGCCAACGGCTTCCACATGACCGGGCTGCGCCCCGACGGGGTGGAGATGGGACTGGCCATCGCCGACGCGCTGCGCCAGGCCCGGCTGAATCCGCAGGATGTCTCCTACATCAGCGCGCACGGCTCCGGGACCCGGCAGAACGACCGGCACGAGACGGCGGCGTTCAAGCGGGCTCTCGGCGAGGCCGCCTACCGGGTGCCGATCAGCTCGATCAAGTCGATGGTCGGGCACTCGCTGGGCGCGATCGGTTCGATCGAGATGGCCGCCTGCGCCCTCGCCATCGAGTACGGCGTGGTGCCGCCGACGGCGAACTGGACCACCCGGGACCCCGAGTGCGACCTGGACTACGTGCCGAATGTGGCCCGGGAGACCCCGGTAGACGTGGCACTGTCGGTGGGCAGCGGGTTCGGCGGCTTCCAGTCCGCGATGGTGTTCCGCCGGCTGGCGGTGGCCGGATGAGCGTCCGGGCGGTGGTCACCGGGATCGGGGTGGTGGCCCCCAGCGGTGTGGGCGTCGACGCGCACTGGCGTACGGTCGTCGAGGGCGTCCGCCGCACCGCCCCGATCACGTTGTTCGACCCGGCGGGCTACCCCACCCGCGTCGCCGGGGAGGTGCCCGGATTCGAGGCGGCGGCCTGGGCCGACACCCGGCAGTTGGTGCAGACCGACCGGTGGACCCACCTGGGTTTCGCCGCCACGAGGCTGGCGCTGGCCGATGCCGGGCTGCCCGAGCGGGCCCCCGACCCGTACGGCTGGGCGGTCACCCTGGCCAGCTCGTCCGGGGGCAACCTGTTCGGGCAGCGGGAGCTGCAACGGCTCTGGGGTGGCAGCAGCCGCACCGTCGGGGCGTACCAGTCGATCGCCTGGTTCTACGCGGCCAGCGTCGGTCAGCTCTCCATCCACCACCAGTTCAAGGGGCCGTGCGGGGTGCTGGTCGCCGAGTCCGCCGGCGGACTGGACAGCCTCGCCCACGCGGTGCGTACCGTGCGCCGGGGCACCCCGGTGGTGATCGCCGGCGCGACCGAGTGTCCGTTGAGCCCGTACGCCTTGGCCTGCCAGCTCCGCTCCGGCCTGCTCAGCGACGCCTGCGACCCGGAGGCGGCGTACCGGCCGTTCGACCGGTCGGCGGGCGGTTACGTGCCCGCCGAGGGCGGGGCGGTCTTCGTCGTCGAGGAGCTCGGGCACGCCGTCGCCCGGGACGCCCGGATCTACGGCGAGGTGACCGGCTGGGGGGCCACCCACGACGCCGCGCACACCGGGCCGGACGGTGCGGGCGAGCCGGCCCTCTACGCCCGGGCGATGCGGCTGGCCCTGGACCGCTCCGGAGTCAGCCCCGACGAGGTGGACGTGGTCCTGCCGGACGCCCTCGGGGTGCCCCGTTACGACCGCGCCGAGGCCGAGGCGCTGCGGGTGGTCTTCGGTGACCGGCCGCCGCCGGTGAGCACGCAGAAGCCGTTGACCGGCCGGGCACACCAGGGCGGCTCCGCGCTGGACGTGGCGACCGCGCTGCTGGCGTTCCACCACGACACGCTGCCCGTCTCGGCCGGTCCGCGGGAGCCGGCGCCGGGCTGCGACCTGGATTTTCTGCGTACGCCCCGGCGACCACGGCATCGGCTCGCGCTGGTCTGCGCCCGGGGCTTCGACGGTTTCAACAGCGCGCTGGTGCTGCGCGGGGCGCCACCGGCACCGAGGGGAGCGGCGCGATGAGCGGTCGACGGGCCCGGATCGTCTTCCTGGTACGGGTGGCGCAGGAGCGTACCGAGGACTTCCTGCGGGCGTACGAGGCGGTGCGGCACCTGGTCGCCGACGGGGTGCCGGGGCACCTGGTGGACCAGGTGTGCCGCTCCGCCACCGACCCCGAGCAGTGGCTCATCACCAGCGAGTGGGAGTCGCTGGCGGACTTCGAGGCGTGGGAGCGCAGCCCGGAGCACCGGGAGCTGGTGCGGCCGATGCGGGAGTGCTTCACCGACGCCCGGTCGCTGCGTTTCGTCATCCACGCGCAGACCCCGGAGGTGGCGCGGGTCTGACCGGACGATCTATCCCACGTGTGGCCACGGCCCTCCGGTGACGCCGCTCCTGACGGTGGCCGCGTGTCGGGTGAGCAGCCGGCCCGCCGTGGGCCCGCGCCGGCTGTCCAGAGCGGGCCCACGGGTGGTGCGGTCGGTCAGCAGGGGCCGAGGTCGACCCAGACGCCGAACTGCCCGGTGGTGCCCGGTTCCTGGTTCTGCGTCCACCACTGCGCCCGCCAGCGGTGGCCGTTGTGCGACACCACGTCGTTGGCCGTGTAGATCGACGTCGGGTTCCACGCCGGGTCCGCGCAGGCCGGAGCCGGCGCGATGGTCAGCGGCAGGAGAACCCGGCTGGCTCCGAGCGCCACCGTCACCTGGCCCGCCTGCGGGTCCGCGTGGATGAACTCGTTGAGGTTGCCGGTGAGGATCAGGCCGATCTGGCTGCCCGCCGGGAAGACGTGGTCCTTGGGCTCCAGCAGGATGGCGCCGGTGTGCTGCTGCCCCGGCGTCAGCGGCGTGGCGGTGGTGAGCGAGTCACGGTTCTTGGCATCGAGCGACCCGCGGGCCACCACCCGGGTGCTCGACCCGCCGGTGTAGTGCACCAGCAGCGCGGTGAGCGGGGTGCTGGTGGTGGCCGAGGTGAACGTGACCTCGACGCGGGTGGCGCCGGAGAGCCGGTGGGCCGACCGGAGCGTCGGGCTGAGGTACGCGAGCCGGTAGCTCTGGGCGGTGCCGGGCCCCGCCACCATGGTCGTCTCCGCGACGGTGCCGGAGCTGGTGAACTGCTGACTGCCGGAGACCGGCGCGCTGGTCAGGCTGCCGGCGCCGCCGTTGCCGGCCGGGCCCAGGTACAGCTTCGTCTCGGTGGTCGTGGACGGAGGCCACACCGCCTCGGTGACCCGGGTGCCGTCCGGCCGGTCGACGGTGGCCTGGGGTTCGTCCATGACGCCGTTGGCGATGTCGTACAGCCAGTGGTCCATCCACCGGCCGACCGCGTCCTTCGGCTCGCTGTAGAACGGGTCGACGTGCGCGGCGTCGTGCAGGTACAGCCTGCGCGGCACGTCGTGTGCGGCCAACTGGTCCCAGTACCTGCCCCACTGGGTGGTCTTGACGTTGTCGTCCTGCTGACCGTGCACGAGGAACACGGAGGCCGTGACCCGGTCGACGCGGTCACGGTAGTCGCGTGCGACGAAGAACGGGCCGTGGTCCCAGCCGGCCTGCGTCTCGCCGTCGCCGACGCCCTGGTACCGCGCGGCGCAGTCCAGCTTGGACTCCGCGTTGCCCCACCGGCCGGTGAAGCCCTGCATGTACCGGGTCGGCCAGCTCCGGTACCCGATGCCCTGCGCCCGGGTGTAGTCGTACCAGCTGGAGATCGCCCCGACCGGCACGATGGTCTCGAGCCCGTCGATGCCCGTCTCGGCCACCTGCGTCGCCAGCGTGCCGTCGTAGGACACCCCGTACATGCCGACGCTTCCCGTGCTCCACGAGGCCACCGCCGGGCTGCCGTCGTCGCGGGTGGCGGTGGCGCGGCCGTTCAACCAGTCGATCACGGCGGTCACGCTGCGCTCGTCTTCGGCGCCGCCTACCGACAGGCACCCCTCGGAGGTGCCGGTGCCGGCGATCTCCACCTCGAGCACGGCGTACCCCCGCGGCACGAAGTACTCGTCCAGCCAGCCGCTCCAGTGGGTGGCCGGATCGGCGATCGGGTCCGTCACCGTGCTGCGCCGGGCCGCGGCGGTCTGGACCGTCCAGTACGGACTGGCCTTGACGATCGAAGCGACCTTGAGGGTGGAGTTCGTCTCCTCCGGTCGGATCACCAGCGCGGTGATGGTGTCGAGGACGCCGTCACCGTCGCTGTCCATGTCCGACCGGACGTGCACCGTTTCCTGGACGGCCTCGGCCATCGAGAACACGGGTTGGGTGGCGCCGTTGGCCACGACGATCCCGGGTGGGGCCCCCGCCGCCACGGCTCCGACGGGGGCGACCACCACCACGCTCGCCGTGGCGGACAGCGCGGCGGCGAGAGCGGTCGCCCATCGACGCCTTCCTGTGTGTGCAGACAATTGTCATCCGTTCCGGTCGCGCGCCACCGTCGCGGACGGCGCCGGTGCCGGCCCTGGGAGGTGGCGCTCCTGTAACAACGGAATGCGCATCCCCGGCAACCGTGGCAGAACATCGATCCGCGCGGAACGCGGTTGTGATCATTGTCTACTTCGGACAGTCGCTCTTGCCCCCTGGCCGGTCGGCGGTCGCGGGTGGGAGTCGGCGTACGCGCCCGATCCTGCCTGTCCGATCGAGTGTGGGCAATCCGGCCGCCCGCCCTTTTTGATCTAGCCATTTGCATCTAGCAATGGTCTTCCGGGCTGTCGTAGGGTTCCGACAGCACCCCGAGAGATGCACTTTATGGGCGGGTTACGCCCTATTTGACGCTGGGCGGTGGGCGGTAGTGACCATGGAGCGTCTGACGGGAAATCCTACGGCACGACACCCGGAATGGGTCGACGACGTGTTGCTGGCCGGCCGTTCGGCCGACGTTTGTCTCCGGCTACCGGCACCGGTGGACCGGGGCACCCTGCGCCGGCTGGTGGGGGAGGCGCAGGCCCGTCTCACCGGCGCCGGACTGCGCCACGGTGGGGCCGCCGCGCTGCGCCTGCCACCCTCGCTGGCGTACGTGGTGAACCTGCTGGCCACCTGGCGCGTCGGCGCGCAGGCGATCCTGCTCGACCACCGGCTCACCGACCACGAGGTCGACCGGGCGCTGGCCCGACTCACCCCGCAGGTGGTCGTCGCCCCGGTCCACGCCGTCGGCGGCGCGTTGCGGGTCTTCGTCGACGTCACCGAGACGGTGACCCGGTACGCCGACCGGCCGGCGACCAGCGGGCACGCGGTCATCCAGCTCAGCTCCGGCTCCACCGGCCCGTCCAAGGTGATCGGCCGCACCGCCGACGACCTGATCGCCGAGGTCCGCCGCTACACCCGGATCGACGGGGTGGCGCTGCCCGGCGAACGGATCATCCTGCTGCCCTCCATGGTGCACGTGCTCGGCCTGGTCGGCGGCCTGCTCTACGGCCTGCACGCGGGCGTCGAGCTGGTCCCCCCGCAGCGGCTCTCCGGCGACGCGATCGTGGCCGCCGTCCGGGCGCAGGACACCCCGGCGACCGTGCTCGGCGTGCCGTTCCACATCGGCCTGCTCGCCTCCACCCGCCCCGACGGTCCGCTGCCGCAGCTCACGCGGATGACCACCGGCGGCGAACTGGTGCCGGCCGCGACCGCCCAGGCCTTCACCGACCGGTTCGGCGTCCCGCTGGGCAACATGTACGGCATGACCGAGGTCGGGGTGATCGGCACCGACCTGCACGGCCGGCACCGCCCCTCGATCATGCCCGCTCCCGGCATCGAGGTGCGCGAGGTCGACGGCGAGCTGCGGGTGAGCTGCCCGGCCTCACCGTACGTCGGGCTCAGTGACCCCACCCGGTGGGCCGACGGCTGGCTGCACACCCGCGACGCCGGCAGCGTCGACCCGGCCACCGGCCTGGTCACCGTCCGGGGACGGCTCGACTCCCAGGTCTCCGTCGGCGGGATGAAGGTGGACCTCACCGAGGTCGAGGGCACCCTCACCGGGCTGCCCGGGGTCGCCGCCGCCGTGGTGGTCTACGACGACGGCATCACCGCGTACGTGCAGCCCGACGGGCCGCTGACCGAGGAGATGCTGGACGGGCTCCTCGCCGAGCGGCTCGCCGGCTACAAGCGTCCCCGCACCCTGCGCCTGGTCGGCCAGCTGCCCCGGACCACCACCGGCAAGCTGGTCCGCTCCGTGGCCGCGCTACGGGTGGCCGCGCCGTGACCGGCCCGCTGGGCGGGCTATCCGCACCGCACCGACACCGCGACCCGCGGCCCACCCGGATCCGCGCGCGCGGCGACGCCACCGACCGCGACGGCCAGCACCAGATCGCCGCCGCAGACCGGATGCCCGACCCGGACGTCGTCGCGCCCCGGCACCGGGCGCAGCAGCCCGCGTGCCTGCCCGGGCAGCGGCATCGGCCGGCGCAGCCCACCGTCGCGCAGCCCCCGACCGAGCGCCTTGCCGACCGCCTCCTTGGCCGTCCACAGCAGCAGGAACGCCTCCGCTCGCGCGGGTTCCGGCAGCCCGCGCAGCCAGGCCAGCTCGGGCGGGGCGTACCAGCGGCGGGCCAGCGCCACCGCGGGCAGCGCGCGGCGCCGCTCCACGTCCACCCCGACCGTCCCGGCCCGGCAGGCGGCGACCACCACCACGCCGCCGTCGTGACTGACGCTGACCGGCAGGTCGGCGCCCGCGGCCCGCACCCACGGCCGTCCGTCGGGCCGCCGACCCGCCGTGACCTCCGACTCCGCCCGGCCCAGCAGCGCGGACCCCGCGCGCCGCAGCAGCCGATCCACCGCCTCCGGCCGACCGCCGGCGGTACGGCAGACCCACACGTGCACGGTGTCCCGACCGGACACCGTCAGCTCGCCCACGAAGAGAGGTTAAGCCCATGCGCGACGAGGTCCGCACCTTCGTCATCGAGCAGCTCGAGGACATGAACTACGACGTCGACGGGATCGACGACGACACCACCCTCGGCCCCGCCGGCGTCGACCTGGAATCCCTCGCCCTGGCCGACCTGGCCGTCCGCGTCGAGGACCGGTACGGCCTGAAGTTCGCCGACGACGAGTCGGAGCGGCTGGCCCTGATGACGGTCGGCGAGTTCACCACCATGGTCGCCGACCGGGTCGCCGGGGCGACCGCCGACAACCGCTGATGTCGGGTCAGTCCGACCTGGGGCGAGCCGACCTGCTGGGCATGCTCGCCGAACTGACCGCGAAACCCGTCGACCAGGTGCCGCACCGGGTCGGCTCGATGGAACTCGCCTGGCTCGTGCACCTCGTCGAGCAACGCTACGGCCGGCGGCTGGACCTCACCGACGACCAGCTCGCCGCGATCCGCACCGTCGACGACGCCCTGGCGGTGTTCCGCACCTCGCTGACCAGCGCCACGGATGGTTGAGCGGGAACCCGTACCGATCACCGGAACGCACGCCGTCAGCGCCCTGGGCAGGGGCGTCGACGCCCAGCTTCACGCGGTGCTCCGCGCCGCCCCGGCGTTCCGGCCGGTACGCCGATTCGACACCACCGGCCGCCGGGTGACGGTGGCCGCGACCCTGCCCGACGTCGACACCCTCACCGACGAGCTGACCGACGCGGTCGACGTGGCCTGCCGGGCCGCCGGTCTGGGCCGCGCCGAGCGGGCGGAAGCGGCGCTGTTCCTGGCCACCCACGGCGGTCCGTCCACGCTGCCGGGCGGCGGGCCGCCGGTGCCGGCGCTCGCCGGCCGACTCGCCGACCGGTGTGGGCTGGGCGAGCACACCCGGGTCTACACCAGCGCCTGCGTCTCCGCGAGCACGGCGGTCGCCGACGCCGCCGCCCTGATCCGCCGGGGCGACCGGGAACGGGTCGTGGTGGCCGCCGGCTACCTCGTCGAGCCGGACCAGTTCGCGCTCTTCGACGCCGGCCGGGCCCTCGCCACCGACGGGGCGGTACGCCCGTTCAGCGCCGGCCGGCAGGGCCTGCTGCTCGGCGACGGGGTCGCCGCGGTGGTGCTGGAGTCCCCCGACTCGGCCCGCCGGCGGGACGCGCCACCGGTGGCGACCCTGCACGGCTGGGGCCGGGCCGGCGACGCGTACCACCCGTGCCAGCCCGACCCGGCCGGCCGCGGCCTGGCCCGGGCGGTGGGCGCGGCGCTGCGGCGCGCGGACCTGGACGCGGCGGCCGTCGGCTACGTCAACGCCAACGCCACCGGCACCGTGTTCAGCGACGCCGCTGAGGCCGCCGCGTTGCGGCTGGCCCTCGGCGACCAGGCCGCCCGGGTGCCGGTCAGCTCCACCAAGTCGGTGCACGGGCACGCCCTGGAAGCCTCCGGCCTGCTCGAACTGGTGGTGACCGTGCTGGCGCTGCGGCACGGGAAGCTGCCGGTCAACGCCGGCTGGCTCGGCCCCGACGAGGCCTGCCCGCTCGACGTGGTCACCGGCGCGCCCCGGCCCGCCGGCCGGTACGCGCTGAGCCTCAACGCGGCGTTCGGTGGCGCGAACACCGCCCTGCTGGTCGGCGCACCGTGACCGGGGGAGGCGACCCGGCGCCCGGGACGGCACCAGCGCGCCCGTGCGGCCCCCGTGGGGCGCGGGCGTCGAGGGTGCTGGCCGAGGCGTACTGGCCGGAGCCCGGCGACGGGCCACCGCCCCCGCTGCCGGGCTTCGTGCACTCGCCGTTCGCGCCCCTGGTGGCCGCGGTCGCCGGGCGGTGCCTGCGACGGCGGACCCCGCCGCCCGGCAGCCGGTGCGCGGTGGTGCTGGTCAGCGCGGCCGGCGACCGGCCCAGCGCCGACCACGTCCGGGCCACGGTCGACGCCGGAGGTCGGGTCGGACCGCTGTTCTTCTTCCAGTCGGTGCCCAACAGCGTCGCCGGGCACGTCGCGGCGCGCTGGGGCCTGGACGGCCCGGTGGTGTGCCTGAGCCCGACGGGGAACCCGCGGGCCGACGCCGTCGCCGAGGCGGAACTGCTGCTGTACGACGGTGACGCCGACGCGGCGTTGCTGGTCCTTGTCGAACACGCGCCCGACGGCGCCCCCACCGGGGCGGTCGCGGTGCTGCTGGGGGAAGGAACGAGCCCATGAGGACGAAGGGACTGCGCGGCGAACTGGCCGCCGACACCGCGATCGGCGCCGGCAACGTGCTCGACCGGGTGCTGGCGCACGGGGCCGATCCGCACGGGCCGGGGTTGACCTTCGACACGTGCGTCGACGGGTACCCGGCCGAACGGCCGCTCACCCTGGGGCAGCTCGACGAGCGGGTCGCCGCCCGCGCCGCCTGGCTGCACGAGCGGGGGATCGGACGGCGCGACCCGGTCGCGGTGTGGGCGACCAGCGCCGCCGACATGGTGCTCAGCTTCCTGGCACTGACCCGGCTCGGCGCGATCCCCGCGTTGATGAACGGTAGGCTGCGTCCGGAGATCGCCGCCGAGTACATCCGTCGGCTGCGCGCCGTCGGGGTGCTCGCCGACGCCGCGCACACCGAGGCGCTCGCCGGTCACGACCCGGGCGCCCCGCTGCTCGGCCAGCCCGCCGAGGCCGGCACGGGCGATCCGGCGACCGCCCCGGCCCCCTACCGCCACCACGACGAGGACCCGGTCGTCATCACCCACACCTCGGGGACGACCGGCGTGCCGAAGGCGGTGCTGCACTCGCACGCCAGCCTCTTCGCCGCCACCCGGCACCTGCTGTCCATGCCGCAGGCGCAGGGCACCCGGCGGATCCTCAACGCGCTGCCCGCCCCGCACACCGCCACCGTGCTCATGGTCAACCAGGCGCTGGGCAACCGGGCGGAGATGCTCCTGTTGTCCGAGCAGAGCGGACAGCGGGTGCTCGACGCCATCCAGCGCTGGCGTCCGGACGGCGTCTTCGGCTTCTCCGTCACCTGGGCGGAGCTGGCCCGCTTCGACCTGACCGGGTACGACCTGGACTCGGTGCGGCTGTGGTTCAACACCGGCGACGCCTCACACGAGCCGCACGTACGCCGCCTGGTGGCGGTCGGCTCCCGGGACGTGGTGACCCGCGACGGGGTGACCCGGGTGCCGGGCTCGGTCTTCATCGACGGCCTCGGCTCCAGCGAGATGGGACACTCGATGTTCCACATCACGCACACCACCGAGACGAACCGGTACGGCCGCTGCGTGGGCCGCCCGTACCGGTTCACCAGGGTGGCCGTGCTCGACCCCGACGGCACCGAACTGTCGCCCGGGCAGGTCGGGTGGCTCGGCATCGAGTCGCCGTCGCTGTTCCGCGGCTACTGGAACGACTCGGTCACCACCCACCGGTCCCGGCTGCGCGGCTGGTACCTGACCGGCGACCTGGTGTACGCCGACGACGAGGGCCGCTACTACCACCTGGACCGGGCCGTCGACTCGGTCGACGCCGGGAACGGCAAGCGGTTCTACACGGCCCTGTCGGAGGAGCGGATCCTCGCCGCCTGCCCGGACGTCACCGACTGCACGGTGGTGATGGTCGCCGGTGGCGACGGGGTCGTCACCGACGTCCTGCTGGAACTGGCCGCCGGGGCCGACCCGGACACCGACCGCACCGACGCCGTGCGGGCCGCGCTCGGCGACGACGTCGGGGCGACCCTGCGCCGGGTGGTGCCGGTCCGCGCCGACGACATCCCGGTCACCGTCACCGGCAAGGTCCGCAAGGTGGCGCTGCGCGAGCGCTACCTGACCGAGTCGCCGTCATGACCGCCGTCATCACCGGGATGGGGCTGCTCAGCCCCGTCGGGCGGGGCGCCGCGGCCACCTTCGCCGCGCTGACCAGCGGCACGTCCGGGCTGAGCCGGCCGCCGGAGGGGCACCCGGCCCGGGAGTCGCTGGAGGTCGCCGGCCTGCTGCCGGAGATCGACCCGCGTACGGTCGCCACCGGGCCGGAGACCAGGGTGCTGGACCGGATCGTGGTGCTGGCGCTGCTCGCCGCCGCCGACGCGCTGGCCGACGCCGGGATCGAGGTCGGCCGGGACGTCGACCCGGACCGCGCCGGTGTGATCGTCGGCGGGGTGGGTGGCCTGTCCACCCTGGAGGCCCAGGTGGTGGCGCGGGCCGCCCGGGGCCGGGCCGCGGTCAGCCCCTACCTGTTGACCGGGATCCTGCCGAACATGCCGGCGGCCCGGATCGCCATCACCCACGGCATCCGCGGCTACAGCTCCTCGGTCGGCACCGCCTGCGCCTCCGGCGCGCAGTCGGTCGCCGACGCGGTCCGGCTGATCCGCGCCGGGGAGGCCGACGTGGTGCTCTGCGGGGCCAGCGAGGCCCCGTTGTTCCCCACCTTCGCCGACACCTTCGGCAACGCGCGGGCGCTGGCCCGGGGCTGGGCCGACCCGACCGAGGCGAGCCGGCCGTTCGACCGGCGGCGCAACGGCTTCGTGCTGGCCGAGGGGGCGGCGCTGCTGGTACTCGAACGGGCCGAGCACGCCGCCGCGCGGGGCGTCACCGGTTACGCCGAGATCGTCGGGTACGGGGCGACGACCGACGCGTACCACCCGACCGCGCCCCGGCCCGACGGCGCGGGCGCGGCCGAGTGCATGCGTCGGGCGCTGGCCGGCGCGAAGGTGGGGCCGGCCGACGTGGGCTACGTCAACGCCCACGGCACCGGCACCAGGCTCGGTGACGTCGCGGAGACGACCGCGCTGGCCCGGGTCTTCGGCGACGGTGGGGTGCCGGTCAGCTCGACCAAGGCGCTCACCGGGCACCTGCTCGGCGCGTCCGGGGTGGTGGAGGCGGCGGCCTGCGCGCTGGCGCTGGCCGCCGGGCTGCTGCCGCCCACGTACCACCTGGACGACCCGGACCCGGCCTGCCCGGCGGACCACGTCCGTGGGCGGGCGCGGGCGACCGGGACCGATTTCGCGCTGACCAACTCGTTCGGCTTCGGCGGCCAGAACGTCAGCCTGCTGCTGCGGCGGATCACCGGAGGAAAGGGACCGGACAGATGGACATCCATGGGATAGACCACATCGAGCTGTACGTGGGCGACGCACGGCAGGTCGCCCTCTCCCTCGACACCGGGTTCGGTTTCCGGCTGCGGGGACACGGGGGGCCGGAGACGGGGCTCGACGGGCAGCGGTGCCTGCTGCTGACCCACGGCGAGATCCGGATGCTGCTCACCACCGGGCTGACGGCGGAGCATCCCGCCACCGGCTACGTCGGCCGGCACGGCGACGGGATCGCGGTCGTCGCGCTGGAGGTGGCCGACGCCGCCGGGGCGTACGCGGAACTGGTGGCCCGCGGCGCGACCCCGGTGGCTCCGCCGCGCACCTGCGCCGGCGCGGACTCCGAGGTGGTGATCGCCGAGGTCGGCGGCGTCGGCGACGTACGGCACCGTCTCGTCGAGCGGCGCGGCGACCGGGCCGACTTCCTGCCCGGCCTCGTCGAACCGGTCCCGGCCGCCGCCGGCGAGCAACTGCTCGCCGAGGTCGACCACCTGGCGGTGTGCCTGCCAGCCGGCGCGCTCGACGCCACCGTCGCCCACTACGAGCGGGTCTTCGGGTTCCGGCAGACCTTCGCCGAGCGCGTCGAGGTCGCCGGCCAGGCGATGAACTCCGTCGTGGTGCAGGACCACTCGGCGCGGGTCACCCTGGTGCTGCTGGAACCGGACACCGGCGCGCGGCCCGGCCAGCTCGACGCGTTCCTCGCCGCGCACCACGGGGCCGGGGTGCAGCACCTCGCGCTGCGTACCGACGACATCGTCGCCGCCGTCGGCGCGCTGACCGCTCGTGGGGTCCGCTTCGCCGGCACCCCGGCCGCCTACTACGACGACCTGCCGCGGCGGGTCGGCGCGGTCGACGCGCCGCTGGACCGGCTGCGCGACCTCGGCATCCTGGTCGACCGCGACCACGGCGGGCACCTGCTGCAGATCTTCACCCAGTCGACGCACCCCCGCCGGACCCTCTTCTGGGAGGTCATCGAGCGACGCGGGGCGCGCACCTTCGGCAGCGGCAACATCCAGGCCCTGTACGAGGCCAAGGAACGGGAGCTGGCCACGGCGGGGGAAACCCCGGCCGTCGTGTCCGGCCCGGCAGGAGGGATGCGGGTATGACCACCACCGATTTCCGACCGACGCTCACCGCCGAGGAGGAGGCGCTGCTGCCCACCGAGGCCGACGTGCGCTTCTATGCCGAACACGGCTGGTACCTGTCGAAGAAGCTGCTCACCGACGTCGAGGTGGACGCGCTCGTCGCCGCGACCGACCGGTACTACGACGGCGAGCGGGACCGCGCCCTGCCGGTGCGCCCGCCGAAGCTCGCCTACTGGGACCCGTCCAGGGGCCCGGTGCAACGGCACAACGACTACGTGCACTACGAACACGACGGCATCGGCGCGATCCTGCGTAAACCGCTGATCGGGGCGGTCGCCGCCCGGCTGGCCGCCGCCGACGAGATCCGGGTCTTCCAGTCCACGCTGATCTACAAGCCGCCGATCTCCGGGGAGCCGTCCAACATCGTGCCGTGGCACTTCGACAAGCACTACTGGGCGTCCTCGTCGTCGGAGAACATGCTCACCGCGTTCATCCCCTTCCACGACTGCGGTGAGGAGATGGGCACCATCACGATGGTCGACGGTTCGCACCGCTGGTCGGAGACCGGCGCGGACGACACCGTGGTGCGGCACTTCGCCGAGCGCGACCGCGACCAGTTGGAGGAGATGCTGGCCCGCAACGCGTCCCACAACGGCGCGACGATCCGCAAGATCCCGATGGTGATCCCCAAGGGACACATGAGTTTCCACCACTGCCGCACCTACCACGGCAGCGGCCCCAACGTCAGTGGCCGTCCCCGCCGGGCCATCTCCCTGCACCTGCAGGACGGCCCGAACGCCTGGCGCAGGTTCCCCCTGTCCGACGGCACCCTCGCCGCGTACAACCACGACGTGCTGGTCCGCCGCACCGCCGACGGGCGGCCCGACTACGCCGACCCCGACTACTGCCCGGTCATCTGGCAAGGTCGGGCCGCGCCGGGCGCCCCCGCCGGTGCAGGGCAGGGCCGCGACCGGTGACCGGCGCCGACCCGGTCGGGCTCTACCGGACGGTACGGCTCATCCGCCGCTTCGAGCAGCGCGCCATCGACCTGGTCCACCACGGGCAGATCGTCGGCGGCATCCACCCGTACCTCGGTCAGGAGGGGATCGCCGCCGGGGTGTGCGCCGCGCTGCGCCCGGCGGACCTGGTGACCGGCACGCACCGGGGGCACGGGCACGTGCTGGCCAAGGGCGCCGACCCGGCCCGGACGATGGCCGAGTTGTGCGGCCGGGAGACCGGGCTGAACCGGGGCCGGGGTGGGTCGATGCACGCCGCGGACCTCTCCGTCGGTGTTCTCGGCGCGAACGCCATCGTCGGCGCGGCCGGCGCGATCCTCACCGGGGCGGTGTGGGCCCGCCGGCGACGCGGCGACGACGTGGTGGGGGCGACGTTCTTCGGCGACGGGGCGGTCAACGAGGGGATGCTGCTGGAGGCGTTCAACCTGGCCGCGCTCTGGCGGGTGCCGGTGCTGTTCGTCTGCGAGAACAACGGCTACGCCACCACCATGCCGGTCGCCGACGCGGTCGCCGGCACCATCACCGGCCGCGCCGGGGCGTTCGGTATGCCGGCGAGCGTCGTCGACGGACAGGATCCGGAGGCGGTCCACGCGGTCGCCGCCGCCGCCGTCGCCCGGATGCGCGGCGGCGGCGGGCCGGAACTGGTCGAGGCCCGCACCTACCGGTTCGACGCGCACCACACCTTCGAACACGTGGTGCGCCTCGACTACCGCTCACCGGAGGAGGTGGCCGCCGGCCGGGCCCGGGACCCGGTGGACATCCAGGGCGACCGGCTCGCCCCGCACCGGCGGGCACAGGTCGACGCCGAGGTCGAGGCCACCCTGGACGCGGCGGTCGCGTTCGCCCTGGCCGGTCCCGAGCCGGACCCGGCGGGGGCGCTGGACCACCTGTACGCCAGCGGCCTCACCGGCCGCACCGGAGGGGGGCAGGCATGAGGTTGTCGTACCGGCGGGCGCTGACCCGGGCGCTCGCCGACGAACTGGCCCGCGACGAGTCGGTGTTCCTGCTCGGCGAGGACGTCCGGGTCGGCGCGTCCACCATCACCTCCGGGCTGTGCCGGCGGTTCGGGCCGGAACGGGTGCGCGACACCCCGCTGTCGGAGCAGGCGTTCACCAGCTTCGCCACCGGGGCGGCGCTGGCCGGGATGCGGCCGGTGGTGGAGTTCCAGATCCCGTCCCTGCTCTTCCTGGTCTTCGAGCAGATCGTCAACCACGCGCACAAGTTCCCGCTGATGACCGGTGGCCAGTGCGCCGTCCCGGTCACCTACCTGGTGCCCGGCTCCGGTTCCCGCACCGGCTGGGCGGGGCAACACTCCGACCACCCGTATCCGCTCTTCGCCCACGTCGGCGTCGTCACCGCCGTGCCGGCCACCCCAACCGACGCGTACGGGCTGCTGGTGTCGGCGATCCGGCACGACGACCCGGTGGTGGTGTTCGCCCCGGCCGGCGCGCTCGACGTCCGGGAGGACGTGGACACCCTCGCCCCGGTGCCGTTCGGCCGGGGGGTGGTGCGGCGGGCCGGCGACGAGGTCACCGTGGTCGCCGTCGGCCATCTGGTGCACGACGCGCTGGCCGTCGCCGAAGACCTCGCCGGGCAGGTGTCGGTGGAGGTCTTCGACCCGCGCACCGTCTACCCGTTCGACCTGGACGGGCTGCTCGCCTCGGTGGCCCGCACCGGCCGGTTGGTGGTGTTCGACGACGCGAACCGGGCCTGCGGTGTCGCCGCCGAGATCGTCGCCAGCGTGGTGGAGCGGGTGCGGCTGGCCGCACCGCCGCGCCGGGTCACCCGCCCCGACGGGGCGGTGCTGCCCTTCGCCCCCGGACTGGACCGGGCCGTGCAGCCCGGCCGGGAGGCGCTCACCGCCGCCATCCACCACGTAGTGAAGGACGCCAGATGATCGACGTGAACTACCGGTGGCCGGAAGCCGGCCAGGCGTGGCGTGACCTGCCGGAGGCCACCCGTCGGGGGATGGTCGCCGCCGGCGCGCGGGAGTGGGAGCGGATCTTCCACGGCCGGGCGACCTACAACAAGCAGTGGCGGCTGGCCCGCCCTCCGGTGCTGACCTCCGACGAGTTCCGCGAGCTGAACGAGGTCTGTGACCGGATCGCCCAGCTCATCCTGGACGCCTGCCGGCGGCGGGCGCGTACCGCGGGGCAGTTGCGCGAGCTGCTCGGCGTGCCGCGGGGGGAGACCCGGCTGCTCGACGAGGACGAGCCGCTGTCCGAGGCGCTGCTCGCCGCGTACCGGCCGGACGTGCTGATCTCCGGCGGGGAACCGCGGATCGTCGAGTACAACATCGACAGCAGCCTCGGTGGCGGGTTCGACGCGGACACCGTGATCCAGCGCTACGGCGCGCTGTACGCCGAACGGGGCCTGCTCGACGGGGTGCCGGCCCGTCCCGCCCCGTCCCTGCTGGACCAGCGGTTCGTGGCGATCCGCGACGAGTTGGGCCTGGCCGACGCGGCCCGGGTGGCGTTGCTGATGGACTTCGACGCCGACTACCCGGGCCTGGACGACCCGGAGACGTTCGTCCGGATCCTGTCGCCCCTGGTCGACCAGGCCGGGCGCTTCGGCATCGACCTGGTGATCGCCCCGGTGGCCGCCGCCACCCTGGACGCCGGGCGGCGACTCGTGGTGGACGGGGCCCCGGTGGACGCCCTGTTCCGCCTCTTCGTGCCGAACCGGGTCACCCCCAGCGCGGGGCTGGACGCGGTGGCCGGGGCGCTCGCGGCCGGCACCCTGCCGATGTTCGTCAGCGCCGCCGCGTGGTTACTCGGCAACAAGATCAACTTTGCCTGGTTGTACGAGGATCTCGACCAGCTGCCCGCCGACGACCGGGCCCTGATCCGCCGGTACGTGCCGCACACCGTGGCGCTCACCGCGGCGGAACTGGACCGGGCGCTGGCCGACCAGGCGGACCTGGTCGCCAAGCCGGCCGACGGATCCGCCGGGCACGGGGTGCTGATCGGCCGGGAGCTGAGCGCCCAGGCCTGGGCCGACGGGGTGCGCGCCGCGATCGCCCGGGGCGGCAACATCCTGCAGGCGTACATGCCGGCCGACCGGGTGGCGATGGACTTCGTGCAAATCGAGACCGGTGAGGTGGTCACCGCCGAGGTGCCGTACAGCATCGCCCCGTACCTGTTCGGCCGGACGGGGTCGGGCGGTCTGGCCCGGGTCGGCTACCCCGGCTGCGACGAGGTGCTCAACCTGGCCCACGGCGTCCTCCTCACCGGCCTCCTGCTCACCGACTGACCGTGGCGCTGCCAGGTGATCGGGTAGCGGTGGGGGACCGGACACGCCGACGTGGCCGTCCTACCGCTACCCGATCAGGGCCCCTGGGGCGCTCGACGGGAGGCGGCCAGGTGCGCGCCGAGGCGGCGGACGGTCTCCGCCGCCGCGATGGCGTCACTGCGCGCGCTGCCGTGCCGACCGTCGCTGCTGTAGAGCGACGGGTCGGCGACGGCCGGGTGGTCGGTCAGGTGCACGTGCAGCGCGCCCAGTCGCCCGGCGAGCCGGCCGGTGCGCGCCGACAGCAGGCGCATCCGCTCGCCCAGCCCGGCCCGCAGCGCCGCCGGCACGGCCGGGCTGTGCGACACGTCGAACATGCCGACCGTGATCACGTCGGCTCCGGCAGTCCGCATCGCGGTGACCATCGCGGTCATCTGGGCGTCGACGGCGTCCGGGTCGTACGACGCGCGGAACGCGTCGTTGCCGCCGCACACCACCAGCGCCAGGTCCGGGGCGAAGGCGAGCGCCGCGTCCAGTTGCGTCGCGCGGACCTCGTGCGCCCGCAGCCCGCGCCGGCCCAGGTTCAGGTACGCCAGCCCGGGCCCCGCCGCGCGCAGCTCGGCGGCGATCCGGTCCGCCCACTGCACCTCGGGGTACCCGGCGACCGGCTCACACAGCCCCTCCGCGACGCTGTCGCCCAGCACCACGAACCGGCGCCACGGGTGCCCCCGCAGCAGGGCGGCGCTCTCTCCCGGACGGAGGCAGAACGGATCCGTCGCTTCGGTCAACGTCGATGGCATGCCGGCACGGTAGCGAACCGGCGGCGGCCGGGCCAGCCGCCGGCCGGTCAGGCCCGGTCCAGCTCCACCTCGGCCAGGTAGACGCAGGTGCGGCCCTCGTGGGAGGAGTAGTAGCTGACCCACAGGATTCCGTCGTGCCAGACCAGGCCGGGGTAGCTGGTGTCCCCGCCGGAGGGCAGCGCCACCAGCTCGGCCAGCTCGCCCCGCTCCGGGTCGAGCAGGCAGATCGCGGTGCGGACCGGGCCGTCGTGCAGGCGTACCCCGGCGATGAGCCGGCCGTCCGGCAGCCGGCGCAGCGCCGGCCCACCCACCCGGACGCCGAGGTCGGTCCACTCCCAGTGCCGGTACGGCGGACGGGACAGCCCCAACTGGGCGGTGGCGGTCTCCCGGTCGCGCCGCAGCAGGCAGTACGCCGTGCCGTCCGGGGCGAAGACGAGCCCCGACTCGTTGGGGTACCCGTCGGTGAACAGCGTCTGCACCCACGGTTGCAGGTCGAGTCCGTCCCCGCTGCGGTAGAGCCGGACGAAACGCGGCTCCCGGGTGGCGTATCCGATGCCGTACATGGCCTCCCGCTGCCAGGCCGCCTGCCACACCCAGACGTCCTGCTCGCCGAGGAGGGTGGAGTCGCTCCACCGCTGTCCGTCGTCGCTGAGCCAGCTCACCGTCCGGAACGTCTGTGTCGCCTTCGGCGGCGGGCCGGACGCCACGGCGGCGAGGAGCTGCAGCCGGCCGTCCGGGCGGACCACGAAGCGCGGGTCACGCAGGTCGCCCGACTGCCTGCCCAGCACGGCGGCCGGCGTCCACGTGCGGGCGTCGGGCGAGGTCAGCACCCGGATCACCCCGTCGTCGGAGACGTGGCCGTCGCCCTCCCGGAAGGCGCACCACCAGGTGTCGCGGTAACGGACCAGATCGGTGAAGGCGCTGTGCGGCGCGGTGTCGGCGATCCGCCGGACCTCCCGCACCCGGGCCGTCGTACCGTTCGTCGACGTCGGGGTCATCCCGTCACCTCCCGGTTGGTCGACCGACCACGGTAGGCGCTGCGCCCCCGCCGCTCGACCACCGGCAGGCACACAGCCGGCGAACATCCGGTGGGCGGCGGCCGAACAGCCGTCATGGCCGGCGGATCCCGCCGACCGGGCGTCCGTCAGGCCGCCGGGGCCGACCGGCCGGCCCGCAGCGGCCCGACCAGCAGCGGCAGCACGGTCAGCACCCCGCACACCACCGCCATCACCAGCAACGCCGGCCGGAGCGTGAGCGCCGCCACCGACCAGCCGCCGAGCAGCGCCCCGACCGGCAGCCCCACGAACGCCAGCGAACCGGCCATGCCCAACACCCGGGTCTGCAGCTCCGCCGGCACCCGCTCGTAGAGCGCGGCCCCGAGCAGCGGATTGACCACGGCGATCCCGATCCCGGACAGGAACGTCACCACCAGCACCGTCAGCAAATGGTCGGTGAGGGCCAGGGCGAGCAGCCGGGGCGCGCCGCTGACCGCCGCGCCGACGGCGAAGACGAGTGTCCGGGGCAGCCGGGGGCCGACCACGGTGAAGACCACGTTGCCCAGCAGCGCGCCGGCGCCGAACACGCCGAGCACGAGACCGAAGCCGGCCGGGTCGCCGAGCACGTCACGGACCCACACCGGCACCCAGACGGCGGTGTGGGCGGCGGCGAACATGTTCAGCGCGGAGATCACCACCAGCATGGTCAGCAACACCCGGTCGGTACGCAGGTAGCCGAACCCGGCGCGCAGCGCGCGCAGATAGGGCTCCTTCGGCGCGGCCGGCGCGTCGGCGGCGGGCGGGCGTACCAGCACCGCGACCAGCACCGCGCAGAGCGCGAAGCTGCCCGCGTCGATCCAGATGGCCCGGGTCACCCCGACCCAGTCGATGAGCAGCCCGCCGAGCACCGCGCCGGACAGCGCGACCGCGCGGGACAGCCCGTCGTAGGCGGAGGTGAGCCGGATCAGCTGCACACCCGCGCGCTGCGCCGCCGGCCGGAACATCACGTGCTTGACCCGGTCGCCGATGCCGCGCAGCGCGCCCGCCACCGCGACGAGGGCGAGCAGCGCCCCGAAGCCGAGCCACGGGGTCAGCGCGACCACCGCCATGGCCGCCGCGCTGGCCGCGTCCACCACCACCGAGGTACGCCGCACCCCGAACCGGTCGGCCCACGGGGTGGCCAGCGAGCTGGACAGCATGTACGGCAGGAACTCCGCCGCCGCGACCAGGCCCATCTTCGCCGGGCTGCCGGTGGTGGTGAGCACCAGCCACGGGATCGCCACGACGGAGATGCGACTGCCCAGGTTGGAGACGAGGTCCGCGGCGACCAGCGTGACCAGCTCCCGGCGCGCGGCGGCCCGGTCGGGATGGGCGCCGGCGGCCGGTCGTGCCCGGGGCGCGGGGCCGGCGTCGGCCGTCACGCCGGTCTGCCGGCCGGGTCGGCGGGGCGCGCGGCGTACCGGTCGCGCAGCGCCCGCTTGTCCACCTTGGCCGACCGGTTCAGCGGCAGCGCGTCGACGAACTCGACCCCGCCGGGGGCCCAGGTCTCGCTCAGCTCGGCGGTGACCAGGTCGATCAGTTCCGTCCCGGTCACCATGGCGCCCGGGGCGCGGACCACGTACGCGTACGGCAGTTCACCGGCCACCGGGTCGGGCACGCCGATCACGGCGGCCGCGCGCACCCCGGGGTGCCCGGCGAGGACGTCCTCGATCGGGCGGGAGTAGATCGGCCAGCTGCGCTGGCGGGTGAGGATCCGGTCCTGCGACCGGTCGACCAGGTAGAGGTAGCCGTCGTCGTCGAGGTGGCCGATGTCGCGGGTGCGTACCCAGCCGTCGACCAGCGTCTCGGCGGTCAGCTCCGGCTGGCCGTGGTAGCCGTGGAAGCTGAGGTTGGTGCGTACCCAGACCTCGCCGTCGACGCCCGGCGGCAGTGCCCGGCCGGCGTCGTCGCGGATCTCGACGGTCACGTCCCCGTACGGTTTCCCGCAGGAGCGCAGCCGCTGCGGGTGCGCCGGGTCGTCGGTGAGGCCGGGCAGCGCGCTGATCACCACCGCCTCGCTGAGTCCGTAGACGATGCGCAGGCAGGGGCCGAAGCGGGCGATGGCCTGGCGCAGCCGGGCGGGCGCGGCGGGCCCGGCGCCCACGTTGAACATGAACATGGCGGAGAAGTCCGCGCCGGGCAGGGCCGGGTGGTCGAGCACCTCGTAGAGCATCGGCGGGGTGACGAAGGTGGAGGTGATCCGTTCGGCGGGCACGGTACGGATGAACGCCTCCGGGTCCCACTGCTGGCGCAGGAAGAGCACCCCGCCGGTGAAGAGGTTGAACAACGAGGTGATCTGGCCGCTGGCCAGCCACATGGGCGAGTGGGACAGGTGCCGCAGCAGCGGGAACCCGGCGGTGCGGAAGCCGGCCGCGAGGGCGAGGATCTGCCGGTAGAAGCTCTCCCGGTGGTGCACCAGTTTCGGGGCGCCGGTGGTGCCGCTGGTCTGGAGGAACGACTCCGGTTCCGGCACCCGGTCGGGCAGCGCGACGCCGGTGACCGGGGTCAGCTCCGCGCCCAGGCGTAGCACCGGCACGCCGGGCAGCGCGGCGGCGATCCGGGCGCCGAGCCCGTCGGTGGCGTGGGCGTGGTGCACCAGGACGTCGGGGTGGGCCAACCGGACGAACTCGTCGACCTCCCGCGGCGAGGTCACCGGGGCGACCCACATCGTCCGGCAGCCCAACAGGTGCAGCGCGAGTTGCAGCAGCGGACCCTCGACCGCGTTGCCGAGCAGCACCAACACCGCCGCGCCGGGCCGTACGCCGTGGGCGGTGAGCGCGCCGGCCAGCCCGCGTACCTCGTCGGCGACCTCGGTGTAGCGCAGCCGGCGTCCGTCGCCGACCAGCGCCTCCCGCGTGCCGAAGGTGGCGAGGAGGTCCAACGCGTCGTGGACGTAGCTGGTCGGTCGTTCGGTCATCGCACAGCCCCCAGTCGATGCGTGGCGGTCACGCGGCGGCCCGGCGGCCCCCGTCGCGTGGCTAGCCGACAGCGGTGTCCGGCCAGGTCACGGCGGGTTGCCCCGGCGGGCGACCGGGGTCGCCGCCGCCATCGAGCCTAGGTGCGCGCCGCCGCCGCCGAACAGGGCCGAACGGCGGTCGAGTCCACACAGTGGACATTTGATCATGTCGATCGGGTTGATTGACGCTCGTCAGACCGGGCGGATAGTTTCCGTCCATCGCCCGGCCCTGGTGATCATTGGCGCCGGTCCGGGCTGCCACAGATGGAGGTTCCCTTGCTGACCCCGAAACGATGGCATGTCATAGCTTCCGCAGCCGCTCTGCTGGTCGTGGCCACCCCGGCCGTGGTGGCCAGCGCCGGCCCCTCGGGCACCGACACCGCCCGGCACGTCCGGGGCGAATGGGCGGGCACCTGGGCCGCAGCCGTCACCCGCGGCAACACCGTCGGCCTGACCAACACCGGCCTGAACAACCAGAGCATCCGGATGACCGTGCGCACCAGCGTCGGCGGCGACCGGTTGCGGGTCCGGCTGACCAACCTCTACGGCGAGCAGGCCGTCGAGGTCGGCCACGCCACCGTCGCCCGACCCGACCACGCCACGGTCGACGACCGCTCCGACATCGACCCGGCCAGCCTGCGCGAGCTGACCTTCGGCGGCGCCACCTCGGCCACCATGAACAGGGGAGCCGAGCTGCTCAGCGACCCGCTCGACTTCACCGTCAGAGAGCAGGAGGAACTGGTCGTCACGCTGCACTTCCCGGTGCTCACCGGACCGGTCACCTTCCACGGCCAGTCCAAGGTCACCACCTTCATCGGTGCCACCGACCTGACCACCGCCGCCGGTGGTGCCGGCTTCACCATCCGGCCGAACTGCTGCTGGATGTTCCTGTCCGGGCTGGACGTGCAGCGTCGGCACACCCCCGGCGCGGTCGTCGTGCTCGGCGACTCGATCGGCGACGGCAACGGCAGCACCGTCAACGCCCACAAGCGCTGGCCGGACCTGCTCGCCGACCGGCTGGTCGCCGCCCGGCCCGAGGCGCGCACCCCCGGGGTGCTCAACCTGAGCCTCGCCGGCAACCGACTCAACCACGAGGGCCCCGAGCCCGGCGCCGGCGGTTTCCCCGGCTACCCGGAGTTGGGCCCGAACGCCCTCGCCCGGCTCAACGAGGACGTCTTCCCGCAGACCGGGGTGAAGACGCTCGTCACCCACCTCGGCATCAACGACATCTGGATGTCGGGCGACTCCGCCGAGCGGATCATCGCCACGCTGCGGCAGATCAACCAGCAGGCCAGGGCGCGCGGTCTACGCAGTCTCGCCGCCACCCTCACCCCCTACGAAGGGCACGGCAACCCGGGGGTGTGGACGCCGGAGAAGGAGGCCACCCGGCAGGCGGTCAACGCGTGGCTGCGGGGGGCGGGCGCGCGGGAGTTCGACGGCCTGCTCGACTTCGACGCCGTCCTGCGTGACCCGGCACAGCCGAGCCGGCTGCTGCCGGCGTACGACTCGGGCGACCACATCCACCCGAACGACGCCGGCAACAAGGCGATGGCCGACGCCGTCCCACTGCGCCTGCTCGGCCTGTGACCGTGTGGGGCGGCGGCGGACCGCCGCCGCCCCACGTCCGCTCCTGGGGAGGAGGCGCCACCGTGGACGTCGACGAGATCCTGTCCGGCCTCTACCGCGAACAGGGCCGGCAGGACCCCTACCCGTGGTACGCGGCCCTGCACGCGCACGGGCCGGTCAGCGCGGTCCCGGTCCGACCCGAACACCGCACCGTCAGCGCGGTGGCCGTCGGGTACGACCCGGTCGACCGGGTGCTGCGCGACGCCGGGTGGCGCAAGGGGGCCCCGCCCGGCTGGCAGGAGCAGGAGGTGCTGCGCACCTTCATGTCCTCGATGATGTTCACCGACCCACCCGACCACACCCGGATGCGGGCGGTGTTCACGAAGGCGTTCACCCCGCGCCGGCTGGGCGCGCTGGAGCCGGTGATCGTCCGGGTCGTCGACCGGATGCTCGACCGGATGGCCGAGGCCGGCGGCGCCGAGGTCGACTTCGTGGCCGACTTCGCGTACCCCGTCCCGGCGCTGGTGATGGCGGAGTTCATCGGCCTGCCCGAGGCGGACCTCCCCTGGTACCGGCAGCGGGCCGACTGGATCGACGAGTACCTGGACGTGGCCGGCAAGACCCCGCAGCGGCTGACCCGGGCCAACCGGGCCGCCGAGGAACTGCGCGCGTACTACCGGGACCTGATCGCCCACCGCCGCCGACGGCCCGGCGAGGACCTGGTCAGCGCGCTGGTCGGGGCGTTCGACGCGAGCGAGGTCGAGCTGACCGAGGACGAGCTGATCAGCAACCTGATCGTGCTCTTCAACGCCAGCTTCGTGACCACCGTCTACATGTTCAGCAACGGCCTGCCGCTGCTGCTGGCCCACCCGGACACCGTCGCGGCGCTGCCCGGCGACGACGCGCTGGCCGGCGGCTGCGTCGAGGAGGTGCTGCGGATGCAGAGCCCGGTGCACTTCCTGGCCCGCGTCGCGCCGGCCGACACCGACCTGGGCGGCGTGCCGGTCCGCCGGGGCGAGAACGTGCTGCTGATCATCGCGGCGGCCAACCGCGACCCGGTCCGGTTCCCCGACCCGGACCGCTTCGACCCGCGTCGGGACGGCCCGCCGTCGCTCGCCTTCGGCATCGGCCCGCACTTCTGCCTCGGCGCGGCGGTGTCCCGGCTGGAGGGGCGGCTCGCGCTGCCCCGGCTCTTCGCCCGCTTCCCGAACCTGACGCTCACCGGTACCCCGACCTACAGCGGGAGTCTCTTCCTGCGCGGGATCGACAAGCTCGTCGTCTCGACCGGCGGATAGGAGCCGACATGTCTCTCGACCCCCAGGTGGTGGCGTACCGGGCCGCGCGGGCGGCGGCCGACGTCCCGCCGCTGTACACCCAGACCCTCGCCGAGGCCCGCGCCGCCGACCTCGCCGCGATCCGCGCCGGGTCCGGCGAGGTCGAGCCGGTGCACGAGGTACGCGACACGCACCTTCCCGGCCCCGGCGGCGACCTGCCGGTGCGCATCCACCGGCCGGCCGGCGACGGCCCGCTGCCCACCCTGGTGTACTTCTTCGGCGGGGGGTGGACCCTCGGCAGCGTCGACACCGCCGACGGGATCTGCCGCCGGCTGGCCAACGCCACGCCGTGCCAGGTGGTGACCGTCGGCTACCGGCTCGCCCCCGAGCATCCCTTCCCGGCGGCGGTGCAGGACTGCCACGCCGCCACCGCGTGGCTCGCCGCGTACCCCGCCGAGTTCCGCGTCGACCCCGACCGGCTGGCCGTCGGCGGCGACAGCGCCGGTGGCAACCTGGCCGCCGCGGTGACCCTGCTGGCCAGGTCCCACGGTCCCCGCCTCGCCGGCCAGCTGCTGGTCTACCCGAACACCGACCAGCGGGCCGGTGGCCCACCGCCCGGCGACGAGGACCCGCTGCTGTTCAACCGGCACTCCGTCGACTGGTACCGGAACCACTACCTGGCCGACCCGGCGGACGCGGCGCACCCGCTCGCCTCGCCGCTGCTCGCCGACGACCTGTCGGGCCTGCCGCCGGCCCTGGTCGTCACCGCCGAACACGACCCGTTGCGCGACCAGGGGGAGCGGTACGCCGAGCGGCTGCGCGCGGCCGGCGTGCCGGTGCGGCTCACCCGCTACCCCGGGATGATCCACGGATTCTTCGCCATGCCGGGGGTCTTCGACGCCGGCCGGCGGGCACAGGACGAGGCCGCGGCCTTCCTGCGCGAATGTCTCGCCAAGCCCGGCCCGGCCCCCGGGCATGAGCGGGGCGCGGCCGCCGCGCCGGGCGGGCCCCGATGACCGACAGGGCGCTGCGTGCGCCCCGGTCCGGGCCGGCGCCGGGCTTCGGCGTGCCACCGACGGCGACAGGAGGACCGGTGCCGACCCCGTCCGGGTTCGTGCCGCCGGCCAGTGTGGCGGAGTTCGCCGCCCTCGCCCGGGCGGTGCTGCCCGCCCACGTCTGGGACTTCGTCGACGGCGGCAGCGGCGCCGAGACCACCCTGACGGCCAACCGGGCCGCGTTGGACCGGGTCGCCGTGCTGCCCCGGATGCTGACCGGCGTGGAGAACCCGCGGACCGGGGCGACGCTGCTGGGCCGGGAACAGTCGATGCCGGTGGCGGTGGCGCCGATGGCGTACCAGCGGCTGCTGCACCCCGACGGTGAGGTGGCGCTCGCCGCGGCGGCCGGAGCGGCCGGTGTGCCGTACGTGCTCAGCACGCTGAGCAGCACCCCGATCGAGGAGGTGACCGCCGCGGCCGGGGGGCCCGTCTGGTTCCAGCTCTACTGGCTGCGCGACCGGGGGCTGGTCGCGGACCTTCTCGACCGCGCGCACGCCGCAGGCTGCACGGCGCTGGTGGTGACCGTCGACGTGCCGGTGCTCGGTCGACGGCTGCGCGACGTCCGCAACGCCTTCGCGCTGCCCCCGCAGGTCACCGCGGCCAACCTGCCCGGAGGGCGGGACGACCTGGCGCACGTCGGGACCCCCGGGGTGTCCGCGATCGCCGCGCACACCGGGGCGGTCTTCGCCCCGGCGCTGAGCTGGGCGGACCTGGCGTGGTTGCGCGCGCGGACGCCACTGCCCGTGTTGGTCAAGGGCATCCTCGACCCCGGTGACGCGGTGCGGGCGGCAGACAGCGGCGTGGACGCGGTGGTGGTGTCCAACCACGGCGGCCGCCAGTTCGACGCCGCCCCGGCCACCGCCACCGTGCTGCCGGAGGTGGTGGCCGCGGTCGACGGCCGGGTCGAGGTGCTGCTGGACAGCGGCGTGCGCGGCGGCACGGACGTGCTGCGCGCCCTGGCCCTCGGCGCCGCCGGGGTGCTGCTCGGCCGGCCCGCGTTCTGGGCCCTGGCCGCCGGTGGCCGGCCCGCCGCCGAGGCGGCGCTGGCGCTGCTCGCCGCCGAGTTCCGCGACGCCCTGACCCTGTGCGGCTGCGCCGACCCGGCGCAGGCCCGGCAGCTGCGCACCGTGGTCGGTGGGTGAGCGTGGACGTACCCGTGGAGCTGGCCGTCGCCGACCTGCACCCGGCGGTCGACGACCCCGTGCTGAACTCGATGAACTTCCTCAACGAGGTCGCCGGGCGCTGGCCGGACGCGGTGTCGCTCGCCGCCGGCCGCCCCTACGAGGAGTTCTTCGACGACGACGCGCCGCGGCGCTGGCTGGACCGGTTCCGCCGGCACCTCGTCGAGGATCTCGGCCAGCACCCGGCGCAGGCGAACCGCACCCTGTTCCAGTACGGCCGGACCAAGGGCGTCGTGCACCACCTGATCGCCCGCAACCTCGCCGTCGACGAGGGCGTGCACGTCGACCCGGAGGCGGTCGTGGTGACCGTCGGCTGCCAGGAGGCGATGTTCCTGGTGCTGCGGGCGTTGCGCGCCGGGCCGCGTGACGTGCTGCTCGCGGTCACCCCCACGTACGTCGGGCTGACCGGCGCGGCCCGTCTGGTCGACCTGCCGGTCCGCCCGGTGGCCGGCGGCCCGGCCGGGGTGGACCTCGCCGACCTGCGCGCCCAGACCCGCCGTGCCCGGGCCGAGGGGCTGCGGCCACGGGCCTGCTACGTGATGCCGGACTTCGCCAACCCGTCCGGCGTCAGCATCACCCTGGACGACCGCCGGCGCCTGCTCGACCTGGCCGTCGAGGAGGAGCTGCTGTTAATCGAGGACAACCCGTACGGGCTCTTCCCGGCCGGCGGGCAGGGCCGGCTCCCGACGCTGAAGGCGCTGGACACCCGACGTCGGGTGGTCTACCTCGGCTCGTTCGCCAAGACGGTGCTGCCCGGCGCCCGAGTCGGGTACGTGGTGGCCGACCAGCGGGTCGCCGCGACCGACGGCACCGTCGAGCTCTTCGCCGACCAGCTCGCCCGGATCAAGAGCATGGTCACGGTGAACACCGCCCCGCTGGCCCAGGCGATGATCGGCGGGGCGCTGCTGGAACACGACTGTTCACTGGTGACGGCCACCGTCCGGCAGCGCGCGGCGTACGCCCGCAACCTGCGTCACCTGCTCGCCGGTCTGGCGCGTCGGTTCCCGGCTCCCTCGCCGGTGACCTGGACCGTCCCCGCCGGTGGTTTCTTCGTCGTGGTGAGCGTGCCGTTCCCGGTGGACGACGCGCTGCTGCGCCGTTCCGCCGAGCACCACGGGGTGCTGTGGACGCCGATGGCGCACTTCTACGACGGCGACACGCCGGTGAACGCGCTGCGTCTGTCGGTCAGCGCGGTCACCCCGGAACAGATCGACCTCGGCCTGGACCGGCTCGCCGCGCTCGTCGCCGACGAGTCCCCCCGCGCCGGCGCGCCCGACGGCGTGCGCGCGCGGTGACGACGCACCGTGGCCGACCCGCGGCCGGTCGTGCTTCCCGCGTCCCCATCGGACGGTCATAATGAGCCGCATGGTCGCTTGGGAGTACGCCCTGCTGGTTCGCCGCTACCAGGGGCAGGGACGCAATTTCCACGTCTCGTTCGTCTGGTACGGCCCGGAGGGGTCACGTACCGACGTGACGGCGTACGGCGACACCGCCATCGCGCACCTCAACCGGGTCGGCCGGGAGGGCTGGGAGCTGGTCTCCGCCGCCGAGGACGTCAACAACGTGCAGGGCAGCACCGAGGTGCACCGCTACCACCTCAAGCGTCCGATCGGCTGATCGACCCGGCCCGGCCCGGCCCGGGGCGGCGCGGTGGGCGCCACCCCGGGAGCGTCCAGTCAGCCCAGGTCGACGGCGGGGTAGAGCGGGAAACCGGTCAGCAGCTCGCCGGCCTGCCGGCTCACCTTGTCCGCCAGCGCCGGGTCGAGGACGTACTTCGCCTTCGACGGGGTGCCGTCGGCGTTGGCGCCCGGCGTGGTCTGGCTGAGCACGGTGTGGATCAGCTCGGCGGTGGCGTCCATCTCCACCGTGCCCAGGCCCCGGGTGGTCAGCGCCGGGGTGCCGACCCGGATGCCGGAGGTGTACCAGGCGCCGTTCGGGTCCTGCGGGACGGCGTTGCGGTTGGTCACGATCCCCGAGTCGAGCAGCGCCTGCTCGGCCTGGCGGCCGGTCAGCCCGTAGCCGGAGACGTCGATGAGCACCAGGTGGTTGTCGGTGCCGCCGGTGACCAGCTTCGCGCCCCGCCGCAGCAGCCCGTCGGCGAGCGCCTGCGCGTTGGTCACGATCCGGGACGCGTAGTCGGCGAAGTCGGGGCGGCGGGCCTCGGCCAGGGCGACCGCCTTGGCGGCCATCACGTGCGGCAGCGGGCCGCCGAGCACCATCGGGCAGCCCCGGTCCACCTGGTCGGCCAGCTCCGGCCCGCAGAGCACCATGCCACCGCGCGGGCCGCGCAGCGACTTGTGGGTGGTGGTGGTGACGATGTGCGCGTGCGGCACCGGGTCGAAGTCGCCGGTGAAGACCTTGCCGGCGACCAGGCCCGCGAAGTGCGCCATGTCGACCATGAAGGTGGCGCCGACGGAGTCGGCGATCTCCCGCATGATGCGGAAGTTCACCTTCCGCGGGTACGCCGAGTAGCCGGCGACCAGGATCAGCGGCCGGAACTCGCGGGCCGCCTCGGCGACCCGGTCGTAGTCGATCAACCCCGTGGTCGGGTCGGTGCCGTAGCTGCGCTGGTCGAACATCTTGCCGGAGATGTTCGGCCGGAAGCCGTGGGTGAGGTGGCCGCCGGCGTCCAGCGACATGCCGAGCATCCGCTGGTCGCCCAGTTCCCGGCGCAGCGCGAACCAGTCCGCCTCGGTGAGCTCGTTGACCTGGCGTACCTGGGCCTTCCTCAGCGCGGGGGACTCCACCCGGTCGGCGAGGATCGCCCAGAACGCCACCAGGTTGGCGTCGATGCCGGAGTGCGGCTGCACGTACGCGTGCGCGGCCCCGAACAGCTCCCGGGCGTGCTCGGCGGCGAGCGCCTCGACCGTGTCGACGTTCTGGCAGCCGGCGTAGAAGCGGCGGCCCACGGTGCCCTCGGCGTACTTGTCGCTGAACCAGTTGCCCATGGCCAGCAGGGTGGCCGGGGAGGCGTAGTTCTCGCTGGCGATGAGCTTGAGCGACCCGCGCTGGTCGGCCAGCTCGGCGCCGATGGCGTCGGCCACCCGGGGCTCGACGGCGCGGATCACCTCGAGCGCGCTGCGGAAGGCGGTGGACTCGGCGTTCGGCGACATGCGACCTCCTACTGACGTGCGGAAGGCCCAGGCGCTCGGCGTGCGTCCTCATGACGGGGCCGCTTCCCGATGGTGCTCCATCCCCACGCGCCAGTCACGGCCCGCGACCGATCCTACCGGGTCGCCGTCGGGCCCTCCCGGTCCACCTCGCCGTACGGCCCGGCGGCGGTCCGTCCGCCCCGGCGGCGGTCCGTCCGCCCCGGCGGCACACCACCCGTCGCGGCCAGAGTCGATCACCCACCCGACCCCACCTGGCGGCCGCCCGGTGGCGGCCCCACGGCCCGTCGCGGTCCGCGTACGATCGGTGGATGGTGGGGGAGGAAACCGACGGGAGCCTGCTCGCCATCAGCGACCTGCACGTCGGGTACGCGGAGAACCGAGCCCTGGTCGAGGCGCTGCGGCCGTCCTCGCCCGGCGACTGGCTGATCGTCGCCGGCGACGTGGCCGACACCGCCGCCGACGTCGAGTGGGCGCTCGGGCTGCTCGCGCGGCGGTTCGAGAAGGTGCTGTGGGCCCCGGGCAACCACGAGCTGTGGACGCCACGGGGCGACCCGGTCGAGCTGCGGGGACAGGCCCGCTACGCGCACCTCGTCCGGCGCTGTCGGGCACTGGGCGTGGTCACTCCGGAGGACGAGTACCCGGTGTGGCGGGGGCCGGGCGGGCCGGCGCTGGTGGCCCCGCTCTTCCTGCTCTACGACTACAGCTGGCGGCCGGAGGGGCTGGACCGCGCGGCGGCCCTCGCCGAGGCGTACCGGATTGGGATCGTCTGCACCGACGAGCTGCTGCTCCACCCCGACCCGTACCCGAGCCGGCAGGAGTGGTCCGCGGCCCGGGTCGCCGAGACGGCCCGGCGGCTCGACGCGCGCGAGCCGGGCCTGCCGACCGTGCTGGTCAACCACTGGCCGCTGGTCCGCGACCCGACCCGGGTGCTGCGCTACCCGATCTTCGCCCAGTGGTGCGGCACCGAGGCCACCGCCGACTGGCACCGGCGCTTCGCCGCCGCCGCCGTCGTCTACGGGCACCTGCACATCCCCCGCACCACCTGGTACGACGGGGTGCGCTTCGAGGAGGTCTCGGTGGGCTACCCACGGGAGTGGCGCACCCGCCCGACGCCGCCGGGGCGGCCGCGGCGCATCCTGCCTGCGCCCGACGGGGTGCCGCCGACGGCTTGGTGACCGCACGGCGCGGGGCCGGGCCGCCGGCCCGGCCCCGCGCCGCGCGGTCAGGCGGTGACCGCGTCGACGGCCTTCTTGATCGCCTTCGGGTCGGCGGGGGAGCGTGGTGCCGACGGTCGCATGTCGATCATCCGCTGGCCGATCTCCTGGAGCTGGTTGCGGCCGAGCGCCTCCCGTACCTTCGGGAACCACTCCTGCTCCTCCTCCTCGACATGGTGCTCGACGTTCTCGATCAGCACCGTCGTCTTGGCCACGAAGCGCTCGTCGGAGGGATCCATGGTGGCCAGCTCGGCGCAGAGCAGGTCGGCCACGTGGTGCTCCTCGTACGACTCGAGGATGTCGTCCTCCAGGTCGGGCAGAAGCTTGCGGATCTCCGGGTACATGACCTCGTTCTCGAGGTAGGTGTGCACCGTCAGGGCCTCCAGGATCTGCCGCACCAGCTTCCCGCGCTCGGCGGCCGGGCCGTCCTCGGCCTTGGCGAACTGGCGGAACAGGCGACGCATCTCCTTGTGGTCCTCTTTGAGCAGGACGATGGCATCGGTGGACACCGGCGGACCTCCTTGGTTCGGCTGACGACTGTCCCGTACCCCGGTGGTGAGCTGCGAAAACGGACGGGGCCCGGCGGAGATCCGCCGGGCCCCGGGTTGCGGTGCGGCTACCGCACCGCGTGGTACGCGTTGACCAGGCCGGCGCCGTAGAAGCCGTTGCGCGCGCCGCCGGAGCAGGTCGCGTCGTAGGCGTGCGGACCGGTCGGGATCAGCGGCACCGGGTTGTACACGCCCTCCGGGCAGGACTGTGCCACCGACGTGCGCTCCAGGAAGGACGCCAGCTGGCCCGGCTTCATGCCGGGGTGCGCCGACAACGCCAGCGCCGCCACGCCGGTGGCGTGCGGGCCGGACATCGAGGTGCCCTGCTTGTAACCCCAGCCGTTGGTCTTCGTCGCCGGGTTGAAGGTGGTCGACAGGATGCCGTCGGTGAGGGTGGAGCGGACGCCCTGGGTACGGAAGCGGGTGTCGCCACCCGGTGCCGTCACGTCGATGACGCCCTGGCCGTACGAGGAGTAGTAGCTCTTCGCCCCGGTCGGGCCGACCGCCGAGACGGTCACCACGCCCGGCACCTCGGCCGGCAGGTCGAGGCAGGCGTTGGTGAGGTTCTCACGGGTCTCGGGTGTCCCGTTGTTCGGGCTGCCGTCGTCGGTGATCTTGTGGGCCAGGTCGTAGTTGGAGTTGCCTGCGGACGCCACGTGGAGCACGCCCTTGCTCTGCGAGTAGCGGATGGCCCGCTGGACGGCCTGCCACACCGGACGCTGGCGCGCGTCGTTGCGGCAGTTGAGCTCCCACGGGTCGATGTAGTAGCTGTTGTTGGTCAGCTGCATCCCGTGCTCGGCGGCCCACAGGAACCCGCAGACCGCGGCCTCCGGGAAGATGTAGCCGTCGTCGTTGACCACCTTCACCGCCGCCACCTTGACGCCCGGCGCGACACCGGTCACCCCGACGCCGTTGACGGCGGCGGCGATGGTGCCGGCCACGTGCGTGCCGTGGTCGGAGGTGGTGGGGTTCCAGGCGGCCTCGGCGGTGTCGGTGACGCCACCGAGGCAGGAGGCGCTCTTGTCCTTGGCGATCTGGCTGGCCAGGTCCGGGTGGCTGCTGGAGATGCCGCTGTCCAGCACGCCCACCACCACGTCGGCTCGGCCGGCGTTGACGGCGTGCGCCTGGGGCACGTCGATCATCGACATGTCCCACTGCTGACCGAAGAGGGGCTCGGCGGTCGGGTCGGCGGCGGCGTTCGCCACCTGCGCCGCGGAGACCTCCAGGGTCTCGCCCTCCTCCAGGGCGGTGCCCAGGCCGGCGGTGGACGCCACCGACTCGACGCCCGCGCCCGCCACGTCCGTGGCGAAGTCGGGGTTGGCCGAGCGGACGACGAGCACGCCGATCTGGTCGTACGTGGCCACCACGGTGCCCTCGGCCGCGGTCACCCGGGCCGCCGCCTTGCCGGTCGTGGCACCCTGCGGGGCCAGGACCAGGAACGTGGTGTCCGGACCGGCGGCCGACGCCGCCGGGGCCAGCCCGCCGGTGACGGCGAGGCCGACACCGAGGGACACGGCGGACGCGGCAGCCAGTGTCTTGCTGCGCAGGTTCTTCACACAGACTCCCAGGGGCTGTCTCCAGCCGGGCACGCCCCCGGGTGGGAGCGGCCGGCGGGAAGAGGGCGGGACGCCCACTTCCGGACCATCAGCGCCGCAGCCCGGTGTGGCGTTACGCGCCACGGTGCGACGCGCCCGGGGCGTGTCACACCGTGGCGAGGGTGTGCGGAATCTCGTCGAGCAGCTCGCGGGCGAGGAAGCCGATCCGCCCGAACCGGGGGACCAGCCGCTGGCCACTCACCGCGTGCGCCCAGGCCGCCCAGCAGGCGGCCTGGGCGGGCTCGGCTCCCCGGGAGAGCAGCCCCGCCAGCAGGCCGGCCCGGACGTCGCCGCTGCCGGAGGTGCCCAGCCCGGCGTCGCCGCTCTCCTCCCGCCACGCCGTCGCGTCCGGGGTGGCGATGTGTCCGTACAGGGAGACCACCGCCTCGTACCGGCGGGCGAGCTCGCGGGCCTCGGCGATGAGGTCGTCACCGGGCTCCCGGCCGAGCAGGTGCCGCGCCTCGGTCAGGTTGGGGGTGAGCACCACCGGCCGGCCGGAGCCGACCAACAGGTCCGGTTCGTGGCTGAGCGCGCCGAGGGCGTACGCGTCGAGCACCAGCGCGGTCTCCCGCCCGGCCGCATCGAGGACCAGGTGCAGTACCGCCCGGGTCTCGTCGATGTCGTGCAGGCCCGGGCCGACGGCGACCACGTCGGCCTGCCCGACCAACTCGGCGAGCCGGTCCCCGGGGTCGCCGGCCACCGAACCGTCCCTGGTCTCCGGCAACCCGACGACCAGGGCCTCCGGCACCTGGATACTGAGCGCCGTGGCGGTGGACTCGGCGGCGGCGAGCTGAAGGACCCCGGCCCCCGCGCGCAGCGCCGCGACCCCGGCCAGCAGCACCGCGCCGGGGGTGGAGCGGGAGCCGCCGACCACCAGCACCGTGCCCCGTTGCTCCTTGCCGCCGGTGGGCACGGGCAGCGCCCAGTCCCGCAGCAGCGCCGGGGTGATGGTTCGCACGTCAGACCGGTTCGGCATGGACCTCGTCCTCCTCGGTGGGCCGGGCACCGTGCTGGCGCAGGTGTCGTACGTCGTTGAAGGTGTCCGGGACGAGCCGGCCCCCGGTGTCGGCGAACCAGCCGGTCACCGAACAGTTGGCGATCACGTGTTGTCTGGTCAGGTCCATCAGCTCCGCCTCGGTCAGGCCCTCCACCAGGTAACGGAGCAGGAAGACCAGGGCGTCGTGGCCGAAGAGCAGCACCCGCCGGCCCCCGTGGTCGCGGCGCAGGTCGCCCAGCAGCGCGCGCAGCCGCAGGGCCACGTCCGCCCAGGACTCGCCCCCGGGGGGCCGGTAGTAGAACTTGCCGAGCCGCCGCCGGCGGGCGGCCTCCTCGGGGAACCGCCGGGCGACCCCGTACCCGGTCAGCCCGTCGAGGACACCCAGTTCCCGGTCGCGTAGCCGTTCGTCCCGGCTCACCGGGATCCCGGTGCCGGCCAGGGCCAGCTCGGCGGTCCGTACCGCCCGCAGGTACGGCGACATCACCGCCACGTCCGGCCGCCGCTGCCCGGGCAGGCCGGCGAGCCAGCGGGCGGTCGCCCGGGCCTGCTCCTCGCCGGTGGTCGAGAGCGGCACGTCGGCGTCGCGGTGGGTCAGGTCGATCAGTTCCGCGCCGGACGCCTCGGCCGCGACGGCGGCGACGTTCGCCGTGCTCTCCCCGTGCCGCACGATCCAGAGGGCTCGCAGTTCCGCCATGGCGGCATGCCTACCCGGGGGCCGCGCCGGGTAACCGTGCGGACTGCCCGCCGCCGGCCGCGTCGATCCGCTCGCGGCGGGGGCGCGTGAACCCACCGGGGGCGGGTAACCGCTGGCTCCACCGGAACCGACACAGGGGAGGTACGCCGTGGCGACCATGGTCAGGGAACCGGCCAGCCCGGTGAAGGACAAGAACTACGACCTGATCCACGCCCTGCAGATGTCCTTGCAGCACATCTGGCAGCTGGAGACGTACATCGCCGACGCGGACGCCCGGGGTGACAACGAGCTCGCCACCTGGTTCCGCAAGCTTCAGGAGAACAACCGCAAGGCCGGTGAGCAGGGCAAGCGGATGCTCGCGGAGCGGCTGCGGGAGAACGGCTGAGCGTCGTCGTGGCGACCGGGCGGACCGGAGGGTCCGCCCGGTCGCGACCGGTGCCGGCACCGGGCGTTACCCTGCGGGCATGGACGGCGGGCAGGACGGCGAACGGCTCGCCGCGTCCCTCGGGCGCAGCCTGGCCCGGCTCACCTTCGCCGACCTGACCACCGACGCGGTGACGGCCCGGATCATCGACGCCGTGGTCGCCTGGGGGCACGAGCAGGGCTGGCGCGTCTACCGCCGGGCACCGAGCGTGCTGCCGTTGCCGCCGCCGCTGTCGGATCGGTGGTCCGTGCTCGATGTCGGCTGTGCCCGGGCGGACGGGCCGCCCGTCGTCATCGAGGTCGACCACACCGACCGGCGTCGTACCTGGGACAAGCTGGCGGCGGAGGCCGGGGCCGGGCGGATCGCGATCTGGGTGCGCTGGGGGGCGGGCCGGTTCGGTGCCCCGCCGCCGCCCATCCATCTGGTCACCTGCCAGGTGGACCGCCGGCCGGGGCCGGCCGGGGCAGGCCGGCTGCACCACCGGGCCCCGGGCGGTCACCGGCCGCCACCCCCGCACTCCGTGGCGCCGGCCGGCGGCACCGCGCTGCCGCTGCCCCTGCCCACGGCGGACGCCGAGACGCCCTGAGGTGGCCTACTCGAAGCGGGACGGGTCGCCCGCGCCGTGCCGGACGATCTCCGGCTCGCCCTGCGAGAAGTCGACCACCGTGGTGGGTTGGGTGCCGCACTCGCCGGAGTCGAGCACCGCGTCGACCGCGTGCTCCAGCCGCTCCTTGATCTCCCAGCCCTGCGTCATCGGCTCGACCTCGTCGGGCAGCAGCAGGGTGCTCGACACCAGCGGCTCGCCCAGCTCGGCCAGGAGCGCCTGGGTCACCGCGTGGTCGGGGATGCGGACCCCCACGGTCTTCTTCCTCGGGTGCAGCAGCCGGCGCGGCACCTCCTTCGTCGCCGGCAGGATGAACGTGTAGCTGCCCGGGGTCGCCGCCTTCAACGACCGGAACACCGCGTTGTCGATCCTGACGAACTGGCCGAGCTGGGCGAAGTCCCGGCACACCAGGGTGAAGTGGTGCCGGTCGTCGAGGTGGCGGATGGCGCGGATCCGGTCGATTCCGTCCCGGTTGCCCAGCCGGCAGCCGAGGGCGAAGCACGAGTCCGTCGGGTAGGCGATCAGTCCGTCCCGGCGGACCAGGTCGGCCACCCGGCTGATCGTCCGCGGTTGCGGGTCCACCGGGTGCACGTCGAAGTACGTCGCCATGACCGCAGCCTACGAGCGGGTGATCCGACCCGCCGCGTCGGTGGCCACCAACCGTTCCGGGCGGGGTTACGGTGTGAGGCGTGGCGACGGCGGCGGAGGAGATCCGGGTCGGGGACCGGCTGGTCCGCGTCTCCAGCCCGGACAAGCCCTACTTCCCCGAACGTGGGCTGACCAAGCTGGACGTGGTCCGCTACTTCCTCGCCGTGGGCGACGGCATCCTGCGGGCGCTGCGGGACCGGCCGACCATGCTGGAACGCTGGCCGCGCGGGGTCTTCGAGGGTGCCAAGATCGCCACCCGGCAGGACAGCCGGGGCGACGCGTTCTACCAGAAGCGGCTGCCAGCCGGCGCGCCCGACTGGGTACGCACCGCGCACCTCACCTTCCCCAGCGGCCGAACGGCCGACGAGGTCGCGCCGAGCGAGCTGGCGGTGGTGATCTGGGCGGTGAACCTGGGCACCCTGCGGTTCCACCCGTGGCCGGTCACCGCCGCCGACGTGGCCCGCCCCGACCAGCTTCGCATCGACCTGGATCCGATGCCGGGCGTCGGCTTCGACCAGGTGGTGCCGGTGGCGCACGAGGTCCGGGCGTGCCTCGACGAGGTGGGGCTGGTCGGCTATCCGAAGACTACCGGCGGGCGAGGGCTGCACGTCTACCTGTCCATCGAGCCGCGCTGGAGCTTCGGCGAGTGCCGGCGGGCGGTGCTGGCGCTGGGCCGCCAGGTGCAGCGCCGCCGCCCCGACCTGGTGACCACCACGTGGTGGCGGGAGCAGCGCGACCGGCCGGTCTTCGTCGACTACAACCAGATGGCCCGCGACCACACGATGACCTCGGCGTACTCGATCCGGCCCACGCCGGCCGCGCTGGTCTCCGCGCCGCTGGACTGGGCCGAGTTGGACGACGTGCGGCCGGAGGACTTCGACGTGGTGAGCATGCCGGCCCGGTTCGCCGAGCGCGGCGACCCGCACGTCGGGCTGGACGGGCGGCGGTTCTCGCTGGAGCCGCTGCTCGAGTGGGCCGACCGGGAGGGTCTGGAGGCCCCGCCGGAGCGGTGAGCCGCTACGCCCAGGGGCTTCCGGCGCCGTCGAACTCCTCGAAGACCAGCCAGCTGCGGGTGGACAGCACCCCGGCGATGCCCTGCACCCGGTCCAGCACCACGTCCCGCAGGGTGGCGTTGTCCGGCGCGCGGACCAGGGCCAGCACGTCGTGCTCGCCGCTGAGCAGCGCGACGTGCTCGACGTAACGGACCCGGGCCAGTTCCGCCGACACCTCCCGCCAGCTGTTCTGCTGGATGGTCAGGGCGATGTACGCCGAGGTGCCCAGTCCCGCCGGCTCCGGCGCCACCCGCGCGCCGAATCCGGTGATCACCCCGTCGCGCAGCAGCCGCTCCACGCGGGCGTACGCGTTGGTGCGTGAGACGTGCACCCGTTCGGCCAGCGTACGAATCGAGATCCGGCCGTCGCGGACCAGTTCGTCCAGGACCCGCCGGTCCACCTCGTCCAGTGGGGCGGCCGAACGTCCCGTTCCGCCCGACCGGTACGCCTCCGGGCTGTTCTCCTGGCTCACCATGGCCTCCATGCGCCGCCATTCGTCCCGCGTTCACCGGGCATCTTGAGTCAATCATCCGACGGCAGGAGCATAGGTCCACCACACGTCCAGGAGGTCCCCGCCGTGACGACCACACCCCAGGCGGTCCGTAGGGCATCCCCGCGGAAGCGCCGGCCGGCCACCCCGGCCGCGCCCGACCCGTCGGCCGGCCTGCTACCGCGGGCCGAGCCGGTCCGACTGCTGAACCCGGACGGCACCGCGCTGCCGCCCCGCGACGACTATCCCGAGCCACCCGTCGAGGCGCTGCGCGAGATGTACCGGCGGATGGTCGTCGGCCGCCGCTTCGACGCGCAGGCCACCGCCCTGACCAAGCAGGGCCGGCTGGCCGTCTACCCATCCTCGCGGGGCCAGGAGGCCTGCCAGGTCGGCGCGGTCCTCGCCCTGCGCGACGACGACTGGGTCTTCCCCACCTACCGGGAGTCGGTGGCGCTGACCGCCCGAGGCATCGACCCGGTCGAGGCGCTCACCCTGCTGCGCGGCGACTGGCACTGCGGGTACGACCCCGCCGCCCGGCGCACCGCGCCGCAGTGCACCCCGCTGGCGACCCAGTGCGTGCACGCCGCCGGACTGGCCTACGGCGAGTCGTACCAGGGGCGGGACACCGTGGCGCTGGCGTTCATCGGCGACGGCGCCACCAGCGAGGGCGACTTCCACGAGGGCGTCAACTTCGCCGCCGTGTTCAAGGCCCCGGTGGTGTACCTCGTGCAGAACAACAAGTACGCCATCAGCGTCCCGCTGTCCCGGCAGACCGCCGCGCCCGCCCTGGCCTACAAGGGCGTCGGCTACGGCGTGCCCAGCGAGCAGGTCGACGGCAACGACCCGGTGGCCGTGCTCGCGGTGCTCACCCGCGCGGTGGCGCACGCCCGCGCCGGCCACGGCCCGTTCCTGGTCGAGGCGCACACCTACCGGATGGAACCGCACACCAACGCCGACGACGCCACCCGCTACCGGGATCCCGACGAGGTCGAGGCGTGGCGTGACCGCGACCCGATCGTCCGGCTGGAGACCCACCTGCGCGCCCGGGGCGTGCTCGACGACGCGGCCGTCGCCGCCGTCGCCGAGGAGGCCGAGGCGTACGCCGCCGGCCTGCGCGACCGGATGCACACCCAACCCGCCGTCGACCCGCTCAGCCTCTTCGACCACGTCTACGCCGAGCCGACCCCGCAGCTGGTCGAGCAGCGCGAGCAGGTCCGCGCCGAGCTGGCCGCCGACGACGAGGAGGGGGACGCCTGATGGCCACCATGACCATGGCGAAGGCGCTCAACGCCGCGCTCGCCGACGCGATGCTCGCCGACGACCGGGTGCTCGTCTTCGGCGAGGACGTCGGTCAGCTCGGCGGCGTGTTCCGGATCACCGACGGACTCCAGGCCCGTTTCGGCGACAAGCGCTGCTTCGACACCCCGCTGGCCGAGGCCGGCATCGTCGGCTTCGCCGTCGGGCTGGCCATGTCCGGGCTGCGCCCGGTGGTGGAGATGCAGTTCGACGCGTTCGCGTACCCGGCGTTCGAGCAGATCGCCTCGCACGTGGCGAAGCTGCGCAACCGCACCCGCGGCGCGCTCAGCGTGCCGATCGTCATCCGGGTGCCCTACGCCGGTGGCATCGGCGGTGTCGAGCACCACTGCGACTCGTCCGAGGCGTACTACGCGCACACCCCGGGGCTGAAGGTGGTCACCCCGGCCACCGTGGAGGACGCGTACTCGCTGCTGCGGGAGGCCATCGACGACCCGGACCCGGTCGTGTTCATGGAACCGAAGAAGCTCTACTTCGCCAGCGCGGAGGCGGAGCTGCCGGCCCGGAAGGAGCCCTTCGGCACCGCCGTCGTGCGTCGGCCCGGAACCGACGCCACCCTGGTCGCGTACGGCCCGGCGGTGCCGGTCGCGCTGGCGGCGGCCGAGGCCGCCCGCGAGGAGGGCTGGGACCTGGAGGTCGTCGACGTCCGCACCATCGTGCCGTTCGACGACGCCACCGTCGCCGCCTCGGTTCGCCGGACCGGCCGCTGCGTGGTGATCCAGGAGGCGCAGGGCTTCGCCGGGGTCGGCGCGGAGATCGCCGCCCGCGTGCAGGAGCGCTGTTTCCACGCCCTGCACGCCCCGGTGCTGCGGGTGTCCGGCCTGGACATCCCGTACCCGGCGCCGATGCTGGAGCACACCCACCTGCCGTCGGTGGACCGGGTGCTCGACACCGTCGCGCGGCTCCAGTGGGACGACCAGCCGGACGCCCGGTGGGTGGCGGCATGAGCGCCGTGACCGGCCTCCGCGACTTCCTCCTGCCGGACCTGGGGGAGGGGCTCAGCGAGGCGGAGATCGTCGAGTGGCGGGTCGCGGTCGGTGACGTGGTCGCCGTGGACCAGACCGTCGTCGAGGTGGAGACCGCCAAGGCGGTCGTCGACGTGCCCTGTCCGTACGCCGGACGGGTCGTCGCCCTGCACGGCGCGGTGGGCGAGGTCCGCCCGGTCGGCCAGCCGCTGGTCACCATCGCCCCGCTCGATGACGACAACGGCCCGCAACCCGGCGGGCACGCCACCTACCGCGAGGAGGAGCGGGCCGGCTCCGGCAACGTGCTGATCGGGTACGGCACCGGGCACGGCGGCCCGGGCCGGCGACGGCGCCGCCCCCGGCTGGCGCTCGCCCCCGAGCCGGAACCGGCGGCGCCCCCGGCCGGCGGTCCCGCCGCGTCGCCGGCGACCGGCGGTGCCCCGGTGGAGGGCGCGGAACCCGCGGTGGGCACCGGGACGTCCCTCGCCCCGTCCGGACGGACGGCCACCCTGGTCATCTCGCCGATCGTCCGGCGCCTGGCCAGGGAACGCGGCGTCGACCTGGCATCGGTACGCGGCACCGGACCCGGCGGAGTGGTTCGGCGCGCCGACGTGGAGGCGGCGACGGCCGCACCGACGACCCGGCTCGCCGCCGTACCGGAGCCGGACCCCGCCGCGTCCGGCATCCCCGTGCCGGACGGCCACGTCGGACTCGCCCCCACCGGCGACCAGGACGTGGTCATCCCGCTCACCGGCATCCGCAGGGCCATCGCCGACAAGCTCTCCCGCAGCCGGCGGGAGATCCCCGAGGTGACGATCTGGGTCGACGTGGACGCCACCGCGCTGCTGGAGACCCGTGCGGCGGTCAACGCGGCCACCCCGGACGCCCCGGTGAGCGTCCTTGCCCTGCTGGCCCGGATCTGTCTCACCGGCCTGCGAAGGTATCCGCAGCTCAACGCGCATGTCGACACCGCCGGGCAGCGGATCGTCCAGTCCGCCGGGGTGCACCTGGGTATCGCCACGCAGACCGACCGGGGCCTGGTGGTGCCGGTGCTGCGCGACGCCCAGCGGCTCACCACCCGCGAGTTGGCCGCCGCGCTGGCGCAGACCACCGCGGCGGCCCGGGCCGGCACCCTGCCGCCCGCCCGGCTCACCGGCGGCACCTTCACGCTGAACAACTACGGGGTGTTCGGGGTCGACGGTTCCACCCCGATCATCAACCATCCGGAGGCGGCGCTGCTCGGGGTGGGCCGGATCGTGGACAAGCCCTGGGTGGTCGACGGGCAGCTCGCGGTGCGCAAGGTGACGCAGCTCAGCCTCACCTTCGACCACCGGGTCTGCGACGGCGGCGTGGCCGGCGGCTTCCTGCGGCACGTGGCCGACCGCGTGGAGCAGCCCGCGTTGCTGGTGGCGGACGTCTGACCGGAAGCGGGGAAAGCCGGCCATCCCTGAACCGGGCTGGCCGGCTCCGCCGTGTTCGGGGCGGGCCGCGAGGGCCGCGCCGTCACCGACGGCGGTGACCCGCCCCGGCGGTCTGTCCGGAGTTGGGCGCCGGCCGGTGTGCCGACGCCGTCACGGCGATCCGGACCGGGACTGACCGGCACGCCCGGTACGCCCCGACTCAGCAGGACCGAACCCGGACGGCCGGGTGCCGGGAGAACGTCCACAGCACAGCGGCGGCCAAACGTCCGCCCGTTTCCGAGCATTTCCCGCGAAAGAACGCCATGCCCCGGGAAGGGCTGTACAGAATGTGGCCAAGGGGAGCGGAAATGGGGGGCTGAACATGGATTTGAGGCGGCGATTGACGCTTTTGGCGGTGACCATCGCGGCCACACCGTTGATACTCGGCGGGTGCACCGCCGACCGGAAACCGGCGGCCGGGCCGGCGCCCGGCCGCGCCGCGGTGGATCTGGCGGTCACCCTGACCCCCGCCGACCGGGCCCGGGACGTGCCGGTCAGCGCGGAGGTCGGCACCACCGTCACGGGAGGCCGGGTCACCGCCGTCAAACTCACCGACGACAAGGGGAAACAGCTCGCGGGAGAGCCCCGGGAGGACGGCTCGAGCTGGGTGCCGGCCGCCCCGCTGCAGCACGGCCGCACCTACACCGCGGAGGTCACCGCGACCGGTGACTCCGGCCGCACCACCGTGCGCCGGACGACGTTCACCACCGGGCCGAAATCGACCCGGCAGGCCATCACGAGCACATTGTATTTCTCCGGGAATCAGACGTACGGCACGGCGATGCCGGTGACGGTCGCATTCGATCCGGGAATTCCGAAAGAGGCCAGGGCGGCCGTGCAGCGGCGATTGTTCGTGAAGACGGATCCCCCGCAGCCGGGCACCTGGTCGTGGCTGGAGGACGGCACCCAGGTCTACTACCGGGCGCCGGACTTCTGGAAGCCGGGCACGAAGATCAGCGTCCGTGCCGGGCTCGAAGGGCTGCCGATCGGCACGAAGTACGTCGGCGACGAGGACCGGCGGGCCTCCTCCAGGATCGGTCGCCAGGTTGCTCTCGAGATCGACAACGCCACCAAGCAGATGTCGGTCTTCCAGGACCACAAGCTGATCCGCAAGATCCCGGTGAGCCTCGGCAAACCCAGCACGCCGAGTTCCAGCGGCAAGATGGTGATCATGGAGAAGCACCAGCAGACGACCTTCGACACCCGCGGCGAGCCGGACGGCGGGTACGTGGTGGACGTCGAGGATGCCCAGCGCTACACCTGGGGCGGCGAGTTCATCCACGCCGCGCCGTGGTCGGAGGGGGACCAGGGCAACACCAACGTCTCGCACGGCTGCGCCAACGTCTCGTCCGCCGCCGCCGACTGGCTGATGGGCATCACCCAGGTCGGCGACCTGATCACCGTCAAGGGCACCGAGGTGCAGCTACAGCCGGGCAACGGCTGGACGGCCTGGAACGTCAGCTGGGACGAGTTCGTCAGGGGCAGCGCGCTGCCCGTGCCGCCGGGGCTCAGGCCGGCGCCGGCCCCGACCCAGGGGCACCCGGGCGCGGTGGCGGGCGGCTCGTCACCCGAGCCGGCGCCGTCGGCCAGCGGCGGCTGAGAGCCAGGGGAGGAACGACCGGGAACGACCGGCCCGCCGCACGGCGGGCCGGTCGCGGTCGTCCCGGTACGGCCACTCCAGGTGACGCGCGGCGGTGACCGGTTCACGGACGGGCCGGATCCTCCCTGAGGCGGATCGGGGCATTCCCGGGGCGTACCCGGGAATCGGCCCGTGGCGGGGCGTGATTGTCGGTGGCCGGCGGTAGTTTCGTCGTATGGGACAGCGCGGTGATCGGCTCCACGTCCAACTCGACGTGCGGGACGAGGTGGCCGAGGTACGGGTCGTCGGTGAGATCGACGTGGCCTCGGTCGGCGAGTTGCGGGCCGCGCTCTGGGCCGCTCCGGCTCGGCCGGTGCTGCGGGTCGACCTCTCCGGGGTGCGGCTGCTTTCCGCGGCCGGGGTGCGGACGCTGCTCGCCGCGCGGCTGCGGGTCCGGGCCCGGGGCGGCGAGCTGGTGTTGGCGGATCCCGATCCGGTCGTCGCCCGGGTCTTGCGGGTCACCGGCGTCCACCGGGTCGTTCCCGTGCTAGTCGGTGGCGCCCCGGTGGCCTGCCGCCGCAGCGATCTGGTGGCCTGCGCCTGACTGGCGCGGGGCCGCCGGGCGCACCGGCGACCCCGCGACGGGTCAGCGGACGCCCACCAGGTCGACGACGAAGACCAGGGTCTCGTTCGGCTTGATAACGCCGCCGGCACCCCGGGTGCCGTAGCCCAGGTGCGGCGGGATGGTCAGCCGGCGGCGGCCGCCGACCTTCATGCCCACCACCCCCTGGTCCCAGCCGGCGATCACCTGACCGCCCCCGAGCGGAAACTGGAAGGTCTCGCCCCGGTTCCACGAGGCGTCGAACTCCCGGCCGGTGGAGTGCGACACACCGACATAGTGGACCTCGGCCAGCTGACCCGGCCGCGCCTCGGGGCCGTCGCCCACGCTGATGTCCTCGACGACGAGATCGGCCGGGGGCGTGCCCTCGATCGGGCCGATCTCGGGCTTGCCTGCCTGGGGCATGGTCATCTGCTGTTCTCCTGCGCTCGTGCCGGCGGCCCGCTCGTACGGCGCGACCACGGCCGTCCATCGTCCGGTCACCGTCGATCCTGCCCGATCGCGCACCGCCGATCCCGCTCGGACCCCGCGACCGCCTTCCCGTTCCGCCAGCCAGCCGCACCGGGGATCCGATCAGGCCGCCCGACGCCCTAGACTCGGCGGTCGACCGACCCCGCGAGCGTGAGGACCTGCCGACGATGACGCCGACCGCCACCGACGGCGCTTCCCGGCTGCGGTCGGTGCCGTGCGTCGGCGTCGGTTCGTTCACCCGGGCGGGCCAGGTGGTCCACGGACGTCGGCGGCTGGGCGAGCTGGTGGCACGCCGCCCCGAGGGGATCACCGGGCACCAGTGGAGTTCGGCCACGCGGGAGGAGTTCGACCACGTCGTCTGCGCGGTGGACAGCGGTCTGCCGCGTCTGGCCGTGTCGATCGCCCCGACCGCTCCGACCGGGTCGCCGAGGCTGCGCGCCGAGCGGATGCGCGACGCGGTCTGCGCCGCGATCGGTCTGCCCGTGCTGAGGATCGAGTCGCCCACCCTGCGCGCCGTCGACCACGGCCGGCCGATCGTCGCGTACGTCCTGGACGCCCACGACTACGCCGCGGCGGTACCGGTGGTCGGGCCGGACGCCGAGGTGCTCGATCCGCCGGTCGGGTTCCGGGACATCGTCGGGCGGCTGCCCGACGGTCGACGGGGGCACGTCAACGATCTCGGGGCGCTGGCGCGGGCCGACGCGGTGGCCGCGTACGTGTCCCGGCGCCTGGCTGATCCGATCGTCCGTGGTCTGCACGTGCGGTGGGGCGACGGCGCGGCCGAGGGCTGGAGCTGGATCGAGGTGCGCCCCGGGCGGTGCCTGGTCGAGCGGGTGATCGTGCGCGAGCACCGGTTCCGGTGCGGGGTGGACGCCGCCCGGTTCGCCGAGGATCTGGCCGCCCTCGCGGTCGGTGAGCGGCTGCGTGCGCTGGAGACGGACGAGCCCGCACTGGTCGACCGGAGCGCGCTGCGACGGCAGATCCGGGCGCTGCGGGAGCGCCGGGACGAGCTGGCCGACGACTTCGCGTTCGACCACCTCTGCGCCGACTGACGGTCGCCTCCGGTCGTCGCGCCGTGACTCGGTGTGCCGGTCCGGTCGCCGGCGAAAATTCGGCGCACGAATCCATGATCCGCGTTGAACCATCGCCCCAGGGTCTCCGTACCTAAGCGGGAATGGACACGGATCTTCCAGCCGCGCCAGCCGACGCGGCGGACGGTGCGGAATGGCATCGTCGGCCATCGACGTGCGACCGGAACGTCGCAGTGATCCTGACGGGGTGACCCACCCCGCATTCCGTCGCCCGACGGGATCACGAGTCAGTACCGGATCGAGAAGGAGAGCAATTCGATGCGCAGGACCTCAGGGGCGCGCCGGTCTGCCGGCAGCGCACGGAGCAAGCGACTGCTCGCGGCGGTCGGCGCGCTCGCGGTCTTCGGTGGTATCGCCGCCGTGACCCAGATCTCGTCGGCTGGCGAGCGCCGGCAGTCGGCGAACACCCGCACGGTGTCGTCGAACTGTGTGCAGCCGAGCCCCGGCGCCACCTCTCCGGGTGGCCGGACCAGCACCACGCAGACCTGGCAGAACGGCCGCTGGGTGCGCAACCACTGGGGTGACGGCCAGATGTCGGTCGCCGAGTGCCAGTCGGTGAAGGCCGGCAGCGCTCCGGTGACGACCCTCGCCTCCGGGGTGTCCTGCCCGGACGTGACCAGCCGGCTGCCGCAGATTCCCGCGCAGGCCCGCAACGAGGTCGACCGGAACCTGGCCCTGCTGAAGACGCAGATCGACGAGGCGAACAGGCGCCTGGCCGCCGAGGGCAACAAGGGGCAGGGCTTCATCAACAACGCCATTCTGGGCCCGCTGGCCGGCAAGCGGGCCGCGGTTCTGGACCGGATCGCGATCGCGATCGGCCGGGTGGCGCAGCGGCCGCAGGGCCTCGACCAGCTTGCCACCTGCACCGTCGCCGCCCAGGGCAACGCCAACAACGGCGGCGCCAACAACGGCGGCCAGAACGGCGGCAACAACAACGGCGGCAACAACAACGGCGGCCAGAACAACAACGGGAACAACGGCAACGCGCTCGGGGTCCTCGCCAAGGACTGCGGCAACAGCCGGCTCCAGCCGCACGACGGTTTCCAGAACGGCAACCGCTGCGTGAGCACCGCGTTCGGTGAGGTCGGCGCGGCGGCCAACAACCCCTCCCTGCTGATCACGCAGTTCCCGAACCAGGTCCGCCGCAACCAGGCGTTCACCCTGCGGGTCTCCACCCGCAACCTGGTCCGGGACCGGTTCCTCGCCGCCGGCCAGGGCGGCTACTACCTGGAGAGCTCGGTCCTCAATGGCCAGGGCCTCACCCGTGGGCACTTCCACACCGCCTGCCGCATGCTGCAGAGCACGAACTCCGCGCCGACGAACCCGGAGGCGGTGCCGGCCTTCTTCGTCGCGACCGAGGACGGCCGCGGCGGTGGCCAGGCCGACGAGGTGGTGATCCAGGTGCCGGGTCTGCCGCAGAACGGCACCGCGCAGTGCGCGGTGTGGGCCGGTGACGGCTCGCACCGGGTGCCGATGATGGAGCGGGCCAACCAGACCCCGGCCTTCGACGTGGTGCGGATCCAGGTCAACTGACCGGCTCACGTGAGCCTGCGGGCCGCTCGGACCGATGTCCGGGCGGCCCGCAGGCGTTCACGCGCGCCGGCTCGGATCCCGTGCGTCGGTCGACGCCGTCACGACCCTCCCGCGCACCGTCGGCGGACCGCCGGAAGCGGGAACGTCCGGCCCGGCCGACGTCCGGCGGAATTACGCACAGCACGAAAGCGCCGGGACCGGCGCTGATTTCCCAGCGTGATCCCGGCGCGGCGGACGGTAACTCGCCGGTGACCGTCAGCGGTTCTTCCACGCCTCCACGACGTTGACCGGGATGCGCCCACGCTCGGAAATCTCGTAGCCGTTCTTGACGGCCCATTCCCGGATGGCCCGGTTCTGCTCGCGGTCCATTCCGGAGACGGCGGCGCGACCCGGGCGGCGAGCCGGCCGGCCGGCGTCCACGGTGCCCCGGCCAAGCCGCCGGCCAGCGGTGATGTACGGGTCCAACGCCTTGCGAAGGACCCCCGCGTTCTCGTCGGAGAGGTCGATGGTGTATGCCACTCCGTCCAAGCTGAACTCGACCGTCCGATCGGCCTTTCCGCCGTCGAGGTCGTCGGTCAGAACGGTGATTACTTTCCTTGCCATCGCCATTACTCCCTGTGTCGGGCGGGGTGTGGCTAAGAGTTTGACCTATCCCACGGCAAATCCGCAACAATATGCGTCGCTTTCATTTGGTGAGTCGCGCAATCGTGGGAAAACCGCGTGTCGGCCAATGCTCCGGGCGCGGTCGCTGTGTCGGCAGGTGGCGCGCCCGCCGCGTCTCGACGGATGGGCGCGCGCAGTTCGCGCGGCAGTGTCGCCGTCCTCCGTTTCGGCTTTCCGTTCCGATCGGCGACCGAGTGGCCGTCGGGCCGCGGTGGCCGCAACGCCCGGGTGTGCTTCGGCCGTCCGGGGGCCGCACGACGGTGTGCTGGGTCACAGTCAGGAACAAGGGAAACCCCGGGTGACTTGAGCCTGACACGCTCAACTCAACGTGATAGCAGGTGTTCGATGGCAACCCTTCCGGTACTTCCCCTGACCGACGCCGTCCTGCTGCCCGGCATGGTCATCCCGGTGACCCTCGACCCGACCACCCAGGCCGCGGTCGACGCGGCCCGAGCCACGGGCGACCAGAAGCTCCTGGCCGTGCCCCGCATCGACGGCGAGTACGGCCCGGTCGGCGTGATCGCCACCATCGAGAAGGTGGGCCGACTGCCCGACGGCGAGCCGGCCGCCGTGGTCCGCGGCCTCGCCCGAGCCCGCATCGGCTCCGGCGTGCCCGGCCCCGGCGCGGCCCTCTGGGTCGAGGCGGCCCCGCTCGACGAACCCGCCCCGGCCGGCCGGGCCCGGGAACTGGCCCGCGAGTACCGCGCGCTGATGACCTCCGTACTCCAGCAGCGCGGGGCATGGCAGGTCATCGACGCGATGGAGCGGATGACCGACCTCTCCGAGCTGGCCGACGCGGCCGGCTACGCGCCCTGGCTCAGCCTGGCGCAGAAGACCGAACTGCTCGCCGCGCCCGACGTCACCGCCCGGCTCGAACTGCTGGTCGGCTGGGTGAAGGACCACCTGGCCGAGCAGGAGGTCACCGAGCGGATCAACACCGACGTCCGCGAAGGACTGGAGAAGTCCCAGCGGGAGTTCCTGCTCCGCCAGCAGCTCGCCGCCATCCGCAAGGAGCTCGGCGAGGACGAGCCCGACGGCTCCGCCGACTACCGGGCCCGCGTCGAGGCCGCCGACCTGCCCGACAAGGTCCGCGAGGCGGCGCTGCGCGAGGTCGACAAGCTGGAACGCTCCAGCGACGCCTCCCCGGAGGCGGGCTGGATCCGTACCTGGCTCGACACGGTGCTGGAGATGCCGTGGGGTACCCGTACCGAGGACAACACCGACCTGGTCGCGGCCCGCGCGGTGCTCGACGCCGACCACGCCGGCCTGGCCGACGTGAAGGACCGCATCCTCGAGTACCTCGCGGTCCGCAACCGCCGCGCCGAACGCAACCTCGGCGTGGTCGGCGGGCGCGGCTCCGGCGCGGTGCTCGCCCTCGCCGGCCCGCCCGGCGTCGGCAAGACCAGCCTCGGCGAGTCCGTCGCCCGGGCGCTGGGTCGAAACTTCGTCCGGCTCTCCCTGGGCGGCGTCCGCGACGAGGCGGAGATCCGCGGCCACCGGCGCACCTACGTGGGCGCGCTGCCCGGCCGGATCGTCCGCGCACTGCGCGAGGCCGGCTCGATGAACCCGGTCGTGCTCCTCGACGAGGTGGACAAGCTGGCCGTCGGCTACGCCGGCGACCCGGCCGCCGCCCTGCTGGAGGTGCTCGACCCGGCGCAGAACCACACCTTCCGGGACCACTACCTGGAGGTCGACCTCGACCTGTCCGACGTGCTCTTCCTGGCCACCGCCAACGTGGTGGAGAGCATTCCCGGCCCGCTGCTGGACCGGATGGAGCTGGTCGCCCTGGACGGCTACACCGAGGACGAGAAGGTCGCCATCGCCCGGGACCACCTGCTGCCCCGGCAGCGGGAACGGGCCGGGCTCACCGCCGACGAGGTGACGGTCGACGACGCGGCCCTCGCGCGGATCGCGGGGGAGTACACCCGGGAGGCCGGCGTCCGGCAGTTGGAGCGCGCCCTGGCGAAGATCATGCGCAAGGTCGCGGTCGCCCTGGCCACCGACCCCGCGTCGGCGCGGGTGGACACCGACAACCTGGTCCGCTACCTGGGCCGGCCCAAGCACACCCCGGAGTCGGCGGAGCGTACCGCGGTGCCGGGAGTGGCCACCGGCCTGGCCGTCACCGGCGCGGGCGGGGACGTTCTCTTCATCGAGGCGACCAGCATGGAGGGCGAGCCGGGGCTCACGCTCACCGGACAGCTCGGCGACGTGATGAAGGAGTCCGCGCACATCGCGCTGTCGTACCTGCGCTCCAACGGGCGGCGGCTCGGGCTCGACCCGAACGCCCTCGCCGGCCGGCGGATCCACCTGCACGTGCCGGCGGGGGCGGTGCCCAAGGACGGGCCCAGCGCCGGCATCACCATGGTCACCGCGCTGGCGTCACTGGCCAGCGGTCGGCCGGTACGCCCCGAGTTCGGGATGACCGGCGAGGTGACCCTCTCCGGCCGGGTGCTGCCCATCGGTGGGGTCAAGCAGAAGCTGCTCGCCGCCCACCGGGCCGGTCTCACCGAGGTGATCATCCCGAAGCGCAACGAGCCGGACCTCGACGACCTGCCCGCCGAGGTCCGCGAGGCGCTGACCGTGCACACCCTCGCCGACGTCGCCGACGTGCTCGCCCTGGCGCTGCGCCCGGCCGACGTGGACGCCGGCGCGCTCGGCGGTCAGGCGCTCAGCGCGGCCTGACGCACACCGACGTCCCCCGTCCGTGCCCGGCACGGGCGGGGGGCGTCGGGGTCAGAAGCGGTCCCGCCGGTCGCCGCCGTCGAACTCCCGGCCCCGGCGCTCGCGCCGGTCACCGCCGTCGAACCGGCGCTCATCACCGCCGTCGCCGTCACGATCCCGGCGTACGGTCGCCTTGCGGCCCTTGATGGTGCTGCCGCGCAGCCCGGCGATCACCTCGTCGGCCACCCCGGCCGGCACCTCCACCAGGGAGAACCGGTCGGCGATCTCGATCGAGCCGATGTCCCGCCCGCCGATGCGGGTCTCCCCGGTGATCGCGCCCACCAGATCCTGCGGGCGCACGCCCGCGCGCCGGCCCAGGCCGATGAAGACCTGGGTCGTGCCGCCGGTGCGGGGACGGCCCGGCCGGCGCTCGGCGCCGCGGCCCTCGTGCCCCGGTCGGGTCTCGCGCGCCGGTCGGACCGCGACCTGCGGGATCTCCTCCTCGTCGTCGGAGCCCGGCAGGGCCGCCTCGTGGGCCAGTTTCACCGCCGCGAGCGCGACCTCCATCATGTCGAACTCGTCCGACAGCGACTCCACGATCACCCGGAACGGCTCCAGGTCGTCCTCCAGCAGCGACTCCCGCAGCGCCGCCTGGGTCAGCTCCAGTCGGCGGGTCCGCAGGTCGGCCACCGTCGGGATCTTGTCGATCGCGATCCGCTGCCCGGTCACCCGCTCGATCGTCTTGAGCATCCGGTGCTCGCGCGGTTCGGCGAGGGTGATCGCCACACCCTCCCGGCCGGCCCGGCCGACCCGGCCGATCCGGTGCACGTACGACTCCGGCGCCGACGGCACGTCGTAGTTGACCACGTGGGTGAGCTGTTCGACGTCCAGCCCACGGGCCGCCACGTCGGTGGCGACCAGCAGGTCGGCGGTGCCGGAGCGCAGTCGGCCCATCACCCGGTCCCGCTGCTCCTGGCTCATCCCGCCGTGCAGCGCCTCGGCCCGGTAGCCACGGCCGTTCATCGTCTCGGTGAGCCGGTCCACCTCCTCCCGGCTGCGACAGAAGACGATCGCCGCGGTGGGCGACTCGACGTCGAGGACCCGACCCAACGCGGCCGGCTTGTGCGCCCGGGCCACGATGTACGCGCTCTGCCGGACCCGGGGCGTCTCGCCGGCCACCGTCCGTTCGCGCTCGATCTGGATCCGCACCGGGTCGGTCAGGTGCTGGCGGGCCAGGCCGTCGATGCGGGACGGCATGGTGGCGGAGAAGAGCACCGTCTGCCGCTGCGTGGGGGCGTGCTCCAGGATCGCCTCGATGTCCTCGGCGAAGCCCATGTCGAGCATCTCGTCGGCCTCGTCGAGCACCACCGTGGTCAGGTCGGTCAGCCGCAGCGTGCCCCGGGCGATGTGGTCCAGCGCCCGCCCGGGGGTGGCCACCACCACGTCCACGCCCATGTCCAGCGCCCGGAGCTGCCGGCCGATCGGTTGGCCGCCGTAGATCGGCAACACCCGGGTACCCAGATCCTTGCCGTAGCGGTGGAATGCCTCCGACACCTGCACCGCCAGCTCCCGGGTGGGCACCAGCACCAGCGACACCGGGTTCCCGCCGCTGCGTGCGTCCGGCATCCGTTGCAGCAGCGGCAACGCGAACGCGGCCGTCTTGCCGGTGCCGGTGGCGGCCTGGCCGAGCAGGTCCTGACCGGCCAGCAGCGGCGGGATCGCCTCCCGCTGGATCGGGGTCGGCTCCTCGTAGCCGAGTGCGGCGAGCGCGCCGAGCAGCTCGGCGCGCAGCCCGAGGTCCGCGAAGGCGCTCGCCTCGTCGGGGCCGGTGGAGGTGCGGGGGGTCGGTTCTGGTGCGGAACTCATGGGCAAAGCTTTTCATCACCCCGACCGGCCCGCTGCGGCGACCGCCCACAAACCGTCGTTCCCGCCAGGTTCAGGCCACGATGGCGAGCACCATGGTCAGCCCGACGGCGGTGTCCAGGACCCCGCACCACTCGGCGTACCCGCGGGGCACCACCCGGTTCAGGCGGTGGTGCACGGCGTCCCAGGCGGCGTGGGCCAGCCAGCCGCCGGCCACCAGCCAGCGCGCCGGGCCGTCGTCGGCGACGGCGGCCAGCGCCGCCAGTGTCCCCCACCCGGCCAGGCCGGCCAGCTGGGCCGCCACCGCCCCCCGGTCCTGCCAGCTGCGGCGCGCCGTGCCGGCCGCCAGGAAGCCCAGCGGGAGGACGAGCAGGCTGAGCGGCGGCAGCACCACCGGGTCGAACCAGTTGTCGACCGTCATCAGCAGCGCCAGCCAGGCCGGCCACCGGGCGACCAGCGCCGCGACGACCGGACGCCGAGGCGGCGGAACCGGATGCGCGTGCCGGTGCCGGACCGCCACCACGACCATCGCCGGCACCATCAGCAGGTGGCCGCCGAGCAGCAGGGCGCTCCCGTCGAGCAGCCCGGCGGCGAACGGGACGAACAGCAGCAGGTACGGCACGTACATCGCGGCGACCATCTCGGCGGTGGCCCGGGCGCGGTGGCCCCGGTGCCACATCCACACCGCCATCCCGATCGACATGTCGGTCGCCATGACCAGGGCGGCGACCGCCGGCCGGGCCAGGACGTCGGAGAACTCGAGCGCCGCGCCGGCGGCCTGCCAGAGCGGTTCGAGCAGCAGCATCCCCGCCACCATGGCGAGGGCCATCCCGACCAGGTGCCGCAGCAGGCGGCGGCCGGGGCGGTCCGGGGCAGCGGGCGGGGGCGTGGGTACGACAAGAGTCTCGGACATGTCTCGACCCTGCCGCCGGGCGGCGCGCGGCGACAGGCGCGCCCGTCACGGCACGGGCATGTGGAATCCACGGGTGACCCGTGACGGTCGGCGGGAGGCACGACGGTACCGCCCGGCCCTAGGATCGGCGGACGTGACGGTGGGGGCGACGGGCACGGACCGGCGGCTGGGCCGGGCCCGCCGGGTGGCGCTGGCCTCGCTGGTGGTCAGCGTGGGCTCCGCGCTGCTGCTGCCCGGCGTCGGCCTGACCCGGGAGCCGGACCCGCTTCGCCTGGCGCTGGGCGTGACCGGCCTGGTGGCCTTCGCCGCCGCGCAGGCCGCGGTGCTGCACGCGGCGGTCACCCCATGGCTGGGGCAGCGCCGGCGACACCGGCTCCAGACCGTCCTCGCCGTCGCCGCCGTGGCCACCGTGCCGCTGGTCGGTCCGGTGGCGGCCGGCGTCTGGCCCACCTGGGCGTGGCTCGGCGCGTCACTGGTGGGGATGATGCCGCTGCTGCTGCGTCCCCGCCCCGCGCTGGCCGCCGCGGCGGCGGTCGTCGCGGTCGCGGTCGCGGTGGCCCGGTGGACCGGCGGTTCGGCCTCCGCCGCCGTGGTGATCGCCGGCGGGGTGGGTGCCGGCGTCGCGGCCGTCAACGGGGTGCAGGTGTGGTTCTGGGACCTGCTCGTCGCCGCCCGGCAGGGACAGGAGGCCCGCGCCCGGCTGGCCGCCGCCGAGGAGCGGCTGCGCTTCGCCCGGGACGTGCACGACCTGCTCGGCCACGACCTCACCGTGATCGCGCTGAAGGCGGAACTCGCCGCCCGGCTCGCGCCGGTCGACGCCGGGCGCGCCGGCCGGGAGGCCGTCGAGGTGCAGCGGCTCGCCGGCGCGGCGCTGCACCGGGTCCGGGCGGCGGTGCACGGCTACCGCGCGGTGGACCTCGGCGAGCAGCTTGCCGCCGTGACCGAGGTGCTGCGTTCCTGCGGGGTGCGCTGCCACGTGGACCGGCCCGCCGGCGAGCTGCCCGCGGAGGCCGCCGCCGAACTGGCCGCCGTCCTGCGTGAGGCGGCGACGAACGTGCTGCGGCACAGCCGGGCCGCCTGGTGCCGGATCGAGATCGTACGGGAGGACGGCGCGGTGACGATGACGGTGAGCAATGACGGCGTCGGCGACGCCCGGAAACCCGACGGGCACAGCCACGGGCTGCGCGGACTGGCCGAACGGCTGGCGGCGGCGGGCGGCGGCCTGCGTGCCCGGCGCGAGGACGAGGTCTTCACCCTCGCGGTCACCGTGCCGGCGCACCGGTGATCCGCGTCCTGCTCGCCGACGACGAGGAGCTGATCCGCGAGGCCCTCGCCGCCCTGCTCGGGCTGGAGGGGGACATCGAGGTGGTGGCCCAGGCGGGGGACGGCCGGGGCGCCCTGGACGCCGCCCGGGCACACCGGCCGGACGTGGCCGTGGTCGACCTGGAGATGCCGCCGCCGGGCGGAATCGCACTCGCGGCCGAGTTGGCTCGCGCGCTGCCCCCCTGCGCGGTGGTCATCCTCACCGGGCACGGCCGCCCGGGACACCCGGGTCGGGCGCTGGCCGCGGGGGCGCGCGGCTTCCTGGCCAAGGGCGCCCCGGGCGGCGCCCTCGCCGACGTCATCCGCCGGGTACACGCCGGCGGCCGGTACGTCGACCCGGCCCTGGCCGCCGACGCGCTGACCCTGCCGCCCTGCCCGCTCACCCCGCGGGAGCTGGAGACCCTGCGGCTGGCCGGGTACGGCAGCCCGGTCGCGGTGATCGCCCGGCGTACCCACCTCGCCCCGGGGACGGTGCGCAACCACCTGAGCGCGTGCGTGCAGAAACTCGGGGCGGCCGACCGGGCTGAGGCGGTCCGGATCGCCCGCGAGGCCGGCTGGCTCTAGTCGGGGAGAGCGGACGCCGGGCGTCGCCCGGCTGTCCACCCGCCGATAGCCTGCCCGTGTGCGCACCGTCGAACTGCTCTGCGACCCGCGGCTTGAGGAGAGGGTGCGCGCCGCCTGGGACCGGCTCGCCGTCGCCGGCCTGCCGAGCCTGGCCCGCAACCCCCACCCCACCAACCGGCCGCACCTGACCATGGCCTCGGTCGACGGGTTCCCGCCGGGCGTCACCGGAAGGCTGGCCGACCTCTTCGACGCCGCCCTGCCGCTGCCGGTCCACCTCGACCGGGTGGAGGTGCTCGACGGCAGCGCCCCGCTGGTCTGGCTGGTGCGGCCCACCCCGCGGCTGACGGCGTTGCACGAGGCCGTCCACGAGGTGCTCGCCCGCACCGGCGGGCAGAATCCGTGGCACGCTCCCGGCCGGTGGATTCCGCACCTGAGCCTCGCGCTGCGCTTCCGGGACCACGACCGGCGGCTCGCCCGTGCCCTGACCTGTGTGGACCGGCCGTCGGGCGAGTTCGTCGCCGCCCGCAGCTACGACGCAGACACCCGTACGGTCAGCCCGCTGGGCGCCGGCCTTCCTGACCGCTGACGTTGGTCTACGGCAGGTTCGGCCCCCGGGTACGTCGGCCGCGCCGTTGGCCTGGACCCTGCGCGTCGGCGTCGGCCGTACCGTCGCCGTGCGACGATCGGCCGGTGACCGCGGTCCCCACCGCCGCGGCGGCGCGTACGGGTATCGAGGCCGACCCGACGCTCCTGTCGTACGCCCGGGCGCAGGCGATGAGTCGTACTTGAGGGTATATAAGCGCAGTTCTTATTCCTTTGTCCTTCTGTGTGCTTACGGTGTGTTTCAGAGTCACCACGCCTTGCCGTAGAGGGAGAGGGCCAGTCCCATGCGCGTGCCCAGCCGCAGCTCAGGACACGAGCCGTCCGTCACCTCGCCGGCCCCGGAGCACCGGTCCCTCTCGCCGGCCCGCGCGGTCGCCCGCGTCCTGCCCGACCTCGACGCCTACCGCGAGGCGGTGGCCGACCTGCTGGCCGAGGTCGCGGCGCTGGCCGACGCTCCCGCCACCCCGGCCCGCCAGGTCCTGCTCGACCAGCGGATGCGCGAACCGGCGATCGCCGCCGTGCTCGACGCCACCCCGCAGGGCTTGGTCGGCGCCCGTGAGACGCTGCTGCTGGAGATGGCCCGTTACCAACCGAACCACCGCAATTCGGCTAGCGACCTCACCGACCTGGTCCGGATCTTCCTGCTGTCCCGCGTCGACGTCATGTGGTGGCGCGACGTTCCCACCCTCCTCACCGACGAGCAGGTCAACACCCACCCCGACCTGGTGGACCTGGAATGGCTGCGGCGGCGGGGGTTGCTCGCCTTCCGCTACCAGGAGCAGCCCGGCACGCTGCTCGGCCGGGGGGCGCGGGCGGTCCGCCGTCGGCTTCGGCCCGACGCCACCCCGCACACCGCCGGAGTGCGGTTCCGCCGGGCCCGCCGTGAGATCGTCGCACTCCTCAACGACGTCGCCCGGGAGTTCGACCGGGCCACCCCGGCGGGCACCCCGCCGCTCTGGGTCACCAGCCTGGTCCGCAGCGCCGAGCACCAGTACCAGCTACGCCGCCTCGGGTACACGGCGATGGTGCCCAGCGGCCACTGTCTGGGCTGGGCCGTCGATCTGGAGATGAGCTGGTTCACCCGCTTCGGCGCCCGGGACACCCTCGCCGAGATCCTGCTCGCCCGTCAGGCCGCCGGTGAACTGAACGTGGTCGACGAGGGGCAGGCGTGGCACGTGTGCCTCGCCCCGGCCGCCCGCGCCCGGCTCCGCTCCGCGTACGAAGCCGAGATGGGAGCCTGAGCCGGTGTGCGGGATCGCGTCATGGGCGCGTCGACATGCCCGGCCCGGAGGTGGGTAGTAGGGGCCCCATGGCGGGACCGGACGTGATGGTGGTGGGGCAGATCGCCCGGGACCTGGTGCTCCAGGTGGACGCCGTGCCCGCGGCCTCGGGCACGGCGGCGGTACGGCACCGGCGGGAGCTGCTCGGCGGCAAGGGCGCCAACCAGGCGGTGGGACTGGCCCAGCTCGGTGTCGGCGTCGGCCTGCTGGGCGTGGTCGGCGACGACGAGATCGCCGAGCGGTTGCTGGCCCGGGCCCGGGCCGACGGGGTCGACGTGTCTGCCGTGGTCCGCCGGCCGGACACCCCGACCGGTCTGATCGTCGACCTCGTCGACGCCGACGGGAACTGGCGCTACGTGCAGGACCTGCCCGAGCCGACCCTGCTCACCGCCGAGGACGTGCGCGGGGCCGCCGACCGGTTGCGGGCAGCCCGGGCGGTGCTGGTGCAGTTGCAGCAGCCGCGCGAGGCGGCGCTGGCCGCCGCCCGCATCGCCCGCCAGGCCGGCCGGCTGGTCGTCCTGGACGGCGCGCCCGAGGACCCGTCCCGCGCCGCGGAACTGCTGGTGCTCGCCGATGTGCTGCGTACCGACGCGACGGAGACCGAACTGCTCACCGGCGGTCGCCCGGCGGACGCCGCCGACGGCCGGCGGGCCGCCCGGGAACTGCTCGGGCAGGGCCCGTCGCTGGTCGCCGTCGAGGTCCACGGGGTCGGCAACGCCTTCGCCTGGCCCGACGCCGACCTCTTCGTCCCGCTGAGCGACACGCCGACGGTCGACACCACGGGCGCGGGGGACGCCTTCGTGGCCGGGCTGACCGCCGGACTGTTGGCCGGCGCGCCCCGGCGGTCGTTGGCCCGCCGGGCCGTCGCCGCCGCCGGGGCGACGGTGGGCCGACCGGGTGGGCGTCCGCAGCTGTCCGAGGCGACGATCGAGAGGCAGTTGGCCCGCATCCCCACCTGACGCGCGTCGGCCCGGCCCCCGCGCGGGGACCGGGCCGTCGTCAGGCGGCAGCCCCTACCAGCTGAGGTAGCCGGCCTGGGTCTGCACGTTCAGTTCCTTGACCCGGACCAGGTGGGCCGACCAGGTCCGCCAGTCGTTCAGCTCCAGCACGTCCAGGCCCTTCTGGATGTCACTGGAGTAGATGTGCCCGTTGTAGTAGTACGCCGACCAGGAGCCGGCGGTGGTGAGCTGGGTTTCCGACAGCGGGCCCCGCTCCCAGTACGCGATCTCCTTCGGCTTGGCCGAGTCGGTGAAGTCCCACACCGAGACGCCACCCTGGTACCAGGCCTGCACCATGATGTCGCGGCCGAGCACAGGGATCAGCGAGCCGTTGTGCGCCACGCAGTTCTCGGTGTCGCCGTTGGTGCGCGGGATCTTGTAGTAGCTGCGGAAGAGCATCTTGCGGGCGTCGCCGCGGCCGGTGATGTCGTAGACGGCGTTCGCGCCGCGGTTCGGGCCGACGGCCTCGTTGCAGGTGGCCGCGCTGCCGCCGCCGAGCTCGTCGGTGAAGACCACCTTGGTGCCGGCGTTGTTGAACGTGGCCGAGTGCCAGAACGCGAAGTTCACCGTGTCCCGCACCCGGTTGATCACCCGGGGCGCCTCGCGGTCGCGGATGTCCAGCAGGATGCCGTCGCCCATGCAGGCGCCGGCGGCGATGTCCTTCGCCGGGTACGCGGTGATGTCGTGGCATCCGGTGGTCGCCGAGGCCTTCCCGGGAACGCCCTCGTACCCGCCGTCGTCGGGGAAGAGGTTCGGGGTGGCCACCACGGCGGCGTCGGTGGGCTTCTTCAGCGGCACCTTGACGATGGAGATGGAGTCGTGCGGCGGCTGGCAGTCCGGGAATTCGTCCCGCGGACTGTACGACGAGACGTACAGGTAAACCGTCTTGCGGTCCTTGCCGGGGACGAGGGTGTGGGTGTGCGAGCCGCAGGCGGTCTCCACCGACTTGATGTAGCGCGGCGCGGTCTTGTCGCTGATGTCGAAGACCTTGATGCCCTCCCAGGACTCCTTCTTGGCGGCCGACTGCGAGGTGCTGTTGCAGGAGTCGTCGCTGCGGGAGGAGTCGGTGGACAGGAAGAGCAGGTTGCCGTAGACGGAGATGTCGTTCTGCGAGCCGGGGCAGAGCACCTGCGACACGATCTTCGGGGCGCTGGGCCTGCCGATGTCGTAGATGACGAATCCGTTGTAGTTGCCGGCGAAGGCGTACCGCCCCTGGAAGGCGATGTCGGTGCCGAGGGCGCTCGCGGTGTCGAACGGCGCCTGCTTGGGCAGGTTGGCGATCTGGCGCAGGTTGGGGCTGCTGGAGATCTCGTCGACGCCGAGGCCGGGGTCGTTCGTGGCCGGCGCGGCGGCGACCGCGGTGACCGCCTCCGCGTCGGGCGTCGCGGCCGCGCTGCTGGCAGGGGCGGTGGTGAGGCTGGCCGCCAGCAGGCCGGTGGCGACGACGCTGAGGATCCGCAGCCGCCGTCGTCGGTGGAGGGTGAGACTGATCATCGGCAGAGCCCTTCGGGCAGGGGGTGATGATGCTCGACACCCTACTATCCGACGAGGATCGTCGATGTGAGTCGGGTCACACTTTGGGACTGTCGTCAATGGATACGATCGGCGTGACCTCGACCGGAGGGGGAACCCGCATGACCGCCCGACGTGGACGGATCCTGCTCGTCGTCACACTCTCGGCCGTGCTGCTGGCGGCGCTGGGCTTCACGCTGCGCCCCACCGACCGGCGCGCCGCCGTGAGCGCCGGGTCGACCGCCGTCGTGTCACCGCCCCCGGCGTCGGTCGACGGGCCCCCGGTCATCGTGCCCGGCCGCCCCGGCGAGTCCGCCGCCGCCCGTCCCGCGCACGAGGTCCGCGCCACCGCGCCGCCCCACTACAACTCCCTCGACGTCTGGTTCGTCCGGATGATGATCCCGCACCACGAGCAGGCCCTGGAGATGGCCCAGCTCGTACCGGACCGGGCCGCCAGCCCGGGGATCAAGGCGATCGCCGAGCGGATCAGGGGTGCCCAGGGTCCGGAGATCGGCATGATGCGCGGCTGGCTCGACTCCCGTGGCCTCTCGGCGGAGGTACCCGGCCACGACCACGGCACGATGCGTGGCATGCAGTCGCCCGAGGCGGTCCGCCGGCTCGCCGCCGCCCGGGGCGCCGACTTCGACCGGCTCTTCGTGCGGATGATGACCGAGCACCACCAGGGTGCGGTGACCATGGCCACGGACCTGCTCGGCGTGGGCGCGGACCAGCAGCTCAACGAGTTCGCCAACTCGGTCGCCACCGAGCAGGCCGTCGAGATCGACCGGATGCGCGCGCTGCTCTGACCCACCCGGGCGGGCTTCCGGACGGTCAGCTCAGTCCGGCGGGCCGACCGGGCTGCCGGACGACTCGGCAACGCTGGGCACCCCGTCGGTGTGCGGCTCGGCGAACCGGTCGCGGGCCAGCCGTTGGTGGTCGGCGTCCAGGTCGCCCGGCTCACCCGTGTCGGGCTCGGCCATCGTGTCCGGGTCGATCGAGCCGGGGTCGGCGACGTTCTCGGTGCCGGCGTGCGGAAGGGTCATGCCCGGGTCCGTACCCCGCCGGAGGCGCCGTCAACCGCGTCGACCGGATCAGAGCCGCTCCACCACCGCGCCCCGGCACCGGTTGCGACTGTCGAAGACGTACCGGGCGTGCCGGGCCACCAGGTCATAGTCGAAGCAGTCGTGGTCGGTCACCACCACCACCGCGTCCGCCTGGGCGATCTCCTGTTCGGTCAGGTCGACCACCAGCACCCCGGCGGGAATCTGGCCCGGTTCGGCGTACGGCTCGACCGCCCGGATCTCGGCGCCGAGCGCCCGCAGTTGCCGTACCACGTCGACGGCGGGGGAGTCACGCATGTCCCCGGTGTTGCGCTTGTAGGCCAGCCCGAGCAACAGCAGGCGGGCGCCGTTGACCGACCGGCCGTGCCGGTTGAGCCCGGCCGTCACCCGCTGGGCGACGTGCTCGGGCATCTGGTGGTTGATGTCGTCGGCCAGCTCGATGAACCGGAACCGCCGCCCGAGGGTGCGCTTGACCTGCCAGGAGAGGTAACAGGGGTCGATCGGCAGGCAGTGCCCGCCGACGCCGGGTCCGGGCCGGAACGACATGAAGCCGAACGGCTTGGACGCGGCGGCGTCGATCGCCTGCCACACGTCGATGCCGAGGTGGTGCGACACCACCGCCAGCTCGTTGATCAGGGCGATGTTGACCTGGCGGAAGGTGTTCTCGATCAGCTTGGTCAGCTCGGCCACCCGGGTCGAGTCGACCGGCACCGTGCGCTCCACCAGCCGCCGGTAGAAGCCGTCGACCCGGCGCAGCGACTCCGCGTCCACCCCGGAGACCACCTTCGGGGTGTTCTCCAACCGCCAGGTCCGGTTGCCCGGGTCGATCCGCTCCGGACTGTAGCCGAGGTGGAAGTCGCCGGGGCTGCGCAGCCCGCTCGCCGCCTCCAGCAGGGGCCGCAGCAGCTCCTCCGTGGTACCCGGGTAGGTGGTGGACTCCAGCACCACGGTGCAGCCGGGGCGCACGTACGAGCCGATGCCACGGCCGGCGTGCTCGACGTAGCTGAGGTCCGGTGCCCCGTCGCGCAGTGGGGTGGGGACGGTGATGACGCAGATGTCGAAGCCCTCCGCGTCGGCGTACTCGGTGCTCGGCCGGTACCTGCCGCTGGCCAGTGCCCGGCCGAGCCGGGCGACCGGGATGTCCTCGACGAACGACCGACCGGTGGCGAGCTGCTTGACCCGGTCGGCGTCCACGTCGAGCCCGACCACGTCCAGGCCCGCCTCGACGGCGCGCATCGCGAGCGGCAGGCCGACGTACCCCTGACCGATGACGACGAGTTTCTCAGTGCCCACGCTGGCTCCTGCGACAGAATCCGATGGTCCTGTCGCAGCGTAGACATCCTATGTCGATGTTTGTCCCATTTAGCGCTAACGCGTTTTCTGCTCGTGTCAGCGATCAGGCGACAACGGTCAGTTGCCGGCGGGCGGTGGATCCCCGGCCGGCGGTGTCGTGGTGGGCGGCGGGTCCGCGGCGCCGGTGGTGGGCGGTGGCTGGGCCGGCCCCGTGCTGGTCGGCGCGGGGGGCGTGGGCGACGGCGTGCCCGAGGGCGACGCCTCGGGCGAGCCGGACGGCTGGGGCGACGGGCTCACGCTCGGCGTGGGCGACGGCCGGGTGCCCTGGTTTCCGTCGCGGTCGGGCCGGCTCGGCTGGCGGCTCTCGCTCTCCTCGGCGACGACCGGCAGGTGCGCCGGGCCGCTCGGCACGGCACTGGTCGGCGTGCTCTTGATGTCGGTGGCCCGGTCGCCGGCGTCCTTGGTGGCACCCAGCGCGGCGCCGAGCGCGGTGAGCGCGACCAGCACCGCGGCCAGCGCCCCGGCCAGGGAACCTCGCCGGCCCCGACCCCGGCGAGGTGCGGCCACGGTCGCCGCCGGAAGCGCCGGGACGGCGTTGCGGGTGCTGGTCCGGCCGGCAGCCGGCACCGGGGCCACCAGGGCGGTCGGCGCGGCGCTGTCGTCGCCGAGCGCCGTCTGGGCCGCCGCGGCCATCTCCGCGCCGCTGGCGAACCGGTCCGCCGGATCCTTGGCCAGCGCGCGGGCCACCAGAGACTGCACCGACGCCGGGATGTCGGCCGGAAGCGCGGGCGGCTCGTCGTCCAGGTGGCGTACCGCCACCTGGAGGGGGTTGTCGCCGGTGAAGGGCGGGGTGCCGGTCAGGCAGCAGTAGGTGACCGCGCCCAGCGCGTAGATGTCGGTGGCACCGGAGACGGGCCGCCCCGCGGCCTGCTCGGGGGCCATGTAGAGCGCCGTGCCCGGCACCGCGTTGGTACTGGTGATGCTGGTCACGTTGGTCGACCGGGCGACGCCGAAGTCCACCAGGACCACGGTGCCGTCCTCCTGCACCAGCAGGTTGCTCGGCTTGACGTCCCGGTGCACGATGCCGCCGGCGTGCGCGGCGTGCAGCGCCTGGGCCGCCTGCGCCACGATCGACATGGTCTCCTCGACGTCGAGGTGTCCGGCGGTCTCGATCCGTCGGGACAGCGGCTCACCGTCGACGAACTCCATGACGAGGTAGTCGGCCCGCCCACCGTCGTCCAGGCGGTCCTCGCCGCAGTCGAAGACCTGCACGATGCCCGGATGGCGCAGCGCCGCCATGATCCGTGCCTCGGCACGGAAGCGGGCGATGAAGTCGGGGTCGGAGACGAGCGCCGGCAGCAGCACCTTCACCGCGACCCGGCGACCCAGGACGAGGTCGGTGGCACGCCAGACGTCGCCCATGCCGCCGGTGGCGACACGTTCGTCGAGGCGGTAGCGACCGCTGAGCACGACCTCCGATGACAACACCTCAATACCGTACCCAGAGGTCGCGAGAAGGACTCACGGCGATACCCGGGGGTCCCGTCGGGCGGACCAGCCCACCGCCGGTGCCGACGGCCCGCGCGAACCGCTGGGTGACGACCTCCTGACGCCACGTCACGATGCCGGGAGGGCGGGTGCGTAGGCTGGGTCGCGACGACCTCCCCGGGCACCCCGCCCGCCGCGCGGCAGCGTCCGGCGGCCCGTCCGTGTTACGTCGACTCGCCGCCGACGGAGGTAGACATTTCTCACTGCGTCGGGACGCGTCCTCGGCTTGTCCCCCCGCCGATCCGCTCCTAGCGTTAGCCCGACCCTGGCCGGCCCACGGTGCCGGTACGGCATCCGCGCCGACGGCCGTACCGCCGCGGCGGGGGTACAGACATGCCGCCCGGGCCTGCCGGTACGGGCGCGATCCGGGTCAGCGGGGGGCTGATGGTGCGCGACGGGTCCGGTTGCCGGGCCGGAGGTGCGACGACGTGCCTCCTCGGGGCGTGGCCACGGGCTGGGCGGCGGGAACGGCGGACGCATGACCGGTGAGCTGACCGAGGCGGTGGCCGCCGCGCAGGCCGGTGATGAGGGCGCCTTCCGCTATCTCTACCGCAGCCTCCAGCCGGGTCTGTTGCGTTACCTCACCGTGCTCGTCGGGCCGGACGCCGAGGACGTCGCGTCGGAGACCTGGTTGCAGATCTCCCGGGACCTGCCCCGCTTCACCGGTGGCGAGTTCCGCGCGTGGACGGTCACCATCGCCCGCAACCGGGCCATGGACCACCTTCGCCGCCAGCGACGCCGCCCCACGGTGCCGGTGCCGGTGCAGGCGCTGAGCGAGATGGCCGGTGACCTCGACACGGCCGAACGGGCCGGTGAGACCATCGGGACCGAGGCGGCGCTGGCGCTCATCGCCACACTGCCACCCCGTGAGGCGGAGGCGGTGCTGCTGCGGGCGGTGGTCGGGCTGGACGCCGAGACGGCCGGGCGGGTGCTCGGGCGGCGGGCGGGTGCGGTCCGAACCGCCGCGCACCGGGGACTGCGTCGGCTGGCCGCGCTGCTGGACCGGCAGGACGCGTCCCGGCCGGCGGAGGCCGAGCAGCCGGCCACCCCGCCACTGCCCCGACGCGGCCAACGGGCGCCCGACGCCCGCGCCGAGCCGGCGGACGGATGACGTGAGGGGACACTGGATGGACTTCCGCCGCTCCGACCGCTCCGGCCGTCCCGTGGACCGGGCCGAGGCCGAGCGGCTGCTCGACGCCGCCGCGGCCCCAGCGGCCGGCGACGCCGATCCGCTCGCCCGCCTGCTCCACGCCGCCGCGGCCCCGTCCCGTCCCGCCGAGATGGCCGGAGAGGAGGCGGCGCTCGCGGCGTTCCGGTCCGCCCGCGCCGCCGGGCCGGCCGCCGACCCACCCCGCCGTCGGCGTGGCATCACCACAGGCCTGGTGACGTGGGTCGCCGGCATCGTGACGCTCGCCGCCGCGGGCGTCGCCTTCGCCGCCGTGACCCGCGACCGGCCGGCCGACCCGCAACCGCCGGCCGGCCCGCCCGCGTCGCTGCCCGAGCCGGCAGCCGTTCCCGCCGACGGCGGCGACAGCGGCGGACCGACCACCCCGGCCGGCGGGTCCGCGACCGCCGTACCCACCGCCACGCCCGTCGGCGTCCCCTCTCCGGGCGCCACCTCCGGACAGCCGACCCCGACGGGCACGCCGGCCCTGCCGGTTGGTCCGAGTGCCTCCGCCAGCCCGGGCGTCCCGGCCGGCGATCCCCGGTTCCGGGGCCAGTGCCGCGCGTACCTCGCCAAGTCGGCACGGCAACGGGAGAAGATCCTGACCACTCCGGCTTTCGTCGATCTCGTCGCGGCGGCCGGCGGCGCGGACCGGGTGGAGGCGTACTGCCAGCGGCTGCTCGACAGCGGCGCCTCCGCGTCACAGTCGCCCACCGCCGACCCGACCGGCGTGGACGACTAGTCGAAAAGACTTCACACAGGTTTCGTCCCGTCCGCCTCACCGGATACGGTCGGCTAGGCAAATCATGGTCTGGCCACAGGGGCCGGTCGAGCGCCGCTCCGGCCGCCCGTGGTCGCGGTGCGACCGAGCGTCGGAGGGGGACATCTCGTGGTGACGTCGCCGGAACTGGAGCGGACGACGGTGCTGCGGGATCAGGGGTCCGCCGCGGCGCACATCGGCCGGATCTGCTTCAAGACCGGTCCGCCCGTGCACACCGGCGTCGAACTGGAATGGACCGTGCACGACGCCACCGACCCCGCTCGGCCGGTGGACCGGGAGCGGTTGCGGGCGGCGCTGGGGCGACACAGCCCCCTCACCCTGGACAGCACCAGCCCCGCCCTGGCGCTCCGGCACGGCAGCAGCGTGACCGTGGAGCCCGGCGGGCAGGTGGAGGTGTCCAGCGCGCCGCGCCCCTCGGTCGCCGCGCTGATCCTGGCCACCGAGGCCGACATCGCCGAACTGGCCGCCATGCTGGCGCGGGCGGGCCTGGTCCTCGGCCGCACCGGCATCGACCCGTGGCGGGCTCCCCGCCCGGTGCTGGAGACCGCCCGCTACCGGGCCATGCGCTGCGTCTTCGACCGCCGGGGCCCGGCCGGACGGACCATGATGTACAGCACCGCCGGCCTGCAGGTCTGCCTCGACGCGGGGGAGCCGGCCGACCTGGCGCTGCGCTGGGCGACCCTGCACGCGGTCGGTCCGCCGCTGGTGGCCGCCTTCGCCACCGCCGACCGGCACGCCGGACACCACACCGGGTGGGCGTCCGCGCGGATGGCGGCCTGGCTGGCGATCGACCCGGCCCGTACCCGGCCGGTCTGGTCGCCGGACCGGCCGGACGAGGACCCGGTCGCGGCCTGGACCCGGTACGTCCTGACCGCGCCGCTGCTCTGCCTGCGGCAGGACGGCGCGGACTGGACGCCGCCGCCGGGGGTGACCTTCGCCGACTGGATCGACGGGGCGCTTGCCCGGCCACCCACCACCGACGACCTGGAATACCACGTCAGCACCCTCTTCCCGCCCGTGCGGCCCCGCGGCTACCTGGAGGTGCGTTATCTGGACGCCCAGCCCGGCACCGACTGGCGGCTCCCGCTGGCCGTGCTGACCGCGCTGCTCGCCCGGCCCGAGACGGCCCGTGCGGCCCACGCCGTCGCCGCGCCGGCAGCCGGCCGCTGGCAGGCCGCCGCCCGGCACGGCCTGGCCGATCCGCCGGTGGCGACCGCGGCGGCAGCCCTGCTGGACCTGGCCCTGGCCACCCTGCCCGAACTGGACCTGCCGGCGCGGACCCACGAGCAGACACGTAGCGGAATACGGCGGCGACGTGCCGCCGCGGAGAGGGGGCACCGGTGACCACGACCGAGCGACCGGGCGCGGAGGCGGAACGGCTGCGCAGCCGCATCGCGGCGGAACTGGACCGCACCCGGGCCCGGACCACCCTGCTCACCGAGGTGGTCGACGAGGACGACCTGATGCGTCAGCACTCGCCACTGATGTCCCCGCTGGTCTGGGACCTGGCCCACGTCGGCAACCAGGAGGAGCTGTGGCTGGTCCGTGACGTGGGCGGCCGCGAACCCGTCCGGCGGGACATCGACGACCTGTACGACGCGTTCAAGCAGCCCCGCAGGGACCGGCCGGCGCTGCCGCTGCTCAAGCCGGCGGAGGCGCGCACCTACCTGGCGACGGTCCGCGACAAGGTGTACGACCTGCTGGACGGCGTCCGTTTCACCGACCGTCCGCTGGTCGTCGACGGGTTCGCCTTCGGCATGGTCGTGCAGCACGAGCAGCAGCACGACGAGACCATGCTCGCCACCCACCAGCTGCGCTCCGGTCCCGCCGTGCTGGACGCCCCGCCGCCACCCGAGCCGCGCGCCCGGGTCGGCGGCGAGGTGCTGGTGCCGGCCGGACCGTTCACCATGGGCACCTCCACCGACCCGTGGGCGCTGGACAACGAGCGCCCCGCGCACACCGTCGACCTGCCCGCGTACGTCATCGACGCCGCGCCGGTCACCAACGGCCGGTACGCCGAGTTCATCGCCGACGGCGGGTACGACGACCCGCGCTGGTGGAGTGCGGCCGGCTGGCGTCACCGTACCGAGGCCGGACTCGCCGCGCCGCTGCACTGGCGGCGGGACGGGGACGGTTGGGCGTACCGGCGGTTCGGCCGCTGGTCGCCGGTGCGCGCCGACGAGCCGGTGGTGCACGTCTGCTTCCACGAGGCGGAGGCCTTCGCGACCTGGGCCGGCCGGCGGCTGCCCACCGAGGCCGAGTGGGAGAAGGCGGCCCGCTGGGATCCGATCACCGGTCGGTCCCGGCGGTACCCGTGGGGCGACGAGGACCCCACCGCCGACCACGCGAACCTGGGGCAGCGGCACCTCTGGCCGGCGCCGGTGGGGGCGTACCCGGCCGGGGCGTCCCCGCTCGGGGCGCACCAGCTGATCGGGGACGTCTGGGAGTGGACCTCGACCACCTTCCGCGGCCACCCCGGCTTCACCGCCTTCCCGTACCGGGAGTACTCCGAGGTCTTCTTCGGCGACGACTACCGGGTGCTGCGGGGCGGCTCGTTCGGCACCGACCGGTCGGCCTGCCGGGGCACCTTCCGCAACTGGGACTACCCGATCCGGCGGCAGATCTTCAGCGGCTTCCGCTGTGCCCGCGACGCCCGACCCGAGGAGGCGCAGGGGTGACCGGGGGTGGTCGCTGATGTGTCGGCACCTGGCCTACCTGGGGCCACCGGTCAATCTGCGTGCCCTGCTGTTCGACCCGCCGCACTCGCTGGTACGGCAGTCGTGGCAGCCGCGGGACATGCGCGGCGGCGGCACGATCAACGCCGACGGCTTCGGCGTCGGCTGGTACCCGGGCGAGAACGACCCGGTGTGTTACCGGCGGGCCCGGCCGATCTGGGGTGACCGCACCCTGCCGGCGCTGGCCGAGGTCACCACGGCCGGGGCGGTGCTGGCCGCGGTCCGTTCCGCTACCGTCGGTATGGCGGTGCAGGAGTGCGCGGCAGCGCCGTTCGCCGAGGGCCGCTGGCTGTTCAGCCACAACGGGGTGGTCCGGGGCTGGCCGGATTCGGTGGTGTCGCTGGCCGCCGCCCTGCCGGTGCGTGACCTGCTCACCCTCGACGCGCCGACCGACTCCGCGTTGCTCTGGGCGCTGCTGCGGCACCGGCTCCGGGCCGGCGTGGACCCGGCGGAGGCGGTCGCCGCGACGGTGGTCGAGGTGGCGAGGGCAGCCCCCGGGTCCCGGCTGAACCTGCTGCTCACCGACGGCCGGACCGTGGTGGGCACCGCCGTCGGGCACGCGTTGTCGGTCCGCGCCACCCCGGGCGCGGTGGTGCTGGCCTCCGAGCCGCACGACGACGACCCGGGCTGGCGACCGGTGCCGGACGGGCAGGTGGTGGTGGCGACCCCGACCGTGGTGCGCGCGCGTGCCCTGTGGGGCGCCTGACGCCGTGGCGCCGCCGCGCTGGGGTCACCCCCGGCCACGGGCGGTGGTGAAGTCAGGGACATCTCGGCCGACGGAAGGGACACCTCATGAGCGCGGAGCCATTGGAGATCTACCTGAAGGAGCAGGACCTCGGCCGTGGCCTGCGGGAGGACGTACGGGTCGGACTGACCGCCGACCCGAAGTGGTTGCCACCGAAGTGGTTCTACGACGCCCGGGGCAGTGAGCTGTTCGAGGAGATCACCCGGCTGCCGGAGTACTACCCGACCCGGGCCGAGCGGACGGTGCTGGTTGAGCGGGCCGTCGAGATCGCCGGGCTGACCGGCGTGAAGACGCTGATCGAGCTGGGCTCGGGTTCCTCGGAGAAGACCCGCCTGCTGCTGGACGCGTTCACCCGGCGCGGCGGGTTGGGCACCTTCGTGCCGCTGGACGTGTCGGTGAGCGCGCTGCGGGGGTCCACCGAGCAGATCGCGACGGACTACCCGGGGCTACGGGTACGCGGCATCGTCGCGGACTTCACCCGGCACCTGGACCGGTTGCCCCCGGGCGGCCGGCGGCTGGTGGTCTTCCTCGGCGGGACCATCGGCAACCTGTTGCCCGACGAGCGGGCCGGTTTCCTGGCCGCCATGCGCGCGGCGCTGGAGGAGGGGGACTGGCTGCTGGTCGGCACCGACCTGGTCAAGGACCCCGGCGTGCTGGTACCCGCCTACGACGACGCCGCCGGGGTGACCGCCGAGTTCAACCGCAACGTGTTGCGGGTGGTCAACCGGGAGCTGGGCGCGGACTTCGTGCCGGAGGCGTTCACCCACGTGGCGCTCTGGGACGCCGAGCAGGAGTGGATCGAGATGCGGCTGCGCGCCCAGCGCCCGATGCGGGTCCGGGTGCTCGACCTGGACGTCGCCTTCGCCGAGGGCGAGGAGTTGCGGACCGAGATCTCGGCGAAGTTCCGCCCGGAGCGGATCGCGGCGGAGCTGGCGACGGCCGGGTTCACCGGCGAGCGCTTCTGGACCGACCCGGACGGCCTCTTCGGTGTCACCCTGGCCCGCGCCACCTGACGGTCGACCCGACCTGCCGCAGGTCGCGCCAGCGGCAGAGCCCCCCGGTCCGGCGGGTCACCGCCCGCGACGATCGAGAAGCCCGAACACGGCCTTCCCGATGGTGGCGCGGGCGGGGTCCGGGGC